>JAYQDX010000119.1:0-6058 GCA_038138545.1 Rhodobiaceae bacterium | reverse complement strand
GCCGCCAGAGGGAATCTTCGTCGATGAACTGACCCAGACCGGCTATGTCTCGCGTTTTGCCTTCCCCAGCTACGCACCGCGGACCTTCATCTCGACCGGCTATCAGGGAACACTCGGTTACGGGGTGGCGACAGCGCTTGGCGTTGCCCATGCCCGCCGCGACGTCCCCGTCGTCGCGATCAGCGGCGATGGCGGCGCGCTGTTCACGATAACCGAGCTTGCGACGGCGGTGCATCACCGCATTCCCCTGACATTGGTCATTTTCAACGACCATGCGTTCGGCAATGTCAGACGGCTGCAGATCGACAATTATGACAGCCGTCTCATCGCCTCGGATCTGAGCAGCCCGAATTTTGCCGCCCTTGCCACGTCATTCGGCGCGCAGGGGCTGACGGCCTCGACCCCCGATGATCTGCGAGGCGCTCTCGACATAGCGATGGCGCATGACGGGCCAAGTGTGATCGAGGTGCCTGTCGGCGAGCTGCCCTCGCCATGGGATTTCGTACTGATGCCGAAGGTCAGGTGATGAGCCACCGGGCCGCGACCCTTCTGCTGTTTGCCATCGTCGTCGCCGGACCGGCCAATGCCGCGCTGACCCCCGAAACATTGTGCGGATGGATCGACGCCGCGCAGAAAAGCGGCGAGGCTGTCTATACCGTCCCCACCAGTGTCCCCAGCAACGCAGGCAGGACAGATGTCAGCTTCCGTCCCCCCGGGCCGGACTGGCGGCTGGCGACAGTGGAGATTCATGATGAATTTGAGCGCCCCCTGATCCAGGTCAGAGCCCTGCCGCCCTGCCGCCCGCTGGAGGCCCGCCGCCTTGTGCGTGCACCGGATGGCACGGTTGACAGCATTGAAGTGCTGACCCCGGACTTTGCCGGTATTGCCAGCATCGAACCTCAGAACCCGCCGCTTCCCCGTCTTCACCCCGGAGCCGGCAGCGCGGTGCTGGCGCTTGTCGATACGGGTGTGAATTATCAGCTGTCAGCGCTGCAACCCCATCTCGCGACCGATGGTGACGGGCGACCACTTGGCCATGATTTCTGGGATGATGATGACCGCCCCTTCGATTCCGACCCGCGCCGCACCCCCTATTTTCCGCAGCATCACGGCACCACAGTGTTCAGTGTTCTGGCCAGCGAGGCACCGGACACGCCCATCGCCATCTATCGGTTTCCGGCCACCGAGATGTGCCGCTTTGCCGATCTGATCGACCATATGGCGCGCCTGTCGGTGCGGATTGTCAGCCTGTCCATGGGATCGGATGACCGCGCGGACTGGACATGCTTTGCCGCGGCGGCAGAGGAAAATCCGCAGATGCTGTTCATCGTTTCAGCTGGCAATGACGGGCGTGACCTTGAACGCATGCCGGTCTATCCGGCCGCCTTGCCGCTGGCCAACATGCTGGTCGTCACCTCGTCGGATGAGTTTGGCAGGCTGGGGCGCGGCTCCAACACCGGGGCGACATCGGTCGATCTGATGGTGCCGGCGGAACAGGTTGAGGTCATTGATCACCGCGGCGCCTATGCCGAAACCGGTGGCACCAGCTATGCGGTGCCGCGTGTCGCCGCGCTGGCGGCGCGATTCCTCGACGCCAATCCGGCAGCCGATACCCGGGCAATCAAGGCGTTCCTCGCATCGCGTGCCATCGCGGCGAACGGCGTGCCGCTTGTGCATGGCTGGATTCCCGACCCAACCGACGATTTCGGTTTCTAGGCGGCGGATTGCCGTCGGCAATGTTCACTCGGCAAGGGCCTGTTCCAGAAAGGATTCGGCCAGCGGCACGGCAGCGGGATTGTGGCGCCGCATCAAATCCAGCGCCAGCATGCCGAATTCGCGATCGCCAAGGCCGCCGGCCACCTGCACCGCCATGCGCAGCGCCTGCGCGTTTGTCGGGTCAATCGCAAGGTAACGTTTCAAAATCGGCAGACCAGCAGCAAGGTCGCGATCCAGATGCAGGGTCACCGCCATCGACATGAGGCTGTTCGGACTGTCGGGATCGAGAGCAAGGCTGCGTTCGAGGAACAGCCGCGAGCGGTCAAACATCCACCAGCGGCCAAAACTCTGACCCGCCTGGTCCAGCAACTGCTTGTTTCCCGACGCCATGCAGCGTGACTCGATCACGCTGACAAGATCGGGCGGCGGATCGCGGGAGATCGACCCGGCGTCATACAGCGCGTCGGCGCATTCGCGAATGGCGCGGCCAATTTTACTGAAGCTCGCGCTATGGCTGCTATCGGTCCGCGCCACGACGGCGGTGATATGCGCTGCCGGGACAATTTCACTGATCTTGCCATCGCCAGAGGCCAATATGCCGACAAGATGTCCCTCTGCATCGACCACGGCACCACCGCTATTGCCGGGCAGCGCACGGGCGTTGGTATGGATACGGGCCCGCATCGAGGCGTCATCCGGCGGATAGCGGGCCCAGTCCCCGGGCCGATAGACGCGCGGAGCGTTGCGCCCCTGATCAAAGGCAACAACGAAAAGCCGCTGCGGCATGGAGCCGGTCTGTCGCGCCGGCGCCTGAAATTCAGGGATGGCCCCCTCCGGCTGCAGCAGTGCCAGATCCACCGCAACATCATGCGGTTGCGGCCGCGCCCGCCCGATACGTCCCGTTGCATCGCGGGTGATTACCTGCCGGTGATCCTCGGCAACATGATGGTTGGTGACGATATGGCCGTCCGGCAAAATGGTCCCGCTGGCAATCATGTTCGGCGTCTTGATGCCGACAATCCTGTCCTTCCACGCGCATACCGGTGCCGGCGCATCGCAGGCTAGGGCGATAGCGGGCGTCATGGCAAAAGGCATTATCACAGCCAGTACCGCGGCAAGTCCAAGCACGGTCACAGCCTGTACGCGCCGCAGACATGACGGGAATGTTTTGCGATCATCCATGGACGCATCCTGCGTCCGCCGGACCATGCAGGCAAGACGCCAATCCGCCGCGCCCTTAGATATTGAACGCAAAGCCGGCTCAGGCAAGAAGGTGCGAGACCGGGCTTTCATCCATCTGACCGGCAAGCATATGGGCCAGCTGCAATGTCAACTCAGCCTTGATGGCGGCATGCGCTGGGCTGTCCCATAGATTTTCGGTCTCCTGCGGGTCCGACGCGAGGTCATAAAGCTCACCCCAGGCCTCGCGCTGATAGAGCGTGAACCGCCAGCTGTTCGTTCGCAGGCTGCGCACCCGCGCCGGCCTGGCAAAGCCAAGCCGCGGTCCAAGGTCGTTGAATTCGGTCAAAACGGCCTCTCGATGGGTGTCCGCGCCCTTGATCACCGGCAGGAAACTGTCTCCCTGCATGCCGTGATAGGGTGTCAGGCCGACACGATCGAGAATGGTCGCCGAGATATCGATCGTCGAGGCCAGCGCTTCGGTGACACGCGCGGCGCGATCCGCCGGGTCGGACCAGATCATCGGCACCTGCGTGACCGACCTGAAGGGCATCGCCCCCTTCAGAAGAAATGAGAAATCGCCAAGATAATCACCATGGTCGGCGTTGAAGCAGATCACCGTGTTCTCATATTGCCCGCTTGCTTTCAGACCATCGACAAGCCGCCCGACCTCGTCATCGATCATCGTGATCATGCCGGCCGTCAGCGCCATCGCCTCGCGAAGGTGCTGTTCGTCAACGCGGCAGGCGGTGGTGGGGCTCAAAGGCTTGGCGCCGGCCTTCCACTGGTCGGACATCCAGGTCATCGGAGGTGTCGGATTGCGGTGCGATTCGAACGGCAGGCTCACCTCGAACTGATCGGGACTGTACATGTCCCAATATTTGCCGGGCGGATTGAACGGATGGTGCGGGTCGGGAAACGAGACATAGGCGAAGAAGGGCGATTCACCGCCGGCCTGCGCGCTGATCCAGTCGATGGCCCGGTTCCCGATATAACGCGTCGGATAGAATTCCTCGGGGATGGGGGTCCGATAGGCCTGAGGGCAGCTGTAATTGTGCGGCAGTTCATTCGCCGGGTCCTGCATCGCCTGCCAGTCGGGACAATTGGCGCGGAACCATTGCTGATAATGACCATTGCACTGGTCACCATGGCCGGTAACCATGTCGACATGCTGAAATCCGTAATAGGCACCCTCGAATTCATATCGCTTGTCACTGGCGTATGATGATGGCTGTTCATGACTGTGAATGCCGTCACCGGCGCGGCGCGCTTCCTCAATCAGACGGGTCTTTCCATCGTCACTGCGAAGTGGCGGTTTTTCGGTGAAGGGCTGGAGGTGGCTTTTGCCAATCGAGGCGGTGCGATAACCGGCCGCCGCCAGCACATCGGTAAAACAGTTGCTGTCCGTCGGCAGAACGCAGCCATTATAGCGAAGCCCGTGGGTTGACGGGTAACGACCTGTCATGAAGGACGCCCGGTTGGGCATGCAGACAGGGGACGTGACCTGGAAATTCGCAAACCGCGTGCCGGCGGCGGCGAGCGCATCGATATGGGGTGTTTTCACCACCGGATGGCCGGCACAGCCAAGCCAGTCCCAGCGATGCTGGTCGGTCATGATATAAAGGAAATTCGGCCTGTCATGTGAAGTCATCGGGACGCCCTGCAAATTTGCCATTGATAAAAATACAGCCATGCACCGATGAATAAAGCAGAATCGTTCAGGCGAAAGCGGCAACCGGAATCCGGCCGATTTGTATCGACAGGCACGCCGCTCGGAAATAACAGCTCGCCGGCGGAAAATTCACATCCACAGCGTCCACCATCGGACAAGCCACAACCGATCCGTGCGACACTGGCGCTGACACGGCACCGCTGATAGTGTAGCCATCTGCAAACAACGGATCCCGGATATCATGACAGCACTCGCCGCCTCGCTGCGCCACGCCTATGCGCTTCGCCACACGCCGGTTGGCCTGCTGTTCCTGATGGCGTTTGCCATGCCGCTGGGGTTTTCCACCTGGCTGGCGTTGCTGAACAATTTCACGGTTGAAGTGGCAAGCTTCACCGGCGTCGAGATCGGCTGGCTGCAGACTGTACGCGAGATCCCGGGGTTTCTTGCTGTCGGGGTTATTCTGGTGCTGCTGGTGATGCGCGAGCAGACATTGGCACTGCTGTCATTGGTGGCGCTTGGCGGCGCTGTCGCGGTAACCGCTCTGTTCCCAAGCTTTGCCGGCCTTCTGATCACCACGCTGATCGGTTCGATCGGCTTCCATTATTATGAAACGGTGAACCAGTCACTGCAGCTTCAGTGGATCGAAAAGGACCGGGCACCGCAGGTCATTGGCTGGCTGGTTGCCGCCGGGTCGGCCTCATCGCTTCTGGCCTACGGGCTGATTGCGCTTGTCTTCAAATGGGGCGGACTTGGCTATCACAATGTCTATCTTGCTGGTGGCGGCATCACCGTCGCCATCGCCCTCTATTGCTGGATCGCCTATCCGCAGTTCCGGATCGCGACGCCGCAGCATAACCGGCTGATCATCCGGCGGCGCTACTGGCTATACTACGCCCTGCAATTCATGTCGGGGGCGCGTCGGCAGATTTTCATGGTGTTTGCCGCTTTCATGATGGTCGAGACCTTTGGATTCGCCGTTCATGAGCTGACCATCCTGTTTCTTGCCAACTACATCGCCAACATCATTTTCGCGCCGATGATGGGGGCGCTGATCACCCGCATAGGTGAAAAATGGTCGCTTGCCTTTGAATATGCGGGGCTGACAGTCGTGTTCCTTGCCTATGGCGGGATCTACTGGTTCGGTTGGGGCGCAGCGCTGGCGGCGGCGCTGTATGTGATCGACCATCTGTTTTTTGCGCTGGCCTTCGCGCAGAAAACCTATTTCCAGAAGATCGCCGATCCAGCCGATATCGCGCCGACCGCCGCCGTTGCCTTCACGATCAATCATATCGCTGCGGTATGCCTTCCGGCAGCGCTTGGTTATCTCTGGATCGTCTCGCCGGCGTCGGTATTTGTGCTGGCGGCATTGCTTGCCGTGGCATCACTGGTGCTGGCACTGATCATTCCCCGGCACCCGCGCCGTGGGCGCGAAACCATCTTTACTTCCTTGTAGCCTCGGGCCAACGACATCCCTCCCAAATCGCCGCGACA
>JAYQDX010000118.1:0-6062 GCA_038138545.1 Rhodobiaceae bacterium | reverse complement strand
ATTGCTTCTACCAGACCGACCAGGGTGTGGTTCTGCATTCGAAGGATCTGTGCATTGGCTGTGGTTACTGCTTCTATGCGTGCCCGTTTGGCGCGCCGCAGTACCCGCAGGCTGGCAACTATGGATCGCGTGGCAAGATGGACAAATGTACCTTCTGCGCCGGCGGTCCTGAGGATGACATGAGTCAGTCCGAGTTCCAGAAATACGGCCGTAACCGTCTGGCTGAGGGCAAGCTTCCGATCTGTGCGGAAATGTGCTCGACCAAGGCGCTTCTGGCCGGCGATGGCGACCAGGTCTCGAACATCTTCCGCGAGCGTGTTGTCGCCCGCGGGTTCGGATCCGGCGCCTGGGGCTGGGGCACGGCCTACTCGATCAAGAGCTGACAGGCTGTCACCAAATCGGGCTCCCCCGCATGAGCGGGGGAGCCTTTCAACCAGAGATTCAACGGACTATCGTGCCGCGCCGTGAACGGCGGGACGGAGGAGCTGGACGTCATGACCGGTCAAAAACTTGCTGGCATGCTCGCGCTGATCGCTGTTGCCGGATTTCTGCAGGCCTGCGAACAGGAAGAGCGTGGCCGGATCCTGCAATATCAGAAGGGGACCTATCTCGGCCCTGCTGATCAATCGCTTTCGAATGAACAGCTTCGTGAAATCGAAGTCAGGACAAACCTTCAGGCTTGGTACTAGGTGCCGACAGCCGGGGCGCCTTCGGGCGGCCGGAATCATAAAGGGTGATATGATGTTGCAAGCAAACGCATTCAGAATTCTCGCGCTGCTGGCCGTGCTGTTTTGCGGTGCCACAAGCCTGCCGACCGACGCCGTGGCGCAGCAGGCAGGCGCCGTCCCGGGCGATGCGCTGGGATTGAACTCCGACACCGATCTATGGCGGTTTGTGCGGACCGGCAATGCCGGCAGCACGCAGATGAAGAACGAACTCGCCGCGGTGATGATCCAGTCGGAGGGCGACAATTATCGTGCCATCCGCAATGGCCCGATCTCTGCCTTTGGCGGAATCGGCCTCATCATCGTCATTTTCGTGTTGGGGCTTTTCTATATGGTCCGCGGCAAGATCAGGATCGACAGCGGGCCGTCAGGTGACACCATTCTGCGGTTTGCCACCATTGACAGATTCGCGCATTGGCTGATGGCGGGCTCGTTCGTCATCCTTGGCATCACCGGCCTGAACATGCTCTATGGCCGTTATGTGTTGTTGCCGGTGATTGGCAAGGACGCCTTCGCGGCGCTGACCGCCGCCGGCAAATATGCGCACAACTTCCTGGCCTTTGCCTTCATGGCGGGCCTTGCGCTGTCATTCCTCCTGTGGGTTCGTCACAATATACCGAACAAGGTCGACTGGCAGTGGATCAAGATGGGTGGTGGCATCGTCAAGAAAGGTGTCCATCCTCCGGCCAAGAAGTTCAACGCCGGGCAGAAGATTATTTTCTGGGCGGTGATGATTGGCGGCCTGTCGGTCAGCATGTCGGGGATTGCCCTGATGTTCCCGTTCCAGACGACGATGTTTGGCGACACATTCGCGCTTCTGAACGGGCTTGGCTTCAGCCTGCCAACCGATTTCACGCCGTTGCAGGAACAGCAGTTGAACCAGCTGTGGCACGGGTTTGTATCGCTGGTGCTGATTGTCATGATCATGGCCCATATCTATATCGGCTCGGTTGGCATGGAAGGCGCGCTAGACGCGATGAATTCCGGCCATGTCGACCGCAACTGGGCCAAGGAGCACCACAGCCTCTGGGTCGAGGAAGAAGACCAGAAGGCTGCCAAGCCGGCAGAATAAACCAGCCGGCATCGGGTGACATCGTGGCACGCCATGCTTGGCTGACATCATCAGGGCCGTCCGGGCTTTTCCGGACGGTTCTGCCTGCCCTTCTGCTTGTGATTGCCGGTGCCGGCGTGGCGCAGGCGTTCGACCGCTACACCGCGCATGGGGGCCCGGTTCGCGACCTGACGCTGTCGCCGGATGGCAGCACCCTTGTTTCGGCGAGTTTTGATTACTCGGCGGTCATCTGGCAGGCCCCCGACATCACCGAGCGGAACGTCCTTTACGCGCATGAGGCGGCGGTGAACACCGCGCGATTTTCTCCGGATGGCGGGATTCTGGCTACGGCCGGTGATGATGGCAGGATCTATCTGTGGCCACAGGCCGTCCTTGGTGATGACGACCCGCAACCGATCATTCTGACCGGCCATCAGGGGAAAATTGTCAATCTGGCCTTTTCTGATGATGGCAGGCTGCTGGCCTCGGCCAGTTGGGACGGATCCATCGGTATCTGGCCGCTTGACGGCGGGCTTGCCGCTGCCGCCGAGCGCAGCCGGTTCATCCGCGGCCATGACGGGCCGGTGAATGGCGTGCAGTTCTCGGCCGATGGCGAACATCTCTACAGCGCCGGATATGATGGCCAGATTCGCAAATGGCGGCTGGCGAATGGCGAGTATCTGCGCAGTGTGGTGCGAAATGGCTGGAGCGTGTCGGTCTTTGCCATTGACGAGGCCAATGACATCGTCGCCTACGGATCATCCGACGGCACGATGAATATCGAAAGGCTGTCCGACGGCACCGAGGTGATGCGGCTTGGTGATGAGCGGGTGCCGGTGCTGGCGATCCATGGCAGCCCGGGCTACCAGATGCTTGCCTTCGGCAATGCCAAGGGGCGGGTTGTCGTGATCAACACCGCTGACTGGTCGATCGTCCGCGACTTCAATGCCGCCAACGGCCCGATCTGGTCGGTGGTGATCATGCCTGACGGCAAATCGCTGGTTGTTGCCGGGCTTGATGATTTCATCACGCGCTGGGAATTGTTCGAGTTTCCGCCGGAATTCCTTGAACGCCCCGGGCCGGCGCGCCGTTTCCACCCGACGGCTGCCATCAGCAACGGCGAAAAGCAGTTCGCCCGCAAATGCAGCGTCTGCCATACGCTGAGCCCCGACGGCAGGCGCCGTGCCGGACCGACACTTTTCGGCGTTTTCGGCCGTATGGCAGGCACACTTGAAGGTTATCCCTATTCAAAGGCCCTTCTGGACTCTGACATTGTCTGGAATGAGGAAACCATCAACCGCCTGTTTGATGATGGCCCGGATGTGGTGACTCCGGGAACGAAGATGCCGATCCAGCGGATGAAGAACGCGCAGGACCGGATCGACCTTGTAACCTTCTTGAAAATGGCCACCAAAGAGTCAATAGTTGAATGACGGGAACGGTGTGGCCGATTCCCGTCGGGGAGACAGAGATGAAAATGTTCCTTATCAGTTCAGGCGTAGCCATCGTGATCGCGGTCGTCGCCTTTTACATGCTGCAGTCAACCGGCATGGACACCGCATCGGTTCTGTCCGGGCCGGATGTCCGGCTCTAGGCGATATCTGACAGACCGCTGGCGGCGCGTTGCCGTTGCCCTGATGTTCTTCAGCCTGTGTGGCGGGGTGCTGTCGGGGCCGGTGTCCCGACCGGCACTTGCCGATCACGGGCCGGCGACCTGGAGCGCCGCCGCACCATCGATCATTGTTGTGGAACCAACCTGGCCAGGCTATGGCCGCCCCGGGTTCGGAGCGCCGCCGGGCACCGCGCCGGCCGGCAGCGGCGTCTATTTCGGTACCGGCACCCAGACGCGCTATGTCCTCACCGCGGCGCATGTCATCGCGCGGGCTGTCAGGGTCGAGACAGTGGATGCCGAAGGGGTGCGCCATGACGCCGAAATCATTGCCATCGACGGCGCCCGTGATCTTGCGGTGCTGAAAACGGGCCTGCCGGCGCCACCAATCACGCTGCGCCGCGCCGACCCCGAGGTGGGGACCCATGCCTGCGCTATCGGCAACAGCTTTGGCCTTGGTCTGAGTTTCAGTTGCGGTGTCATTTCGGCGGTCCACCGACGTGATGTCGGCTTCAACGCCATCGAGGATTTCGTGCAGACTGACGCGGCGGTCAATCCTGGCGCGTCCGGCGGCGCGCTTGTCGACCCGCAAGGCCGCCTTGTCGGGTTGATTGACGGGATTTTCACCAAGGAGGCCGATATCGATGCCGGGGTGAATTTCGCGGTGTCGGTTCCGATGATCCTCGAATCCCTGGCGGGGTTGCGGGACACCCGTCCCGACATTCCGCTGATCGACTAGCCGTTCAGCGAGCCTAGCGTGGGATATAGTCGGCCTTCCATTTCAGAACCACATTGAAGGACACCGAGATCCGTGGCACCTCGGCCATGTTCGGATGCACCAGATGGTGAAGAAAGGCCGGCCAGAGAAGCAGGTCACCGCCAACCGGCAGGATCCGATGTTCCGGGTCAACCTGCCCGTCGCCGCGAATGGCGTTCATATTGGCCTGCGGGCGCGGATCGAAAAAGCTGATCGATGCCGGGTTCAGATCGGACCTGTAGGTTTCCGCATCCGTCTGATCGGGCACATTGACGTAATAGGTTCCCGACAGCCAGGAATGCGGGTGGTTATGAAGGTTGTGATAGTCACCGCGGAAATTGACATTTCCCCAGCCCTGAAGCGTCCATTCAGGCTGATAGTCGATCCCGGCCGCCCGGGCATAATCAAGGACGGCCCGATCACAGCACTGCCGCAGCCACTGAACCGCCGGGTGATCCATGGTGAACAGATTGTCGGCCGTGTAATCCACCGTCATATCGTCGATTTCGGCGTTGCGTTCCATGATCACCGCCGACAGCGCCGGATTGGCCATTTCGGCGCCAGGAAGGCGGACACGCATGAACTGTGTCGGCCAGAGATTCAGGATTTGCGGTTGTCCCTCGGCAGGGGTTGCGTCGGCCATGATCAAGACTCCTCGGCGTAAATGAGGGCGTGAGGATAGCCGCAAAGCGTGGCCGGCGACAGCGGGGCATTGCCGCAGGGCTGAATCATCCGGCCCCGGCATTGTCAAAGTGCTTGGCATTGTCCTTGGCATTGTCAAAGCAAGGGCAAGCCGTCTTGCCCAAGGGGCCGCGAAAATGCTTTGTTTGGCGGTGGTGCCAGCCAGCGTGACGGTCATCCGACTTCACGCGGCGGGTGTTGATGGTTTGAGGATGTGGCGGCATGGCACAGACGGCAGTCTACTCACAAAGATCGCCAGGTGATGATGGCGGGTCTGACAGTCAATCTGTCGATGGCGACACGCCGCTGACCGATGCGTTGCTTGACCAGTTTTCCGTCTATTATCTTGTCTCCGTGCTGGCTGTCCGGGCGCTGGAGGAGGCGCGCCGCCAGCGGGCGCTTGCCGAGGCTGGATAAAGCCCCGCCAGTGGCGGCGATTCTCCATCCACCCGGCTTGCATTGTCTCAGGGTTTGCCCTGCCTTCTCGCATTATTGTGACTGATAAAAGCTTGCTTTGCGCAACCCGGCGTGCGTCCCTCTACTGTATTGAATAAAATGAAAAAGCCTCAAACAATATGAGTGGAGAAAGTCGATAGCAGAGGTTTTTGGGGATGGAATTTGATTTTATCATTGTCGGCGCCGGTTCGGCCGGCTGTGTGCTGGCAAACCGGTTGTCGGAAAACGGGCGGTATCAGGTCGCGCTGTTCGAGGCCGGCGCGCGTGATACCAATCCCTGGATCCACATCCCGGTCGGGTATTTCAGGACCATGGGCAACCCGGCAACGGACTGGTGCTATCGGACCGAGGCTGATCCGGGGCTGAACGGACGCGCCATCAGATGGCCCCGCGGGCGCGTTCTTGGTGGCAGCAGCTCGATCAACGGGCTTCTTTATGTGCGTGGCCAGCCGCAGGATTTCGACCATTGGCGACAGCTTGGCAATGTCGGCTGGGCATGGGATGACGTGATGCCGCTGTTCCGCCGCTCCGAGAACTGGGAGGGGGCGAGATCGGATTCGGAAACGGATTTTGAAACGGCTTCGGATGTCAGGGGCCGGGGCGGTCCGCTGAATGTCTCGGCAAGCCGTCTGTCGCGTCCGGTCATCGATGCCTGGGTCGAGGCGGCAACGACACTCGGCTATCCGCGAAATGACGACTATAATGGCGAGGATCAGGAGGGTGTCGGTCATTTCCAGATGACGATGCGCAATGGTCGGCGCTGCAGCAGCGCCGCCGCGTTCC
>JAYQDX010000117.1:0-6178 GCA_038138545.1 Rhodobiaceae bacterium | reverse complement strand
CAGGCGGCTGACCGCGCTGGCCGAGCATTGCGCTGGCGAGGGTGTGCCGCTGACCTTCCACCACCATATGGGCACCGCCGTCGAGACAGAGGCCGAGCTTGACGCGCTGATGAACGCCACCGGCGAGGCGGTGGGCCTGCTTCTCGATACCGGTCACCTTGTCTTCGCTGGCGGTGACAATGCGGCGGTGATCGCCAAACACGGCAAGCGGATCAACCATTTCCACACCAAGGATATCCGGGCGGATGTTCTGGCCGGCATCGACCGGGACGCCGAATCATTCCTCGATTGCGTTCTCAAGGGTGTGTTCACCGTTCCCGGCGACGGCATGATCGATTATGACGACATCATGAAGCGGCTGTTCGATGTCGGCTATGAAGGCTGGGTCATTATCGAAGCCGAGCAGGATCCGGCCAGGGCGAACCCGCTGGAATATGCGAAGATGGGCTATAAAAAGCTTCATCAGGCGCTTCATGATGTTGGTTACAGCCTTGCCTGAACGCGGAATCTGAATGACCGTCGCACAGCGAATCTCTGAAAGACTTTCCGGCCGCGCCGCCCTTGTCGTCGGGCGCGCCGGCATGGATATCTATCCGGTGCCGGACGGCACACGGATCGAGGATGCCGAGAGCCTTGTCACAGATGTCGGCGGGTCCTCCGGCAATATCGCGGTGACGATCGCCAAGCAGAAATGTCCAGTCATGCTGATGGCGGCTGTCTCGGATGACGGGGTGGGGCGGTTCGTCACCCGCTCGCTGGCGAATTATGGTGTTGATACCCGACATTGCCATGTGACCACCGGCCTTCAGCGTACCTCGCTGGCGTTGGCCGAGAGCACGACCGAATCACCCGATGTGGTGATCTACCGCAATGACGCGGCGGATCTGGCGATCACGCCGGACCATGCCGAAGCGGTGGATATGGATACTGTTGGCGTGGTCATCATCACCGGCACCGCGCTGTCGCGCGAGCCGTCACGCTCCGCCTGCATGCGTCTGGTGGATCGGGCGCGCGCCGCCACCTGTCCGGTTATTCTGGATGTTGATTACCGTCCGCAGGCCTGGGCAAGCCTTGACGAGGCGCGGCGGGTGCTGTCGGCGATGGCCGGTGAGGTGGACATGCCGGTGGCGAATGACGAGGAATTCGACATCATATCCGGCGGCAGGGGCCGCGGCCTTGCCGAGGAACTTGCCGCGAACGGCGCACTGACGCTCTACAAGATGGGCGAGGGCGGATGTGATATACTGACCGCAGATGCCGCCACCCATATCGGAATTTTCCGTGTCGAGGCATTGAAACCCTTCGGGTCCGGTGATGCCTTCCTTGGCACGATCACCGCCGCGCTTGCCGATGGAGCCGGGATCGAGGATGCCGTCCGGCGCGGTGCCGCCGGTGCGGCGCTGGCCGTGTCGCGACGTGGATGTGCCGCCGCGATGCCGAATGGCACCGAAATTGACGAATTCATGTCATCCCGCACGATCAGTGGCATATAGTGGATGACGACCGAACGGAGACGGACGAATGCATATCGCCCCTTATGACAACCGGAACAGCCCGATCGTCGATGCCGAGAACGCCGCCGTTCCCCTGAACTATTTCAACATCGTCAAGCTGACAAAGGGCCAGGCTTTTGAATATCAGGTGCCCGGCTATGAGACCTGTATCGTGCCGGCGACCGGCACCGTCGATGTCGAGATCGAGGGGGTCAGTTTTACCAAGCTTGGCAATCGCGGCGCCGATGTCTGGGATGGTGAGCCGGAGGGCGTCTATGCGCCGGTCGGCGCGAAGGTGACGATTGTCTGCACCTCGGAGGCGACCGAGACCTTCATCGCCGGCGCGAAATACGACAAGGTGCTGGAGCCGTTCGATGTCCGTGAGCCAGACCTTGTGCAGTACGGGTCCGACGACACCAAGACGCATCGCAAGATCAAGCATATCCTTGGCCAGAAACAGCATGACAAGGTTGGCCGGCTTCTTGTCTCCGAGCTGTTCACCGTCGGGGCTGGCGGCTGGTCGGGGTTCCCAAGCCACAAGCATGACACCAACCGGCTGCCTGACGAGACCCGCCATGACGAGACCTATAATTTCCGCTTCAGGCCGAATTGGGGCTCGGGGCTGCAGATGCTGCAGCGCGAGGATGGCCAGCCGGGCGATGCCTATCACATTGTCGACGGGTCGACCATCTGCATCGATAATGGCTATCACCCCTGCTGCGTGCTGCCGGGATACGAGATGTATTACTTCACCATCCTTGGCGGGCTGACGCAGCGATCGCTGGTGCAGTATTTCCAGCCAACCCATGCCTATCAGATCGAGACGATCCCGGGCATCAAGGACATGATCGCGAAATTCAAGTGAGGGGGCGCGTATGCCTGTCGCCAGCCTGACAGATGTTCTGCTGCCGGCGCGCGCCGAGGGTCGCGCCGTGATGGGCGCTGTCGTGCTTGGCTGGGAGGATGCCGAGGCCTATGTTGCTGCCGCCGAGGAGGTTGGCTGTCCGGTCATCCTCCAGGCCGGCCCGAAATTCCGTGAAACGCTGCCGGTGAGGATTTCAGGCCTGATGTTCCGGACCCTTGGTGAGGCGGCATCGGTGCCGGTGGTGGTGCATATTGACCACGCGAAAACAATAGATGAATGCCGCGCCGGAATCGATGCCGGTTTCACCTCGGTGATGTATGACGGCTCGGCGCTGCCTGTCGATGACAATATCGCTGCCAGCCGCACGGTTGTCGAATTGGCACACCGGCATGACGTGTCTGTCGAGGCCGAGATCGGCTTTGTCGGCTATGATGCAGGCGCGGCGTCACAGATAACCGCCGCTGATGAGGCCGGCCGCCTCGCTGGCGAAAGCGGGTGCGACGCGCTGGCCATTTCCGTTGGCAATGTGCATCTGCAGACCGAGGCGATGGCCGAGATCGACCTTGCGCGCCTTGCCGAGATCGAGGCTGTCACCGACTGTCCGCTGGTGATCCATGGCGCGTCGGGCGTGCCGGCCGAGATGCGCCGCCATCTGGCGCTGAATACGGCGGTCTGCAAGTTCAACGTCGGCACCGAGCTTCGCATGGCCTTCGGCAGGGCGCTGCTTCAGACCCTTGCCGATTATCCGGATATGTTCGATCGCGGGCAGTTGCTGCGCGCGACGAAACCGGCGCTGACGGTGATGGCCGCCGAGGTGATGCGGAATTTTATCTGAGGCAAGGCCGGTTATGCACCGCCTGCCATCACTTGAACGCGAAGCGCCAGAATATCGGTCCAGGTCGGTTCCGGTATCGTGATGATGCCGCCGGAAATCTCACGGTGCCGCCGCTCGCGCTCGCCCGGGATTTCCACCCGCTCAAACCCCGGTGCCGGCGGGCAGCTTCGTATATCCGCAAGAACCTCCTCGGCGCGCGACTGCAGTGTGTGCCCGCTTGTCATACGGGTGGTGTCGATCATCACCAGCAGCCAGTTACCCTCGGTCGCCACCGGCCCGATCAGCGCCTCGGCGATCAGTTCCGCCGCCAGCGCCAGCGCGTATCCTTTCTGCCCCGCCGCCGGCAGGATGGCGCCACCATCGAAATAGGCCTGCGGGTCGGTCGTGGGATTGCCGTTGCTGTCGATCAGGCATCCCGCGGGTAGCGCGGCGCCGGCATTCTCGGCGGCATAGATCCAGCCGCCAGCCACCATCGATGTCGCCATATCCATGACGAACGGTCCGTTCTCGCCGCCGGGAAGGCCGACGCACCACGGGTTTGTCGGCAGTTTCGCGGCCGCCCCGCCATAGGGGGCCACCTGCCGCCAGACAGCGCGATTGCCGCCGCCAATCAGCACCGACATCATGCCGGCCTCGGCGGCCAGTTCGGCAAAGGCGCCATGGCGGCCCGTATGGCCAAGATTGACAATGCTGGTCACCGCCATGCCGGTGTCCAGCGCCGCCTCGATCGTCGACTCAAACGCGATCCCCATTGCCGGAATGCCATGCCCGCCATCCCCGTCGAGGGTCAGGAAGGCACCATCCCTGTGCGCGACAAAGGGATTTGCGACCGGCCTCATATAGCCGTTCCGGAACTGCCGTGCATATTGCAGAATCCGCATCACGCCGTGGGATTCGACACCGCACAGGCTGGCATCGGCAAGGTGATCGGCGATGCAGGATGCCGTGTCATCATCACAGCCGAGGCCGCGCAGAATGTCGATCATCACCGTCACCGCCTCGTCGGCGGTAACGCTGACCCGGGGGCCGTCATAGTCCAGCTTTGATGAGGTGTCTGAAGCCAAGGCCGGGTCCCTCCAACGGCTCACAGCGATATATCATAACAGACTGATATGCCGTGCCATACAAAGTCAATTGGTCGTTTGGAGTTCGGCGGCCGACTGGTTCAGATTCTTCTTCATTGGCTGGCCTGTAACACCCATGCAGGGGATCGGATCGCCATAGCGCTGCCATCCTCGCCTCTCGTAAAAGGAGATGGCGGTGCGCGTGCTGACAAGACGGGCGGTGGCAAGCCCGCACGCGGAGAGCGATGCTTCAAGGAAGTCGATCATACGCGCGCTCAGCCCCTGAAAGCGATAAAAGGGCGAGACGTAATTCATCAGGATGACACCATCATCACGATAGCACCCTGCCGCCGCCAGGCCGGTGCTGCATCCGATGACGAAGAGCGACAGGTCGGGCGCGGCGATCCAGGCGGCGATGTTGTCCTTGGTCTTGTTGGCAAGCCACCGGTTGATCGTCGCGTCGTCGCCGTCATGATCATCAAAACACAGTTCAGAAATCGAGCCGCGAACAAGATTTGCGATTGCTTCGGCTTCGTCCAGCCGGGCCAGTCTGATCGATTTGTCGTGCATCATGGTCACCTCTTGTCGAGTGCCACATGATATCCGCATAAGGTTAGCAATCGGTTAGCGCTAGCCAATCATCTCATCGCTTCGGTCGTCGGTTTCACCAAGGCGTTTCAGCACCGCCGGTCGGGTGCCTTCATAGACTTTTTCAAGATTGGCCGCGATTTTGGCGTTCTCGCGCTCGAACAGGCAGTTGCCGGCCAGGTCCGAGGCGACAATGAACGGGCCCATCCGGTTCGCCCTGATCACCCACATGGCCTGCGCGATGCCTAGCTCCTCATGCCAGTGCACCGCCTCGACAGTCTCGACCCCGCGCCCCAGCAGCGCGCCGGTGCCATAGCCGACGGTCGACAGATAGACAGCACCATTCGGCACGAAATAGTCCCTGTAGTCCTTTGACGACATGCCGCCCTTGCCAATGATCAGCCTGGCACCGGTCTTGGCCATCCATTCGGGAAGCCATTTGGCGAAGCGGAAAGACGCGGTGGCGGTGACCGCGCCAAGGTCGAAACTGCCATCGGCGCGGATATTGGCGGCCGGCGAGCAGTGGAAATTCGCCGCGCTCTGTGATGGCAGGTCCATCGGGATATTGGCCTGATCCTCCAGCGCCCGCATATAGACACCCTCGCGCGCGGTATAGATCAGCCCGTCGAGATAGACGATATCGCCAAGCTGCAATTCGGCAATGGCCTCGGCGGTCGGCGTCGTACTCAGGCGGATTTCGCGTGGTTTGCGGGAAGCTCCCATTCGACCGTCTCCCGTCGCTGATAGGGGGTGAACCAGTCCGGATCGGTCCGGTATTCGACACGGCCATCGGCGTGAATTCGTGCCACCGCGCGGCGTGATGACAGGCAGAAGGCATGCACCGACATCTGCATGCCGCCGGTATGGCAGTATCCGACCTCGATATTGCAGTCGATCACCATATGTTTGCCGACAAACCCCATCGCCCCCATGCCGATGGAATTGCCAAGCTCCTTGAATTCATCCTCGATCTCGGCGATGCGCGGGTCGCTGTTGCGATCGCCGACGGTACGAAGACAGGCGGCGCGCTTGCCAAGCACCATGCAGGCATCCTTGGTCCCGCCAAGCCCGATCCCGATGATCGCCGGCTGGCAGGCGAGGCCCCGCTTGCCGAACGCCACCAGACTGTCGAGATAGAACCGCTTGATCCCCTCGATCCCGTCAGACGGGAACAGCATCCGGTAATCGGTGCCGAACAGCCCGCCCTTATGGACCGTGATCAGGTCGATCCATTCCCCGTCCGGCTCGAAGGCATATTCGATCTCCGGCGCGCCGATCCCGACATTGTTGTCATGGTCGGTCCGCCACAGCGGATGCACGCGGTTCGGGCGCA
>JAYQDX010000116.1:3414-6307 GCA_038138545.1 Rhodobiaceae bacterium | reverse complement strand
AATCTAGTTTGGCCGCCTCTGTCCTGCAAGCGGCGGCCTTTTGTTTCAGATCTTCCAGAATGAACAGCCGCACGGCCGAGGACAGGCCGCCTGTCCGGGTCCGGTCGATCTCGGTGATCAGGGCGGCGACGGATATGCCACGGGACCGCGCGATATCCGACAATTCATCCCAGAACGCGTCTTCAAGCGACAGGCTGGTACGATGCCCGCGGATGCTGACGGACCGCTTCCTCATGCCGCCATACCATCGCCATGACGAGAAAATCCGGCGACAATCTCGACATGGCCGGCAAAGCGGAACTGGTCGACAATCTGCGGGCGTCCAATGGTGTAGCCACCGGCGACCAGCGTCGCCGCATCGCGGGCGAAGGTGGCCGGATTGCAGGACACCATGGCGATGACCGGCACCCGGCTTGCGGCCAGCCTGGCGCATTGCGCCGCCGCCCCGGCGCGTGGCGGGTCGATGATCACCGCGTCGAAACCGTCAAGATCGTTGTCCATCAGGGGCGCGTTCATCAGATCCGCCTCGATGCAGGTCAGCTGCGCGCCGTGGCCGGCCGCATCGACCGCGCCTCTCAGCGCGTTGAGCGCCGCGGTGTCAGACTCCGCGGCCGCCAGCCGTGACAGGTGCGGCAACAGAGGCAGGCCTAGTGTGCCGCATCCGGCAAAGAGATCAAGAACCCGCGCCGCATCGCCGATGATGGTGGCAACCGCCTGCTGAAGCGCTGCCTCGGCATCCTTTGTTGCCTGCAGAAAGGCGCCCGGCGGTGGTGTGACGGCGAATTCGCCAAGCCGCAGGACCGGCGGTGCCGGGGCCAGCAATGTCAGCGGCGCGGCGGTGCTGTCACTGACCGAAAGGCGGGCAATCCCGGCATCGACCGCCCAGCTGGCAAGCTGTTCACAAAGCCCGTCATGCCAGCCTGACGGCCCGCGAAGAAGAAGGCAGATGCCGTTATCAAGGCCGTTGGCCTGCGCGTCGATGGCTACACCGGGGGGGAAATGCCGTGCTGTGAGATCGGCAAGCCGGCCAAGCAAGGTGATCAGATCGGGACGCAGGACGCTGCAATCCTGTGGGGCGATGATGCGGTTTGATCCCCGCTCCAGAAATCCGGCGGCAACGCCGTCGGTAAGTCGCTTCAGATGAAAGCCGGCACGGCGCCGGCTGCCGCGCGGCGAGATATGGGGTGGGTCGAACCCGGCAATCTTTACGCCGGCGCGGGTCAGGAAACCGGCGACCAGATCCTGTTTCCATGTGGTCACGGCGTCATCCTGCCAATGTTGCAGGCTGCAGCCACCACAGGCCGGAAACACAGCGCAGTCGGGCTCGCGGCGCTGTGGTGACGGGGTCAGGATTTCGGTCAGCACGGTTTTCAACCCCTGACCGCTGACGCTGACCGGCTGCGCGACAACGCGCTCACCCGGAAGCGATGCCGGCACGAACACCGTATGGTTGGCGGTCACATGATTGTGTCGCCAGGACGCGGTGCCGACACCGTCACCCCGCCCGCCGACATGCGTGATGTCGAGTTCCACCGGCGGTGCGTTGCGCGGCAGCCGGCCGGCACGGTCACGCTTTCTGTCGGAATGGCGGCGCTTCATGAAACCCCCCTCAGATGTTGCGGGCGAACCAGACGATCCGCCCGACGATGTGGACCTCGTCGATCCGGCGCTGGTAGTTGCTGTAGGCCGGGTTGTCCGAGGACAGCCGGAGTTGCGGCGGCGTTGTGTTGGGTATCGCATCCACCCGCTTGGCGACAAGCCCCACACCGTCATCAAGGATGAAGATGCCGGGGGGCGAGGGCATCCGGCGACCGGTATCGACCATCACAAGATCACCATCCTCGAGCGTTGGCGACATCGAATCACCGCTGACAGACAGCAATTTCAGCCCGCCGGCAGGCGCTGCCGTAATGCGGCGCAGAAGATCGGGCGGAAAGGACAGGCCAGCCTGCGCCTCATCGTCTCCGCTGGCAAAGCTGCCACCGCCAGCGGCGGCATGAACCGCATGCAGCGGCACGCAGATCAGCCGGTCATGGCGCGCCGGCTGCAATGCCTGCAGATCCGGATCGAGAAATCGCGACTGGTCGGTGGCGGTGAGCGCGGCAAGCCGCAGCCGCAATTGTTCGGGAAGGCGGCGCGGCGACCGGCGATAGAGGAATTGCTGCAGATAGGCATCATTGCGCCCCAATGCCCGCGACGCCTCCTTCAATGTCAGTCCGGCGGCGTCAACGGCGAGCCGTACCGCCCGCCGTGCCGGGTCAAGCCCGTTGCCGTCAGCCGCCGCTGATGAAGGCCCGCGCGATGAGGTGGCGTCTATTGTCATTGGTGGTCTGTCCGTGTTGTTGTCTTCACGATCCTGCGAGGTGACGCCACCTGATCCTTTCGGGTCATGGCCTTCAGCCCGTGAAGCATGATAGGAAAAATCCTCCTGTTTGACAATAGAAGAGGTTGTTCCAATGAAAGCATCGCGGATATCTTTGAATCGTCACAGCACGGCCAATCACAAGGGCACGGCCAATGGCAGCGGCGCCGAAGGCGGTGACAGGGCCGGCATGCGGGTCATGGCGGCGCGTCTTGTGCGGGCCGTTGATACGCTGGGCCGGCTACCGCGAACGGCCGATGCCCGCCCTGCCGGCGCGCGCAGCGCCTGGCCGGATATGATTCGCGAGAGCCGTTTCGCGATAGAGGCGACGCGAAGCGTTTCGAGGGCGCGGCCTTCACCCGGCGCAATCGATGATCTTGACAGGTTGGCGTTGCTGCTATGGAGACTGCCACCGCGACAGCGACAATTATTGTGGGCACGCGCCTGTGGCGTGCGATGGGCTGACCTGTGTCATCATCATCGGCGAAGCCGGACAACCTTGAATCGTGACCATCAGCGGGCACTTGCGGC
>JAYQDX010000116.1:1553-3314 GCA_038138545.1 Rhodobiaceae bacterium | reverse complement strand
ACCGGGGGATCGACCGGGCCAGAACAAAAATCAGCTTGACAAATGGCACAAAATAGGATATTTCCTATTATACACTGCAAATCAGACCATTCACACATCCGACACGCATGACAAGCCACCGTCAGCCTGATGGCGCCCCGCCCGGCTGGCAGGAGGCGTTTCTGGCGCAATTGCGCGAAACCGGCAATGTCAGCGCTGCGGCCCGCGCCGCCGGCACCTGCCGGTCGCGTTGCTATGAATGGCGCCAGCGCGACCGGACCTTCGCCGCCGCCTGGGCCGATGCTCTGGAGGAGGCGGCGGACCGGCTGGAGATGGAGGCGTTCCGGCGCGCCGTCACCGGCGTCGGTGAGGACCGGTTCTTTCAGGGCAGTGCTGTTGGCGAGGTGACCCGTTATTCGGACAGCCTGCTGATGTTTCTGCTTCGCGCGCGCCGCCCCGGGCGGTTCGGGCCGCGCCCGGCTGACCGGGCCGGGACTACAGGCATGGAGGATGACGAAAGATACCTGGCAGAGCTTGGCCGACGCATGGAGGCGCTTTGTCACCGGCGCGACGCCGGCGGCGATTGACGAATTCCTTGCCACGCTGGGCCCGGGCGAGGCTGAACGGCTTGTCCATGCCTGGCCGCTATGGGCGCGGCAGGCACAATTGCCACCGCCCGGGACCTGGCGGGTCTGGCTGTTGATGGCCGGGCGCGGCTTTGGCAAGACGCGGGCCGGTGCGGAATGGGTGCGCCAGCTTGCCGAGACCGGCACCGCCGGTTCGATCGCGCTTGTCGGCGACACGGCCGATGATGTGCGCCAGGTGATGGTGGAGGGGCCGTCCGGCCTTCTTGCCGTGGCACCATCATCGTGCAGGCCGCGATGGCAACGCTCGCTGCGCCGGCTGGAATGGCCGAACGGCGCGGTGGCGCGATGTTATGCGGCGGTCGACCCGGAACAGCTTCGCGGCCCCGAATTCGATCATGCCTGGGCAGACGAGATCGGCAAATGGCCCGACCCGGCGGCCTGGGACAATCTGATGCTGGCCCTGCGCCGTGGGAGGGTGCCGCGCTGCCTTGCGACCACCACGCCGCGGCCCCGCCGCTGGCTTCGTGACCTTGCCGCGGCGCCGGATACCGTTCTGGTGTGCGGCGCGACGGCCGAGAATGCGGCGAATCTGGCGCCCGGGTTCCTGGCCGCGATGACGGCGCGATACGGGAACGGCCCGCTGGCACGCCAGGAATTGCGCGGCGAGATGATCGATTCGCTTCCCGGGGCGCTGTGGCGGCGTGACGGGCTTGCCGCCTGCCGCGCCGCGCCGCCGCCGCGACGTGTTCTGCAACGTGTCGTCATCGGTGTCGATCCGGCGCTTGGCGGTCCCGGCGAGACCGGGATCGTCATTGTCGGCAAGGATGGCGAGGGGATGATCTGGATTCTTGAGGATGCCAGCGCCGCGCTGCCGCCGGCTGCCTGGGCGGCGCGGGTGGCGGCATGTTTCAGGCGCTGGCGGGCCGAGGCGGTGATCGCCGAAATCAATCAGGGCGGCGCGCTTGTGCGCAGCCTGCTGACCCAGGCAGGCACGCGACTGCCAATCCGCGAGGTGCGGGCCATGCGCTCGAAAAGTCATCGCGCCGAACCTGTCGCGGCGGCCTATGAACGCGGTGAGGTCAGACATGCCGGTGCCTTCCCGGAACTTGAGGACCAGATGTGCGCCTGTGTTCCAGGGCAGCGGCAGACGCCGTCACCCGACCGTCTGGACGCGCTTGTCTGGGCGGTGAATGCC
>JAYQDX010000116.1:0-1543 GCA_038138545.1 Rhodobiaceae bacterium | reverse complement strand
GTGTCTGTCGAGGCTGGCGGCGCGTCATGGCTGCAGCGCAACTGGCGCCCGATCACCATGCCCAACTTCCTTGGTCTGGTCATCGCCGATGCGTTCGGCATGCTGGCCTTCCGGCTTGCCGACCAGGCCTGGCTGCTGCTGCAGATCGGGCTTGGCGGCTATGTCGTCGGGCGCAGCGTCGAGAAGATCTCGCCGCAGATCGCCAATGGTCATCTGAATGGTGGCCATAATGGCGGCCATAATGGTGGCACCACCAAGTCCGTCAAAACCAAGACCACTGGAAATCTGGCCACAAGGGGTGCGGCCACACGGACAAAGGCCGCACGGCATGCCGGAAAGTGATAACGGGTCGGATAGCCGAGCCAAAAATACGGGCGATGACCTTGTCCGGCTGCTGACCCGGCATGAGGGGCGGCGCGCCTTTGCCTATACCGACACCGTCGGCAGGCTGACCATCGGGGTTGGCCGCAACCTGACCGACCGCGGGCTTGCCGATGATGAGATCGATCTGTTGCTGGCGAACGATATCGCGCTGGCAAGATCGATCTGCGAGGACCAGTTCGGCGATGCCTTTTCTGATGCCTCACCGGCGCGGCGGCACGCGCTGGTCTCGATGGCGTTCAATCTTGGCGGACCGCGCCTTGCCGGATTCACACGGCTTCGCGCCGCGGTGCGTCGCGGTGACTGGCAGGCCGCCGCGGTCGAGGCGCTGGACAGCCGCTGGGCCACCCAGACCGGCCACCGCGCCACCGAGATCGCGGCGATGCTGCGCGGCACTTCCGGGTAATTCTGTTCTAGCTGCTGCGGGCGGCGGCAAAGCGCGCCGCGTCGGCCAGCGCTGTGGCAAGCGGCGTGGTGGCGGCGTCATCCATGAACGGGGCCAGCGCGGCGGCGGCCTCGTCGGCGAAGTCGCGGGCGACGGCGATGGCGCGGCCCACCGCGTCATGCCGGGCCAGACAGGCCTGCGCGGTGGCAAGATCGCCATCGGCGAAATCGGCGTCGCCAAGCGTGCGCTGCCAGAAGGCGCGCTCATCATCATCACCATCCTGCCAGGCCAGGATTGTCGGCAGGGTGATCTTCTGATCGGCGAAATCATCGCCGGCATTCTTGCCCATATCATCCGCCGAGGCGGTGTAGTCCAGCGCGTCATCCATGATCTGGAACGCCATGCCGAGCTTCATCCCATATGTCCGCATCGCCTCGACCCGCGCCGTGTCGCCGCCGGTGATCTCCATCCCGGCCGCCGCGGCGGCGGAAAACAGCACCGCCGTCTTGCCCTCGATCACGTCATAATAATCCTGCAGCGACGTGTCCGGCTGGCCGGTAATCGCCATCTGCCTGATCTCGCCCTCGGTGATCCGCGCCGCCGCCGATGCCAGCCTGCCAAGAACGGTCAGATCGCCAGCCTCGACCATCAGCTCGAACGCGCGGGCGAACAGGAAATCCCCGACCAGAACCGAGGCATCATTCCCCCACAGCGCGTTGGCGGTGTCGCGGCCGCGGCGAAGCGCCGATTCATCAATGACATCATCATGAAGCAAGG
>JAYQDX010000115.1:0-6358 GCA_038138545.1 Rhodobiaceae bacterium | reverse complement strand
TGAACCGCGCGCCGACGCTGCACCGTCTTGGCATCCAGGCGTTCGAGCCGGTCCTTGTCGAGGGCAAGGCGATCCAGCTTCACCCGCTTGTCTGCACCGCCTTCAACGCCGATTTCGACGGCGACCAGATGGCGGTCCATGTGCCACTGTCGCTGGAGGCGCAGCTTGAGGCGCGCGTGCTGATGATGTCGACCAACAACATCCTCAGCCCGGCCAACGGCAAGCCGATCATCGTGCCGTCGCAGGATATCATTCTCGGTCTCTACTACATGTCGCTGGAGCGCGAGAACGAGCAGGGCGAGGGCATGGTCTTCGCCAACATCCAGGAAATCCTGCTGGCGCTCGGCAATGGTTCGGTCAGTCTGCATGCCAAGATCAAGGCGCGCGTGGCGACGCGTGACGAGAATGGCGAGCGTGTTGTCCGCGTGATCGAGACAACGCCGGGGCGGGCACAGCTGGCGGATCTGCTTCCCGACAATCCGAACTGCTCGTTCGATCTGGTCAACAAGCTGATGACAAAGAAGCAGGTCAGTGACGTGATTGACCATGTCTATCGTCACTGCGGCCAGAAGGACACGGTCATCTTCTGTGACCGGTTGATGACGCTTGGCTTCGGCAAGGCCTGCAACGCCGGCATTTCCTTCGGCATTGCCGATCTGACAACGCCCGACCTGAAGGAAAAATACGTCAATGAGGCCGAGGCGCAGGTGAAGACGTTCGAGCAGCAATATCTCGACGGCCTGATCACCCAGGGCGAGAAATACAACAAGGTTGTCGATGTCTGGTCGCGCTGTTCCGATCTCGTCGCCGACGAGATGATGAAGGGCATTTCGACGATCAGGGACGGTGAGCCGATCAATTCCGTCTGGATGATGGCGCATTCCGGCGCCCGTGGCTCGGCAGCGCAGATCAAGCAGCTTGCCGGCATGCGCGGCCTGATGGCCAAGCCGTCGGGCGAGATCATCGAGACGCCGATCATCTCTTCCTTCAAGGAAGGGCTGAATGTCCTCGAATATTTCAACTCGACCCACGGCGCCCGCAAGGGCCTGGCGGACACCGCGCTGAAGACGGCCAACTCGGGCTATCTGACGCGTCGTCTTGTTGATGTGGCGCAGGACTGCATCGTCAATATCGAGGATTGCGGGACCAACAAGGGCCTGACCATCCGGGCCGTGATGAATGGCAGTGATGTTGTCGACAGCCTATATGACCGCGTTCTTGGACGTGTCATGGCCGAGGATATGGTCGACATCGCCACCGGCGAGGTCATCGTGAAGGCCGGCGAGATGGTCACCGAGGAGCATGCCGACCGCATCGAGGAGGCCGGTGTCGATCAGGCGCTGATCCGCTCGGCGCTGCTGTGTGAGGCACAGACAGGCATCTGCGGTCAGTGCTATGGCCGTGACCTGGCGCGTGGCACCTCGGTGAATATCGGTGAGGCTGTCGGCGTGATCGCCGCACAGTCGATCGGCGAGCCCGGCACGCAGCTGACGATGCGGACATTCCACGTTGGTGGTGCCGCGCAGCGTGGCGCCGAACAATCCAACATCGAAGCTGCGATCGGTGGCAAGGTGAAGCTGGAGAACGAGGCGCTCGTCAAGGACCGCGAGGGAAGCCGGATCGTCATGAGCCGCAATACCGAATTGCTGCTTGTTGATGATCAGGGGCGCGAGCGCGAGCGGCATCGCCTGCCTTATGGCGGCAAGCTGTTCGTGAAGGCCGGCCAGGAAGTGGCTGCCGGCGACGTGCTGATCGAATGGGATCCCTACACGATGCCGATCATCGCCGAACTGCCCGGCACGGCGAATTATGTCGATCTCACCGAAGGCATCTCTGTCCGTGAAGTGACCGATGATGCCACCGGCATTTCCAGCCGCGAGGTCATTGACTGGAAGGCGTCTGCCGGCGGTGCCAATTTGCGTCCGCGGATCACGCTTCGTGATGACAAGGGCGAGGTGCTGACACTGACGAACGGCCTCGAGGCGCGTTACTTCATGTCGGCCGGCGCAATCCTGTCGGTCGATAATGGCGCGGAAATCAAGGCTGGTGACGTGCTGGCGCGTATTCCGCGCGAATCATCGAAGACTCGCGACATCACCGGTGGTCTGCCACGGGTGGCGGAACTTTTCGAGGCCCGCAAGCCGAAGGATTTCGCCGTCATCGCCGAGGCCGAGGGCCGGGTCGAGTTCGCCAACGACTACAAGGCCAAGCGGCGCATCCGCGTGGTGCCGGTCGAGGGTGACGGTGAACCGGTCGAATATCTGCTGCCGAAAGGCCGCCAGCTGGCGGTCAATGAGGGTGATGTCGTCCGCAAGGGTGACCTGCTCCTTGATGGCAGCCCGGTGCCGCATGACATTCTGGCGATCCTTGGTGTCGAGGAGCTTGCCGCCTATCTGGTCAAGGAAATCCAGGACGTCTATCGGCTGCAGGGCGTGAAGATCAATGACAAGCACATCGAGGTGATTGTCCGTCAGATGCTGCAGAAGGTCGAGGTCACCGATGCCGGTGACAGCACCTATCTGATTGGCGAGCAGGTGGATCGCGAGGAGTTCGCCTCCTCGAACACCTCGCTCGAGGCCGAGGGGCTGCGTCCGGCGGTTGCCCATCCGGTGCTGCTTGGCATCACCAAGGCATCGCTGCAGACACGCTCCTTCATTTCCGCCGCGTCCTTCCAGGAGACAACCCGCGTCCTCACCGAGGCCTCGGTCAGTGGTCGCCAGGATACGCTCGACGGTCTGAAGGAGAATGTCATTGTCGGCCGCCTGATCCCGGCCGGCACCGGATCGGTGATGAAGCGTCTTCGCCGCATCGCCGCCGACCGTGACCGCGAGATCATGGATGAACGGGCGGCGGCGACACCGGCGCTCGAGGCGATCGATGTCGAGTCCGGCGAGGGCTTTGGCGAGGTTGCCGAAGAGGCCCGGAACGAGGCCTGACAACAGCAAACCGGGCGGTTTTCGCCGGCCGGGAAAAATTCAGCGAAACTGGCGGTTGCGGGCAAAAACAGCTTGACCCGCCAGCATCGCTGACATAGGTTCCGCCTACCTTTTGATGCAGGTAGTGGTTCACTCCGGGGCAGGCGCCGCGGTCGGGCCAGACGCTGCACCGATATAAAGGTGACGAAAACAGTCCCGTCTGGGAGCTGAAACAAGGGAGGTCTTCCCGGCCAGGTTGGGAAGGTCCACCCCTGATGCACGTTCAGTGCATTTCTTTGGTTGAGATGAAAAAGGGGCAGCAATGCCAACGATTAACCAGCTGATCCGGCATGGACGGAAGCGTCCTGTCGCCCGTACGAAGGTCCCCGCGATGGAATCGTGCCCGCAGAAGCGTGGCGTGTGTACGCGGGTCTACACCACCACGCCGAAGAAGCCGAACTCGGCCCTTCGTAAGGTTGCCCGTGTGCGCCTGACGAACGGGTTCGAGGTGTCGAGCTACATTCCGGGCGAGGGCCACAATCTGCAGGAGCACTCTGTTGTGCTGATCCGTGGTGGCCGTGTGAAGGACCTTCCCGGCGTTCGCTATCACATTATCCGCGGTACGCTTGACACCCAGGGTGTCGCTGACCGCCGCCAGCGTCGTTCGAAATACGGCGCCAAGCGTCCCAAGTAAGCAGGAGACCGAGATGTCACGTCGTCACCGCGCTGAAAAACGTCCCGTTCTTCCCGATGCGAAGTTCAAGGACACGGTTGTTTCAAAATTCATGTCCTGCCTGATGTATGACGGCAAGCGCTCGGTCGCCGAGCGCATTGTCTATGGTGCGTTTGACCGCATCGAGTCAAAGTCGGGCAACGAGCCTGTGAAGGTATTCCACGACGCTCTGGAAAATGTCCGTCCGCATCTCGAGGTCCGCTCGCGCCGGGTTGGCGGTGCCACCTATCAGGTGCCGGTCGAGGTTCGCGCCGAGCGCGCCCAGGCTCTGGCAATCCGCTGGCTGATCGACAGCTCGCGCAAGCGTGGCGAGACCACGATGGTCGAGCGCCTGTCGTCGGAGCTGATGGACGCTGCCAACAATCGTGGCAATGCCGTGAAGAAGCGCGAGGACACCCACAAGATGGCCGAAGCCAACCGCGCCTTTTCGCATTACCGCTGGTAAAGCCCAGTCAGGAGATCCAGGACATGGCAAGAGAGTATACTCTAGACCGTTACCGCAATTTCGGCATCATGGCGCACATCGATGCTGGCAAGACGACCGCCACCGAGCGGATTCTCTATTACACCGGCCGGTCGCACAAGATTGGCGAGGTGCATGACGGCAACGCCACGATGGACTGGATGGAGCAGGAGCAGGAGCGTGGGATCACCATCACCTCGGCTGCCACAACCTGTTTCTGGTTCCGCACAAACGACGGCGATACGCCGACCGGCGAATATGGCAGCGATGCGGATGAGGCGAAGTTCCGCTTCAACATCATCGACACGCCCGGCCACGTTGATTTCACCATCGAGGTGGAGCGGTCGCTGGCCGTTCTTGATGGCGCGGTTTGCGTTCTCGATGCGAATGCCGGCGTCGAGCCGCAGACCGAGACTGTCTGGCGTCAGGCCGACCGCTATTCGGTGCCGCGGATCGTGTTTGTCAACAAGATGGACAAGATCGGCGCGGATTTCTTCAACTGTGTCGAGATGATCGCCGACCGGACCGGTGCCGTGCCGGCCCCGGTCCAGATGCCGATCGGTGCCGAGAACGAGTTCGCGGGCATTGTCGATTTCATCGAGATGAAGGAATGGGTCTGGAATTCCGAGGATCTCGGCGCGAGCTGGACAGTCCAGGACATCCGTCCGGAGCTTGCCGACAAGGCCGCCGAAATGCGCGCCGCGCTTGTCGAGCTTGCCGTCGAGCAGGATGACGATGTGATGGAAGCCTTCCTGGAAGGTGAGGAGCCGGATGAAGCCACGCTTCGCCGGCTTATTCGTCTCGGCACGCTGAACATGTCCTTTGTTCCCGTCCTCTGCGGATCGGCTTTCAAGAACAAGGGTGTGCAGCCGCTGCTGAACGCCGTGATCGACTTCCTGCCCGGCCCGCTCGACGTGCCGGCCTATACCGGCTTTGCGCCGGGTGATGCGACGGAGACCCGGAATATCGAGCGTAGCGCCGATGATGCCGAGCCGCTGTCCGGCCTGGCCTTCAAGATCATGAACGATCCGTTCGTCGGCTCGCTCACCTTCCTGCGGATTTATTCCGGCAGCCTGAAGAAGGGCGACAGCATCCTGAACTCGACCAAGGGCAAGAAAGAACGTGTTGGCCGGATGATGATGATGCACTCGAACAACCGCGAGGAGATCGAGGAAGCATTCGCCGGTGACATTGTGGCGCTTGCCGGAATGAAGGAAACGACGACCGGTGACACGATGTGCGACACGGCCAAGCCGGTGGTTCTGGAAACCATGACATTCCCGGATCCGGTCATCGAGATCGCCGTCGAGCCGAAATCGAAGAATGACCAGGAAAAGATGTCGGCCGGCCTGCAGCGTCTCGCCGCCGAGGATCCGTCTTTCCAGGTCAGTTCCGATCCGGAATCGGGCCAGACCATCATGCGCGGCATGGGTGAACTCCACCTCGACATTCTTGTCGACCGCCTGAAGCGTGAATTCAAGGTCGAGGCCAATATCGGCGCCCCGCAGGTTGCCTATCGCGAGACCATCACCCGCGAGGCCGAGATCGACTACACGCACAAGAAACAGTCCGGCGGTTCCGGTCAGTTCGCGCGCGTGAAGATGATTTTCCGGCCGTTGGAAGAGGGTGGATACAACTTCAGCAACTCGGTTGTCGGTGGTTCGGTGCCGAAGGAATATGTTCCCGGCGTTGAAAAGGGCCTCCTGCAGGCCAAGGAAACTGGCAGCATCGCCGGCTTCCCGGTCATCGATTTCGAGGTCGAACTGATCGACGGTGCCAGCCACGATGTCGATTCCTCGGTTCTGGCCTTCGAGATCGCCGCCCGCGCGGCGTTCCGCGAGGCCATGCAGAAGGCGTCGCCGAAGCTTCTTGAGCCGGTGATGAAGGTCGAGGTGCTGACGCCCGAGGAGTATATGGGCGACATCATCGGCGATCTGAACAGCCGCCGCGGCAATGTTGGCGGCATGGACCAGCGTGGCAATGCCCGCGCCATCGATGCGATGGTGCCGCTCGCCAACATGTTCGGCTATATCAACACGCTGCGTTCGATGAGCCAGGGCCGTGCCCAGTACTCGATGCAGTTCGACCATTACGAGCAGGTTCCGCAGGCGGTGGCTGATGAAGTCCGCGCCAAGATGGCCTGACGACGTTAGAGACAAAGACGCAAAAGAAAGAGACAGGAGACCGTAAGGATGTCCAAGGAGAAGTTTGATCGTTCCAAGCCTCATGTGAACATAGGCACGATTG
>JAYQDX010000114.1:2710-6526 GCA_038138545.1 Rhodobiaceae bacterium | reverse complement strand
GTCACCTCGCGCCCGATCAGCGAATAGCGCATTTCCTTGGTGCCGTTGCGAATGCCGTCCGAGGTGGCGATGGTGAATTCGGGCTGGACAAGACGCATCGACATCTTGCCGTCTTCCTCGCCGATGCGCGCGCGCAGCGCGTCATGGATGCTGTTCACCTTGGCGCCGACGCCCATATAGCACTGCGAATCGCCCTTGTTGCCAACGACGCCGACTGACGGCTCGTGGATCAGATCCACTGAGGTGCCAAGTTCGCGGGCCACGCCAAAAGTCTGGCAATTGCGCCCTGGATTGGTGTCGATCAGAACGGTCTTCGAGTTTTTCATGTCAGCCCTGACTGTTTCCAGCTTTCCTGTTGTATTTCATCAGTGTTTCCGTAGCGCCAGTTTAGGCAGTTTGCGCCAGTCCCGCAATGATCTCCCCGCAATAATCTGCAATGGCGCTGTCACGCCAAGCGGGCCAAAGCCGCTTCCAGCGCGCCGCGACGCGTCACTTCCTCGTCCAGCCGGCGACGGTTCTCATTAACCACCTCCGCCGGTGCCTTCGCGATGAAACCCGGATTATCAAGTTTGCGTGAAATCTTCGTGATCTCGCCATCAACCCCGACAATCGCCTTTTCAAGGCGCGCCCGCTCGGCATCAAGGTCTAGAATCTCGGCAAGCGGCAAGCCGATATCAACGCCGTCAACAGTCCCTCGCGCCGTTCCCTTGCCGAAACTATCGACGGGCTCGACGCTGCCAAGACGCGCCAGGCGCAGTAGAGCCGCCTCATTCGTCCTGATCGAGCGTGCCTGAAGTTCGGATGACCCGCGAATCTGCAATACCGGCTTTGCTGAAAGCGGTACATTCATTTCAGATCTTATATATCTGATTTCACTGATAACACTGATCAGATGCCTGATTTCATCTGGTGCATCGCTGTCGCCAAGAGCAACGGCACCCGGCCAGCGTTGTGTGATCATCATCTTCTTGCTGGCAAAGATCTTCTCGTTCAGTTCTTCCGTCAGATAGGGCATGAACGGGTGCAGCAGACGCAAGGCACCGCGCAGAATGGCGGCCGCTGTGGCCCGTGTCTCGACAGCATCGCCGTCAAGCTGCGGCTTGATCAACTCGACATACCAGTCGCAATAGGAATGCCAGACAAAACTGTAGATGGCGTCGGCGGCCTCGTTGAACCGGTAATTCTCGACCGCCATTGTCACACGCGTGATGGCATCGTCATATTCGGCGACAATCCAGCGGTTCACCGGCTCATTCACCGAAGCCAGTTCGAATTCACCTGCGCCGCTGGTGCAGCCATTCATCTGCAGGAACCGGCAGGCGTTCCAGATCTTGGTTGCGAAATTGCGGTAACTCTCGAGCCGCGTCGTCGACATCTTGATATCACGGCCCTGCGCCGCCATGGCGGCCAGCGTGAAGCGCAGCGGGTCGGCGCCATACTGGTCGATCAGGTCGAGCGGGTCCATGACATTGCCCTTCGACTTCGACATCTTCTGGCCCTTCTCGTCGCGGACCAGCGCATGGATATAAACGTCGCGGAACGGCACCTCGCCATCCATCGCATACATGCTCATCATCATCATGCGCGCAACCCAGAAGAAGATAATGTCAAAGCCGGTGACAAGAACATCACCGGGGTAATAGCGCGCAAGGTCATGTTTGACGCTGTCGGTTTCATCCGGCCAGCCAAGCGTCGAGAACGGCCACAACCCGCTGGAAAACCAGGTGTCCAGAACATCGTCGTCGCGGCGCAATTCGGTGTCCTTGCCATAATGCGCACGTGCCGCGGCCTGCGCCGCCTCCTCGCTTTCCTCGACAAAGATATGGTTGTCGGGCCCGTACCAGGCGGGGATGCGGTGGCCCCACCAGAGCTGGCGCGAGATACACCATGGCTGAATATTGCGCATCCATTCGAAATAGGTTTTCGACCAGCGCTCGGGAACAAAGCGCGTGCGCCCCTCCTCGACCGCCTTGATGGCCGGCTTGGCAAGCTCGGCGGCATTCACATACCACTGGTCCATCAGCCAAGGTTCGATCACAACGCCGGAGCGGTCGCCATGCGGCACGCTGTTCAGCACCTTCTCCTCGCGCTCCAGCAGCCCTTCTGCCTCCATGTCGGCGAGGATTTGACGGCGCGCCTCATAGCGGTCAAGACCCTGATATTTCGCCGGAATCTCGGGGATGGATTCCATCGTCGCATGCGCGGTCATCAGGTTGATGAGTGGCAGGTCATGCCGCCTTCCCACCTCGAAATCGTTGAAATCATGCGCCGGGGTGATTTTCACCGCGCCGGACCCCTTTTCAGGATCGGGATATTCATCGGCGATGATCGGGATCGCGCGGTTGGACAATGGCAGGATGGCCATGCGGCCGACCAGATGCTTGTAGCGCTCATCATCGGGATGAACGGCCACCGCACCGTCACCTAGCATGGTTTCGGGCCGTGTCGTGGCAATGGAGATGAATTCGTCCTCGGCCCCCTCGAGACGGTATTTCAGGTGCCACATCGAGCTTTCCTGCTCACGCTGCTCGACCTCAAGGTCGGAAATCGCGGTCAGCAGCTTGGGGTCCCAGTTGACCAGCCGCTTGTCACGATAGATCAGTCCGTCGCGATGCATCTGGACGAAAATCTTGATCACCGCGCGCGACAGGCCGTCATCGAGGGTAAAGCGGTTTCGTTCCCAGTCCGGCGAGGCGCCGAGACGCCGCATCTGGCGTTGGATGGTGCCGCCTGATTCCGCCTTCCATTCCCACATCCGCTCAAGAAAGGCGTCACGGCCCATGTCACGGCGGTCGATATTCTGCTCGGCAAGCTGGCGTTCCACCACCATCTGTGTGGCAATACCGGCATGGTCCTGACCGGGTTGCCAGAGTGTGTCGCGCCCCCGCATGCGGTTATAGCGGATCAACAGATCCTGCAGCGTGAAGGTCAGCGCGTGCCCCATATGCAGACTGCCGGTGACATTTGGCGGCGGCATCATGATGGTGTAGGGCGTCGCCGAAGAGGACGGGTCGCAGGCGAAGGCACCGCTGGCCTCCCAGCGTTCGTACCAGCCTTGCTCGATGGCCTTGGGGTCGTATGTCTTGGCGAGTTCGTTATCTGACATGATCGGTTCTGAAAATAATGGACCGCGATGGACAGTTCACAGCCTGACATGCAGTGCGGAGTCAATCAGACAATCCGAGCCTGATCGACCCGTGGTCTGCGGGCCGTGCCGAGCGGAGGTTTTACGCAAATCGGCGCGCTCGTGCAACGCATCTCGCACCTATTCTTGCGAATGCTCTGCCAGCCAGGCGTCGATCTGGGCCCGGACCATCGCTTTCAACTCTTCCTCTGGGATGGTTATACGACCCGATTCATCCATCTTTCCCTGCTCCTGCAAGGACTCGGTCAGTAGTGCCCTGATTGCCGATTCCGCCTCATCGACGGAAAAGGACGGTGGCCGGCGATCGCTATCTGCCCGTGCCTCGGCGCGGGTTGGCCCCGGGTCCGATACCAGGTCGGGGGCTTCGCGCAGTACCGCCGCGCGCGGCGGCTGCATTTCAGCACCGAAGGCTACCTTGTCCGCCTCTTCGGCAAGACGGGTGATGGTATCCGTGGGGTCAATCGCGACGCGACTGGGGCTGCGCCACACCACCTCCTCAAGATCGAGGATGGCCTTTTCAAGGCCGGTATCCAGACCGGCGAGGTTTTCACGGTTGGCCTCAACGAGGGCACGGATGGCGTCCATGGCCTCGTCTGGCCGGTTGGAGTCCTCCTGGTCACTCATAGGATCGACTACTTTCCCTCAGCAACAGCTTCGGCAACAAATAACCC
>JAYQDX010000114.1:0-2610 GCA_038138545.1 Rhodobiaceae bacterium | reverse complement strand
GGTCACGGTCTGTCGGTCTTGATATCCCACACAATACCATCGACCACCATAGTCTTTGACGGCTCCGGTACCGTGGCGACGACCGTTTCCACGACCGGTTCAGCCTTCATCACCGGCATGGCGGGAATGGTTTCGGGTTCTGGCAGTTCGGCAACCGGCACAGGCTGGCCACTCGATGCATCATCAACGGTTCCTTCCGGCCATTCGACCTCCAGCGGGATCCAGCGTTTGAATCGCGGCTCAATCGGTTCCATCTGATCAAGCGGGTCATACACATCATCAAGACCAAAACTTTTTGCGGTCAGCGTGCCGCTGGCTGCGCGAAGACGGAAGCTTGCCATCAACACAGCGTGCTCGGCATCGACCTGCCGCATCTCGGCGTCATTGACATCCTGTTCAGCATCGAGAAGGTCGAGTGTTGTTTTCTGACCGAACTGGAATTCATTGTTGATCCCCTCGGCGACAAGACGAAGCGCCTTCACTTCAACATTCACCGCCTCAAGCTGCGCGCGCGCGGTTTCCAGATTGCGGAAGGCATTACGAACATCGAGGCTGACCTGGCGTAGTGTATCCTCGCGCCTGAGGCGTGACGCCTCCAGACTGGCTGCCAGACCGCGCGATTTCGCCCGGATCGACAGCGTTGGCATCAGCGGCGTGGACAGCTGCAACTGCGCGCTGAGCTCGGTCTTGTCATTCACCGTGCCCTCGGCCATGGATTCGGTGGCCTTCAGCGAAAAGGCCACATTCGGCCTGACGCTTGCCAAGAGGGTGTTGAATTGCTGTCTGGCGATTTCAACCGACAGCCGCGCCACTGCAACGGACGGGTTGTTCCGGCGCGCCGAGTCATCAACCTCAAGAAGCGTTGGCAGCAGATATCCGGGGTCAATATCACCGCTGACAGCACCGGCCTCGATATCGGTTAGCGACAGAAATCCGTCCTCGGCATTGCGCATCGCCGTCAGAGCCGCAATCAGCGTCGTACGGGCACGCGACAGCCTTGATTCCGCCTGGGCCAGCGCTGTCCGGGTTGAGGCGCCGGCCTCAAGGCGCACCCGTGCCGCCGTAACATGCTCCTCAAGCCGGCTTACATTCGCCTTGTTGAGCTCGACTTCCTTGCGCGCCTTCACAACGGCAAGATAGGTGTCAATGGCGTCAATCAGCACCTGCTGTTCGGTGACGCGATATCTTGCCTCGGAAAGATCGGTCTGAAGCTGGCGAAGCGTGGTGTTTTCCTTGGTCTGGCCACCATCGTAAAGGTTGCGTGACAGGCTGAGCGTGGCGTTGGCGCTCTGCGAATCAAGAAAACCGGACTTTCTCGCGTTGGCGGCATCCTTCTTGGTCTGTGTTCCAGTGACGGTGCCGCCGGTCCGCCATTCCGATGTCGACACCGCGGTGCCGATCTCTTCATGCGCGGCCAACCAGTCCTGTCGCGCGGATTGCAGGGACAGACTGTTGCCAAGGGCGGCACGAAGTGTCGTGTCAAGCGATGTTGCCGTTGCCGGCGAGACCATTGAAGACAGGAGAAGAATGGGCGGGGTCAGCAATGTAAGTATGGAAAGTTTGCGCATCTGGTTCCATTTCAACACAGATGAATGCCGGCCCCTGCCCCACCGGCACTCAGTTAAAAGACAAATTCACGCTTGGCGCGGAACTCGTCAAGAAGCGGCACCTGGGCGTCGAACAACGGCGTGCGTGTGAACCCGTCCCCGGCCCTCGTCCATTGGCTGGCCACGCCGACCGGATGACCGGCAGGCCGCCAAATGGCGACAAGCTTTCCGCGCTCACTCAACTGATCAAGCAACAGATCAGGAATTGTTTCCACCGCGCCCTCGACAAGGATGCCGTCATAAGGACCTTCCTTGGCGAATCCTTCGGTCAGGCGGCCCTTGATGGCAACGGCATTGTCAATGCCAGTTGCGACAAGTGTTTCCTGAGCTTTTTCAACAAGCTGCGCCCTTGTCTCAACAGCAATGACAGAGCCGGCGATACGCGCCAGGATGGCCGCGCTGTAGCCTGTGCCACACCCGACGACCAGAATATTGTCATCGGCATCCATGGCGAGCGCCTGAATCATTCTGGCCAGCACCATCGGTTCCATCATGCAACGTCCGCCAGGCACAGGCAGATCCTCGTCAATATAGGCAATGGCACGTTGATGCCGACTCACAAAATCCTCACGCGGGATGGTCCCGAACGCATCAAGAACACGGGGGTCCGTCACCTTTGTTGGCCTGATCTGGCAATCGACCATCATCTTGCGCGCCTGCGCGAATTCACAATTGTCCATTTCCTCAATCCAGCACCTGAAAACAGAACATGTCGAGGTTATATGGCGATAATGATCCAAACACAATGGGGCGCTTTGGCGGCGGAGCGCTTTGGCGGTGCCGCGGCAGGCAAGACTGTTGAAATCTTGCCATCATCACACAGCAATCAGGTTCCTGCGCAGAACTCCCTGAACCGATCCATTTTCACGGTCAGCTTTTCACCCAGAATGACACCGGCCGGCAGGCCAATTGAGTCAAACTCCCGATAATATCCGCAGGTGGAGTGGTTTTGCCTAGGATCACACTGGGCCGTTGCGCCGGGCATGCTGACCCAAGTGCCCTC
>JAYQDX010000113.1:0-6675 GCA_038138545.1 Rhodobiaceae bacterium | reverse complement strand
CGTTCCGTCGCCGTTCAGTCTGTTGCCGTGCGGTCCATCGCCGCGCGGCCATCCAAAGGTTAAGTGTTCTGGTATCGAGGCTGAGCCGGGCCCTCATCACCGCCATCAGGATCATGTCCTTACCGCCATCGGAACCCGGTGCCACCGATGCCCGCAAGCACCGGGACTGTGGTCAGCCCGCGGGTCAGCCCGGGGTCAGCCGGGAGCAGCCGGGGTCAGCTGGCAATGTCGGACAGGAAATCCTGCAGCGTACGAACACCAAGATCACCCTGCTGCAGGGCCCGAATGGCCTGCGTGGCAGCGCGACTGCCTGATACCGTCGTATAATACGGAATTTTGTTCGTTAATGCCGTATGACGCAAGGAGAAAGAGTCCCGCATCGCGGCGGCGCCCATCGCGGTGTTGAAGACAATCTGGATGTCACCCGACAGCATCGCATCGACCGCATGCGGGCGGCCTTCCATGACCTTGTTGATGCGGGTCGCCGGCACGTCGGCGGCGGTCAGCGCGTCGGTGGTGCCGCCGGTGGCCAGAATTTCAAAGCCGAGACTGACAAGATCGCGGCAGATCTCGATAAAGGCCGCCTTATCCTCGTCGCGGACCGAGACGAACACCTTGCCGGCCAGCGGCAGGTCGACACCGGCACCAAGCTGGCTCTTGGCGAAGGCACGACCGAAATCACTGTCGATCCCCATCACCTCGCCAGTGGATTTCATCTCCGGCCCAAGCACGACATCGCTTCCCGGGAAGCGGGCGAAGGGGAAGACGGCCTCCTTCACCGCCACATGGTCGAGCGAAATGTCGCGCAGCGCGAAGCTGGCAAGCTTCTCGCCGGCCATCACCCGTGCCGCGATCTTCGCCAGCGGCACGCCGGTGGCCTTGGCGACGAACGGCACGGTGCGGCTGCCACGTGGATTGACCTCGAGGAGATAGATATGTTCGTCCTTGATCGCGAACTGCACATTCATCAGCCCGACAACGCCCAGCGCACGGGCCAGCGCCCCGGTCTGCCGGCGAAGCTCGGCAAGCGAATCGTCCGACAATGTCTGTGGCGGCAATGAACAGGCGGAGTCGCCGGAATGGATTCCGGCCTCCTCGATATGTTCCATGATGCCGCCGATATAGACATCCTCGCCATCGCACAGCGCGTCGACATCGACCTCTATGGCGTTGCTCAGGAAGCTGTCGATCAGCACCGGATTGTCACCTGACACAACAACCGCGTCGCGCATATAGCGTTCAAGATCGGACAGCTGGTGAACCACCTCCATGGCGCGTCCGCCAAGAACATAGGACGGGCGGATGACAACCGGCAGCCCAACCTCGTCAACGATATCACGCGCCTCATCGGCGGAATGGGCGATGCCGTTGTGCGGTTGGCTGAGCGCCAGATCATTGACCAGCTTCTGGAAGCGCTCGCGATCCTCGGCAAGGTCGATGGCGTCCGGGCTGGTGCCGAGGATCGGGATCCCCGCCGCCTCCAGCGCGGCCGCGATTTTCAGCGGCGTCTGGCCGCCAAGCTGGACGATCACGCCATGCATGGTGCCGGCCTCGGATTCGCGCCTTATGACCTCGATCACATCCTCGTCGGTCAGCGGCTCGAAATACAACCTGTCGGAGGTGTCGTAATCGGTCGACACGGTTTCCGGGTTGCAATTGATCATGATCGTCTCATAGCCGGCATCGGACAGCGCGTAGCAGGCATGAACACAGCAATAGTCGAACTCGATCCCCTGGCCGATCCGGTTCGGCCCGCCGCCAAGGATCACCACCTTGCTGCGGTCCGACGGCGCGGATTCGCATTCGGCGCCAAGAACCGGCTCGTAGGTCGAATACATATAGGCTGTCTCGGCGGCAAACTCGGCGGCGCAGGTGTCGATCCGCTTGAAGACCGGGCGCACATTGGCGGCGCGGCGGGCCGCGGCCACCTCGGCAGCCGGCAGGCCGGCGAGGGCGGCGATGCGGGAATCGGCAAAACCCATCGATTTCAGATGTTGCAGCGCCGCCGCCTCGGCGGGCAGACCGTCACTGATGATCGATTCCTCGGCCGCGATGATGGCGGCAATCCTCTCGAGGAACCATCTGTCCCATTTGGTGATGGCATGCAGCTCGTCAACCGGCATGCCCGCGCGAAGCGCCTGTGCGATGCGAAGGATGCGGAACGGCACGAATTCACCAAGCCAGCCGCGCAGCGGGTCGCCGCCAAGCGCATCGTCGGGCGCCGGCATCGGCACCTCGTCGAGACCGGACAGGCCGGTTTCCATCGAACGAAGCGCCTTCTGCAGGCTTTCCTCGAATGACCGGCCGACGGCCATGGCCTCGCCAACCGACTTCATCGAGGTCGAGAGGCGCGCCTCCGACCCCGGGAACTTCTCGAAGGTGAAGCGCGGAATCTTGGTGACGACATAGTCGATCGTCGGCTCGAAACTGGCCGGGGTGACGCCGGTGATGTCGTTCGCCAGCTCATCCAGCGTGTAGCCGACAGCGAGCTTTGCCGCGACCTTGGCAATCGGGAAGCCGGTTGCCTTTGATGCCAGCGCCGATGACCGGCTGACCCGCGGGTTCATCTCGATGATGATGATCCGGCCGGTATCCGGGCAGACGGCGAACTGCACGTTCGACCCGCCGGTATCGACGCCGATCTCGCGCAGCACCGCAAGCGAGGCATCGCGAAGCGCCTGATATTCCTTGTCGGTCAGCGTCAGCGCCGGTGCCACGGTGATCGAATCACCGGTATGAACGCCCATCGGGTCCATATTCTCGATCGAGCAGACGATGATGCAGTTGTCGGCGGTGTCGCGCACCACCTCCATCTCGAATTCCTTCCAGCCAAGGATCGATTCCTCGATCAGAACCTCGCTGACCGGCGACAGCCGCAGGCCGTTGCGCACGATCTCCTCGAACTCGGCGCGGTTATAGGCCACGCCGCCACCCTCTCCGCCAAGGGTGAAGGACGGGCGGATGATGGCTGGCAGTCCGACAATATCCAGCGCCTCGATGCCGTCTTCGAAATTGCTCACCGTGCGGGCGCGGGCGCATTGCAGCCCGATCTTCTCCATCGCGACCCGGAACAGCTCGCGGTCCTCGGCCTTTTCGATCGAATCCGGGCGCGCGCCGATCATCTCGACACCGAATTTGATCAGCGTGCCGTCCTTTTCCAGCGCCAGCGCGGTGTTCAGCGCTGTCTGCCCGCCCATCGTCGGCAGCAGGGCGTCGGGTCGCTCGGCCTCGATAATGCGCGCCACCGTCGCCGGCGTGATCGGCTCGATATAGGTGGCGTCGGCCATTTCGGGATCGGTCATGATCGTCGCCGGGTTGGAATTCACCAGAATGACGCGATAGCCCTCGGCTTTCAGCGCTTTGCAGGCCTGCGCCCCGGAATAGTCGAACTCGCAGGCCTGACCGATAATGATCGGGCCGGCGCCGATGATGAGGATGGACCGGATGTCGTCGCGGCGCGGCATCTTTACCCTTTCCGCTCGTCCATGAGCGCGGTGAACCGGTCAAACAGGTAGCGTGAGTCATGCGGACCGGGCGAGGATTCGGGATGGTACTGTACACAGAAGGCCGGCTTGTCGCGGTGCCGGAGCCCCTCGATCGAGCCGTCAAACAGCGACAGGTGCGTGACCTCCAGCGGTTCAGGCAGCGAGTCCGGATCAACGACAAAGCCGTGGTTCTGGCTGGTGATCTCGATCTTTCCGGTGGCGAGGTCCTTGACCGGATGATTCGCCCCGCGATGGCCGCGCTCCATCTTGCGCGTGGTCGCGCCCATCGCCAGCGCCATCAGCTGATGACCGATGCAGATGCCAAAGACCGGCATGTCGGCGTCGATCAGGCTGGCAATCTGGCGCGCCGCGTAATCCGCCGTCGCGGCCGGATCGCCGGGGCCATTCGACAGGAACACGCCATCCGGCTTCATCGCGAGAATCGTTGCGGCGTCGGTCTCGGCCGGCACCACGGTCACATCGCAGCCGGCATCGGTCAGGCAGCGCAGGATGTTATGCTTGCAGCCGAAATCCATCGCCACCACACGATGCTTCGGGGTGGCGGCGCGGTGCGTGGAGGTGGCGATATCCCAGCTGCCCTGCTGCCAGGCGGTCTCGGCATCGCGCGTCACCTCGATGGCCAGGTCCATGCCGGCAAGCCCCGGCCATTCACGTGCCATCGCGGTCAGCGCCTCGATGTCGAATTTGCCGTCCGGGGCATGGCACAGCACACCGTTCGGGGCGCCGGCATCGCGTATATGGCGGGTCAGGGCGCGGGTGTCGATACCGGCGATCCCCGGCAGGCCGTGGCGCTCCATCCAGTCGGTTAGCGTGGCTTCGCTGCGCCAACTCGCAGGGTCCGTCGGCAGTTGCCGCGTGATCATGCCAAGCGCGGCCGGCGCCGCCGTCTCGTGATCGTCGGGATTGGCGCCGACATTGCCGATATGCGGGAAGGTGAAGGTGATGATCTGCCCGGCATAGGACGGATCGGTCATGATTTCCTGGTAGCCGGTCATCGAGGTGTTGAAGCAGACCTCGCCGACATTTGTCGTCGCGGCCCCAAACCCGTGTCCCCTGAACACTGACCCATCACCAAGAACAAGAACGGCGGTCGGTTTTGTCCAACCGGTGGTCGGCGCGGCAGCAGACCGGCCAGAGTTCGTGTTCCGAGCCATTGAGATCCTTGCAGCAAGTGGTCTATCCTGGTGACCCTGCGGACGCGGCGCACATCGATGTGCGTTCGTGATCACGGCAGTTTTGCAGAGCCGATGTGTGATACATAAGGCGGCACATCCGGTCAAGTGGGTGCCAGTCCCGAATTGGCGTCACCTCTTGCGAAATATGCGTTTAGTCGTTAAGAACCGGCAGTCTTCAGGCGATGTGCGAGAGTCGCACAGAATAGAAAGACAGATTTCGGGGCGGAGATATTATGGCGGATTTGCGCGAAGGCATTGCAGCAGCGATGAAAGATGCGCTGAAGGCGAAGGATCAGACCGCGCTGGCAACAATGCGCCTGATCAGCGCTGCGTTGAAGGATCGCGACATTGCCGCGCGCGGTAGCGGCAATCAGGACGGCATCACTGACGAGGAAATCCTGTCGATGATGCAGACGATGATCAAGCAGCGGACCGAATCGGCGAAGATGTATCGCGACGGCAACCGCCCCGAGCTGGCCGAGGCCGAGGAGGCCGAGATCGGCATCATCACCGGCTTCTTGCCAGCCCAGCTTGGTGAGGCCGAAATCACCGCCGCCATCGATGCCGCCATTGAGGCGACGGGCGCCGCATCCATCAAGGATATGGGCCAGGTCATGGGGCACCTTAAAAAGACCCATGCCGGCCAGATGGATTTTTCGGTGGCCAGCCAGAAGGTCAAGGCCGCATTGCTCGACCGCGGCTGACTGTGCCGCAGTCTTGCCGATTTCGGGCCGGGTTTACATGATAGCCCGGAACACCGGCTCGCCAGCCCGCAGCCGGATCACTGACAGTTGGGATGGGAATGGCCGTACCGCCGGAATTCATCGAGGATCTGCGTCAGCGTGTGCCGCTGTCCGACCTGATCGGCAAACGCGTAAAGCTTGTCCGCAAGGGACGGCGTTTCAGCGGCCTGTGCCCGTTCCATTCCGAAAAGACACCGTCATTCTCGGTCGTTGACGATCAGGGTTTCTATCACTGTTTCGGGTGCGGGGCGCATGGTGATGCCATCTCCTTTCTTCGCGAGACCGACGGGCTGGATTTCATGGAGGCCGTCGAGCGGCTTGCCGGCATGGCCGGAATGGAGGTGCCGCGAAGCGCGCCCGAGGACCCGCAGCGGACCCGCCAGCGCAAGGCGGCGCTCGATATTCTGGAGGAAACAACGCGTGTCTTTCAGGCTGCGCTGCAACGCAATGACGGGCAGGCCGGCGCCGCCTATCTGCAGCGCCGCGGCCTCACCGAATCGGTTATCGCGACCTACCGGCTAGGCTATGCACCGCGAAGCGGCCTGCGCACCGCGCTGGCGGCGCGTGGCTTCAGCGATGATGACATGCTGGCCGCCGGTGTGCTGCGTCGCAGCGAGCGCGATGGTGACCTTTACGATTATTTCCGCGACCGGGTGATGTTCCCGATCGAGGATCGTCAGGGGCGCGTGATCGCCTTTGGCGCGCGGGCGCTTGGCGATGCACAACCGAAATATCTGAATTCGGGCGAGGGGCCGACCTTCTCCAAAAAGAATGTCCTTTATGGATGGGTGCAGGCCCGTGAGGGATTGCGGCGCGGCCTGCCCCTTGTTGTCGCCGAGGGGTATATGGATGTCATCGCCATTCAGAAAAGCGGCGTGGCGACCGCTGTCGCACCACTTGGCACGGCGCTGACCGAAGAACAGATTGGCCTGCTCTGGAAACTTCATGATGAGCCGGTTCTCTGTTTCGATGGTGACGCGGCCGGCCAGCGCGCGCAGGCACGGGCGCTGGAGCGTTTGCTGCCACAGCTCCAACCCGGGAAATCGGCGCGGCTGGCCGTGCTGCCTTCCGGCCAGGATCCTGATGATTTGCTGCAGAGCGAGGGTGGTGACGGCCTTCTCAAGGTGCTGTCGATGGCACGCTCGCTGATTGACAGCCTGTGGATGATCACTGCCGAACAGCATGATCTGCGCCAGCCCGAACAGCGCGCGCAGTTCTGGCAGGCGGTGCGCGATCAGGTCCGGCAGATTG
>JAYQDX010000112.1:0-6750 GCA_038138545.1 Rhodobiaceae bacterium | reverse complement strand
GTCGCCAGTTACCCTGTCGCCTGCCGCTATGTCGCCGGCCACCATGTCGCCGGCGTCAAAGCTGCGATGCGCGACAACCTCGGCGACGCGGATGTGATACCAGCTGTAGAATTCCTGGCGTCCCATCTGCTGTGCGGCGAGATGCTCGATATTGACCCGCCAGTCGCGGATCGCGCCGCGGTCCCGCCAGTATGACACGGTGATGCCGATCCCGTCCTCGCCGCGCACCGACTCCACACCAAGGAATCCCGGCTGCTGCTGCGCCAGCTCGACCATCCGCTCCGAGGTCAGGCTGTACATTTCGTCATCCGACATCGTTCGCTGGTTGGTGAAGATCACCGCAAAATAGCGCTCTGGCCAGCCATCCGAGGATGGGGCCGGCACATCTTCGATCTCATCATCATTGTTCGTCATGGTCCTGTCCCGTCAATGCAGGATATCCGGTGCTGCTTTGCCGAAATCACCCGGCGCAGCGTCAGGGATAACGTAGATTTACCGGGCGGCAAAATGCAAAAATTTCCATCCCATGGTACCGGAACCACAAGGAACCGGCATGACGCTCCAAGGCAAACGGGGCGGACCCGCTGGCCCGCCCCGATGAATTTTGCCCTGTCGGATCGGCGCGCCGACAGGTGCCGTGCGCCGAACCGCGGTTAACGCGAATAATATTCGACGACCAGATTGGGTTCCATCTGTACCGGATAGGGAACCTCGTCAAGGCCCGGCACGCGAACGAATTTCGCGATGAACTTGTTGTGATCGACCTCGACATATTCGGGAACGTCACGCTCGACCGAGGCGATGGCCTCGAGAACGGCCGGAATGTTCTTGGCCTTGTCCTTCAGCGCGATTTCGTCGCCCGGACGAAGCAGCACCGACGAGATGTTGCAGCGCTTGCCATTCAGCAGGACGTGGCCATGGTTGATCACCTGGCGCGCCGCAAAGACGGTCGGCACCATCTTCGAGCGGTACAGCACCGCATCAAGGCGCGTCTCGAGGATACCGACCAGATTCTGGCCAGTGTCGCCCTTCGCGCTGGCGGCCTTCTTGTAATATTTCTTGAACTGTTTTTCGCCGATATTGCCGTAATAGCCCTTCAGCTTCTGCTTGGCCATCAGCTGCACACCGAAATCGGTCGGCTTCTTGCGGCGCTGGCCATGCTGGCCGGGGCCATATTCGCGGCTGTTTACGGGAGATTTCGGGCGGCCCCAGAGATTGACTCCCAGACGGCGGTCAATCTTGTGCTTGGCGGAATGCCGCTTGTGATCAGACTTGGCCATAGATGGCTCCTCATATGTCTGCGGAGGCGCGTGTGGCGCATCCGTATGTGGCCCGGTAGGGTTGCGGCGTTTCCGCCGAACCGGCATCGCACCCCGCTGGTGCAATCCACGTTCCCGGGAATGGCGGGAAACTAGGCATCAGCGGCCCGTCTGTCAACCTGATTTCGACCGGTCGCGCTTCTTGGTCAGCGCCTGGATGACGCCGTGCAGGGTGCTGATTTCCTGGCTTGTCGGACGCGCCCGGCCAAACAGCGCCCGCAGATTGCGTTTCACCGCCGGCGCCATTTCCGGCGAGATGAAGAATCCGCCGCTGTCCAGCTCGGCCTCGAGCCGTTCATGGAACCTGTCCCGTTCCAGAATGGTCGCCATGTCATCCGCTGCTTCACCAGCCTCGGAACGAGGTCCTGTCCCGCTGCCGACATGTCTATTGGCATTGGCATTGGCACTGGCACTGGCATTGGCTGCGGCGCGCCACTCCCACGCCATCAGCAGCACCGCCTGCGCAAGATTCAGCGACGGGTAGTCCGGATTCAGGTCGGCGGTGACAAGACAGTCGGCCCGCACCACATCCTCATTGTCCAGCCCCGACGCCTCGGGGCCGAACACCAGGCCGGCCTTGCCGCCATGTCGCAGAAGATCGGCGGTCACGCCGCGGGGATCACTTGTATGCACCGGCATGTCGCGGCGGCGCGCCGACAGCGCGGCCAGGAATGTCAGGTCATGCGCGGCCTCGGCAATGCTGGCATGGATGGTGGCGGATTCGATGATCGACGCCCCACCGGCCGCCATCGGCAGCGCCGCCTTGTTCGGCCAGCCGTCGCGCGGCGCGACAAGCCGCAGGTCGGTCAGCCCGCAATTCATCATCGCACGGGCCGCGGCACCGATATTCTCGCCAAGCTGTGGGCGGACAAGGATGATAACGGGCGGTGCGGTGAGGGTCATGCGTCAGGCGGCGTTGGCGGGACCGGCGATCCCGTCGCGCTGCAGCTTCCACATCATGCCATCACCAAGCGCCACGACCGAGGCGTCGATGATGTTCGTCGACACACCGACGGTCCGCCAGATCACCCCGTCCGGTGTCCGGAACTCGATCATCACGCGGGTCACGGCGCCGGTGCCGGCCTGCTCTTCACGCGCATCGAGAATCCGCACCTTGTAATCGACAAGCTCGACATCCTCGAGCGAGGGATAGGCCGTCGACAGCGCCTTGCGAAGCGCCGTATCGACGGCATTCACCGGCCCGTTGCCAAGCGCCACCTCGTGATAGATGACATTGCCGACGGTGATGGTGGCGGTGGCCTCGGATTCGACGACAAGCTCGCCGCGGGCATTGAACCGACGTTCATCCATGACCCGGAACCTGCCGATATTGAAATAGTCCGGCACCTCGCCAAGCGTGCGGCGGGCCAGCAGCTCAAAACTCGCCTCGGCGGAATCGAATGCCCAGCCCTCGAACTCGCGCTCCTTGACCACACGGATCAGCGTTTCCAGCCGCGGGTCGGCATTGTCGATCTCGATGCCGAATTCGGCAAAGCGCGCCATCATGTTGGATTTGCCAGCCTGATCGGAGACAAGATACTGCCTTGTATTTCCGACCTTTTCAGGCGGGATATGTTCATAGGTGCGCGGATCCTTCTGCGCCGCCGAGGCGTGGAGGCCGCCCTTGTGGGCGAAGGCCGCCTCACCGACATAGGGCGCCTGTGCCCAGGGCGCGCGGTTCAGCCGTTCATCAAGCATCCGCGACAGGCCCATCAGTTTCGGCAGGCTTTCCTCGGCGATGCCGGTGTCATAGCCAAGTTTCAGAACCAGCGTCGGTATCAGGGTGATCAGGTCGGCGTTGCCACACCGCTCACCAAGTCCGTTGATGGTGCCCTGGACCTGGCGCGCGCCGGCGCGGATCGCCGCCAGCGAATTCGCCACCGCCACCCCGGCATCATTGTGACAGTGAATCCCGAGACGGACATCAGGCAGCGCCGCATGCACCGTGCTGACAATCTCGAACACCTCGTTCGGCAGCGCCCCGCCATTGGTGTCGCACAGGATCACCCATGACGCACCGCCCTCATGCGCCGCCCGGACACAGTCCAGCGCGTAGTCCGGATTGTTCTTGTATCCGTCGAAGAAATGCTCGCAATCGAACATCGATTCACGGCCACGCGCGGCCGCCGCCGCGACCGACTGCCGGATCATGTCGAGATTCTCCTCAAGCGAGGTTTTGATCGCCGTCTCGACATGGAAATCCCAGGTCTTGCCGACCAGGCAGGTGGCCGGAACATCGGCCCCGATCACCGCGTTCAGCCCGGGATCATTGGCTGTGCTGCGCCCGCCGCGGCGGGTCATGCCAAAGGCGACCATGCGCGCGGTGCGGGTTTTTGGCGGATTGGCGAAGAAAGCATCATCCGTCGGGTTGGCCCCCGGCCATCCGCCCTCGATATAGTCGATGCCGATTTCGTCCAGCGCCGCGGAAATGGCGATCTTGTCGGCCTTCGAGAAATCGACGCCGCGAGTCTGACCACCGTCGCGAAGCGTCGTGTCAAACAACCAGATCCTGTTATCGCTCATCCACCTGTCCCCCGGGGCGGCATCCGCACGGCCACTCGCTACGCCTAGGATGTAACAAAAATGATGCCAAAAGGCTAGCTTCGCCGCCAGACGGTGCCGTCCGGCCCATCCTCGAGAAGGATGCCACGCGCCGCCAGCTCGTCGCGAATGGCGTCGGCGGCGGCAAAATCACGCGCCGCGCGGGCCGCATTGCGAGCCTCGATCCTGGCTTCGATCCCGGCATCATCGGCGCTGTCAGCACTCTGGTCACCCTTGGCCCATTCATCGCCTGTCTGTCCCAGCAGGCCAAGCAGCCCGGCGGATGATTTCAGCGCCACCGCCGCCTCGGCGCTGCCCCGGTTCGCCTCGCCTGCCAGTTCGTGCAGCCGCGCCATCGCCGCCGGCGTGTTCAGGTCATCGCAGAGCGCCGCGAGGAAGGCCGGGTCCACCGCATCATCGGCGGCCGCGGCGTCACCGACGGCCCGGTACAACCGGTCAAGGACATTGCGCGCCTCGGCCAGCGCCGTGCCGGTCAGCGCCACCGGCGCGCGGTAATGCGCCGCCAGCAGGCCGGCCCGCACCGTCTCGCCACGATGTTCGGCAATCGCCTCATGCGCCAGCACCATGTTGCCAAGCGATTTCGACATCTTCTCGTCACCCATGGTGACATAGCCGTTATGAAGCCAGTATTTCGCCATGATATCAGTGCCATGCGCACAGCATGACTGGGCGATTTCATTCTCGTGATGCGGGAAGACGAGATCAAGGCCGCCAGCATGTATGTCAAAGGTCTCGCCAAGATAATGCCGGGCCATGGCGGAGCATTCGATATGCCAGCCGGGCCGCCCCCTGACCGCCGAGAACGGATTGTCCCATCCCGGCTGGTCATCGCTGCTTGGCTTCCACAACACGAAATCGGCGGCATCGCGCTTATAGGGGGCCACCTCGACGCGCGCGCCGGCAATCATGTCATCCATGCTGCGCCCCGACAACGCGCCATAGGCCGGCATCGTCGCCACACTGAACAGCACGTGATCCTCAGCGACATAGGCGAAGCCGCCCTCGATCAGGGTCTCGATCATCGCGATCATCTCGCCGACAAATTCCGTGGCGCGTGGCTCATGGTCCGGCGGCAGCGCGGCAAGCGCGGCGATATCCTCATGAAAACAGCGGATTGTATCTTCGCAAAGCCGGTCGATGCCGATATCGCGCTCCGCCGCCCGCGTGATGATCTTGTCATCGACATCGGTGATGTTGCGGACATAGGTGACGCGCGGGAACTGGCGACGCAGCAACCGCACCAGAACATCGAACACGACAATGGGCCTGGCGTTGCCAATATGAATCCGGTCATAGACCGTCGGCCCGCAGGCATAGACCCGCACATGCGACGGGTCGAGCGGCGTGAAGAGGTCCTTGCCGCGGGCCAGCGTGTTGTAGAGCCGCAGTTCGGTCATGCCGTCTCTCCGCGAAGTCGCGCCAGAATGCGCTCCCGCCCGATGAAAGGCAGCAGCGGCGCAATTTCCGGGCCACGCGCCTGGCCGGTCAGGGCCAACCGGATGGGCATGAACAGACCGCGCCCGCGCGCGCCGGTGGCCGCGCCGACGGATTTTGTCCAGTCGCCCCAGGCATCGCCAAGATCGCCGGCGGGCAGAAGCTCGGCAGCGGCATCCGTCACTTCCGCCGCCTCGATCACCGGTGTCAGTGGCGCGGTGCAGACCCGCCACCAATATTCTGCCTCGCTGACCGCTTCAAGATTGTCACGAACAGCAAGCCAGAATGCCTCGCCCCCGCCGACATCAAGCGCCGCCAGCCGGTCGGCGACAGCGGCGAACCCAAGCTGCTGGATCACCCGCATATTGACCTGTGCCAGTTCCGCCGGGTCGAATTTGGCGGTGGCGCGGCCAAAGCGCGACAGGTCGAATCCCTCGATGATGGTGGTCATATCGGCACAGGGAACAACCGGGTCGGAGGTGCCGATGCGTGCGAGGAGGCTGGCAAGGGCGGCCGCCTCGGTTCCGTCCTCGCGAAGCTGGCCAATGGACAGGCTGCCAAGACGTTTCGACAGCCCCTCGCCGTCGGCGCCGGCCAGAAGCGCGACATGTCCCATCACCGGGGCGGTGGCCCCAAGCGCCTCGAACAGCTGGATCTGCGCCGCCGAATTGGTGACATGATCCTCGCCGCGGATGATGTGGGTGATGGCGTGGTCGATATCATCGACAACCGATGCCATGGTGTAGATGACCCGCCCATCCTCGCGGAACAGCACCGGGTCCGACAGGCTCGACATGTGATAGCTGACATCGCCGCGCACCATGTCGGTCCAGGCGACCTCGCTATGGTCCAGAAGGAAGCGCCAATGCGGGCGCCGGCCTTCGGCCTCAAAGGCGGCTTTCCGGTCATCGGTGAGGTTCAGCGCCGCGCGGTCATAGACCGGCGGCCGGCCGGCCGACAATTGCGCCTTGCGCTTCAGCGCCAGCTCCTCCGGCGTTTCATAGCAGGCATAGGCGCGGCCATCGGCGACAAGCTGTTGCAGCGCCGCATCATACCGCTCGAGCCGCGCCGACTGCCGATCCTCGCTGTCCCATTGCATGCCCATCCACACCAGATCGGCGCGGATCGACTCCTCGAAAGCCGCCGTCGACCGGTCGGTGTCGGTATCATCGATCCGCAGCATGAAATGCCCGCCCTGACGGCGCGCGAACAGGAAATTCACCAGCGCGGTGCGCAGATTGCCAACATGCAGATTGCCTGTCGGGCTTGGCGCGAAGCGAACCTTCACGTTACTCATTCACTCATCCTTCCCGGATACCTGCAGCGGATTGAAGCCGGAGGTCAGCGGCAACCGACGCTCGCGGCCAAAGGCAAGAGCCGTCATTTTCGGCCCCGGCGCCGCCTGGAACCGCTTGTATTCGGCCCGGAACAGCAA
>JAYQDX010000111.1:0-6754 GCA_038138545.1 Rhodobiaceae bacterium | reverse complement strand
AATGATACCGATATCATTCAGGTGTCCTGTGGCGAGAAAAGCACAGACAACGCAGGCTCCCGCGTCACATATCGGCGCATATGGCTCAGACGCAAAAGGGCAATCTCGAATGCAGACCGGCAACCGGACAAGCCTGAAAGAGCTGACAGACACAGCCACAACAATCCGCAAGGATGTGATCCGCATGGTTGCCCGCCATGGCCAGGGCTACGTCCAGCAAGGCCTCGGGGCGGCCGATCTTTTCAGCTATCTCTATTTCCAGGAACTGCGGTTTGACACGGCGAACCTCAACTGGGCGGACCGTGACAGATTCATCCTTTCAACAGCGCATAACACGGCGGTCTTTTACGCCACCCTTGCCAGGGCAGGATTGCTGGAGCCACAAACACTCACCGAATATTGCCTTGACGGCTCATCATTGGAGATCAATGCCTCCGAACGGTTGGGGCCGCTGGTCGAATGCACCTGCGGCTCGCTCGGTCAGGGCTTGTCGGTTGCCGCCGGGCTGGCCATGGGAAGCCGGCGTCAACAGCGGGATGCAAACATCTATCTGATGCTCGGTGATGGTGAACTCGAGGAAGGACAGGTATGGGAGGCGGCGATGTTCGCGGCCACGCACAAGCTGTCAAACCTCACCATGATCATCGATCTCAATTACATGCAGGTTGAAGGAGACGCGCGCGACGTTGCCGCCATTGATCCGGTTGACGCAAAGCTGGAAAGTTTCGGCTGGCAGACAATCATCATAGATGGACATGATTTCGAGGCGATGTTTGCCAGCTTTGCGGCGGCAAGGGCCGATACCGACCGACCATCCTGCATCATTGCCCAGACAACGCCCGGCAAGGGCGTGCCCTTTCTTGAAGGACAGAAGAGCCACAATATGGTTCTGCCGGAAGGCACCGCCGACGATGCCCTGCGATGGCTGGAGGCGGATCATGGCTGAAAGCGATAACAGCCCCCTCAAGTCCGACGCTCTTCATCTTGATGATTTCTCGGTCAGGCAACAGCCCCATCAACAGATTGTTCCAAAATATTATGGTGAGGCGCTTCTTGCCGCCGCCCTCGCCGATACATCGATTCTGGCACTCACCGCTGACTTGACAGCACCAACGGAAACCGACCTTGTGCGTGACCATCTGCCTGACCAGTTTGTCATGGCCGGCATTGCCGAGGCGAATATGGTTGGCGTGGGTGCCGGCCTTGCCCGTGCCGGCTTCATCCCCTTTGTTCATTCCTTTTCGGTTTTCCTGTCGCGTCGCAGTTTTGACCAGATCGCGATGCAAATTGCCTATCCGAAAACCAATGTAAAGCTGGTTGGCTTCATGCCCGGAATCGATTCATTGCTTGGCGTTTCCCATCAGGCGATCGACGATATCGCCCTGATGCGCGCGCTGCCAAACATGACAATATTGGAGCCCGCCAGCCCGGCAGATTACCAGGATGCCGTGGCGGCGGCGCTGGCGCATGAGGGGCCGGTATATCTGCGCCTGTATCGGGCGACAGCGCCGGCGACGCCTGTCGATGGCGTGCCCCCGTTACAAGCTGGCAAGATCAGGCACCTGCATCACGGCAATGACGCGGCCATCTTTGCCACCGGCCTGATGGTGGAACAGGCGTTGCTCGCCGCCGAAGATCTGAAGGCACAGTCTGTAAACGCATCCGTTATCGATTGCGCCAGCATCAAACCGCTTGATGTCGAGGGCATTCTCGAGGTTATCAGCCAAAGCAAAATCATTGTCACCGCGGAAAACCACACAATCATCGGCGGCCTCGGGTCAGCAATCGCAGAAATCATGGCCGGCAACAATATCGCGCGGCCATTCTTTCGGATCGGCGTTCAGGATTGTTTTGCCGAGGGCGGCAGCCGAGCATTCCTGTTTGGCAAATATGGCCTGTCGGCAAAGGATATCGCTGCCGCTGTCAAACAGGGTCTGGCATCGTGACGGAACGCCATGAACAGGTCGGCTTCGTCGGGCTTGGCACCATGGGCGCGGCGATGGCCACACATCTTCTGGACGGGGGATGGAGCCTTGTTCTGTTCGATATTGACAAGACAAAACTCGCCCCGTTCGAAGGTTACGCAAATTGCGTGATGGCCGACTCGCCGGCCGAAACGATGCGCCTGTGTGACCGGCTGGTCACCATGTTGCCGACCAGCGATCATGTCGAACAGGTTCTGTTTGGCGCCACAGGCGCCATTGCCGAGATCAGGGCCGGCGATCTCGTGATCGAGATGTCAACAGGCCAGCTCGACATGCTGGAGCAACAGGCCCAACGGCTTGAAAAGGCGGGCGCGGCCATGATCGATGCACCTGTATGCCTCTCGCCGGCCGAGGCGGCATCCGGTGATTTGATCGCCCTTGTTGGCGGAAGAACAGAGGATCTCGCCCGCGCTGCCGACCTTCTTGAAGCCCTGTCGCAACGTAGCATTCATGTCGGGCCGATCGGCTATGGGTTGCGATTGAAGTTGGTCAACAATTACATGAGCATGATAAATCACGTTCTGACTGGCGAGGTGCTGGCATTGGCAAGCGCCGCAGGACTTGATCGCCAGCTGACCATAGACCTGCTGCAGAACACGGCGGCAGGGCGCGGCCAGCTGCTTACCAACTATCCAAAGAAGGTCCTGCGCGGCGACATCTCGGCCGATTTTCCGATCACTATGGGAATCAAGGATTTGTCCATGGCCATCAACATGTTTGAGGCGATGAAGGGCGGCGCTTGCTTTGGTGCGTTGGCAAGGCAGCTGTTTGATGATGCAGCCAAGGCGGGGCATGGCGCCCAGGATTGCACGGCAATGCTTGAGTATTTTGATAATAAGCTGGCCGGAAACCCCCAGCAGAATCCGAACCATGCACGTTAGAAACCCGAAAGAAATCCCAAAACACTGGGGTATGAATAAACATGGCCCTTGCGGCCCGGCTCTCACAGGCACGGTTAAATGAAACAAGGAACCGGAAGCAATCGCATGAAGCGTGTTTTCTTTACCGGCGGCAGTGGCAAGGCTGGCCGCCATGTGGTGCGCTATCTCGCCGACAGGGGACACAAGGTTCTCAACGCCGACATTATCAATATGCCGCAGGACGGTGTCGATTTTCTGCGGGTCGATGTCACCGACCCAGGGCAGGTGTTTTCGGCGATGTCGAGCCACATGAACCGGGATGAGCTGCGCCAGCGCCAATGGCCCCTTGGCTATGATGCGGTGGTTCATTTCGCCGCCATTCCCCGCATATTGCAAGCGTCCGATATCGAGACCTATCAGACGAATGTGATGGGCACATATAATGTGCTGGAGGCTGCCGCGAAGCTGAACATCAGAAAGGTGATCTTCGCCTCGTCAGAAACGGTCTATGGGCTGTGCTTTTCACATGACAAGCCAAAACCGCTGAGCCTTCCCGTTGAGGAGGATGACCAGACACGTCCGATGGACAGCTACGCCATGGCAAAAGTGGTCAATGAAGAGACAGCCAAGGCGTTCCAGCGCCGTACCAATCACGATATTTACGGCTTGCGGATCGGCAATGTCATTGAACCCGATGAATATGAGCTGTTTGACGGGTTCTGTGCAAAGCCCGAGGTCCGTCTTCCGAATGCGTTCAATTATATCGATGCGCGTGATCTCGGCCAGGCGGTCGATCTGTGCCTGCAGCATGACGGTCTTGGCTACGATGTTTTCAACGTATCGAATGACCAGAATTCAGTTGATCTGGACAATGTGGACATCATTTCAAGATTCTATCAGGGCGTGCCTCTCAAGCGCGACATTGATCCGACAGAGTGTCTGTTCTCTAACCGGAAGATAAAAAGCATGCTTGGTTTCAAGCCAATATATGACTGGCGCCACAAAGCAGAACGTTAAGCAAGACAGTCAAGGCGGGCAACACCACCGGGGGTGAAATATGCTGTCCTATACGCTCGGGGTTTTGGTCCTTATGGCAATTCCCGGGCCGGCTCTTCTCACCATTTTCGGGATAGGCGCCAGCTTTGGCTACCATGCAGGCATAAGATATGTCACTGGCGTATATGTCGGCGCGAATGTAACAACACTGATTATATTCAGCGGGTTAAGCACGCTTCTGTTGGAATTTCCCGGACTGCGTTCCGCGCTTTTCCTTTTGTCATTGACCTATTTCGTCTATCTCGCGGTACGCATTGGACTGGCCGGGTCGGGGCTGGGCATTGTCAAACAGGCGCCGCCCGGGTTCCGCGCCGGGGTCATGCTGCAGCTTGTCAATCCAAAAACCTATATGACGATATCGGCACTCTATTTTGGCTTCCCGATCCTTGCCGATGCGCCAGTGAATGAGGCCATAATCAAGATCATTATCGCCAATATCATCTGGATACCGGGACATTTTCTCTGGCTTTATGCCGGCGTGAAGGTCAACCGTCTGGACTTGTCGCCGCGCGCCACCCGCTTGCTCAACATCACCCTCGCGACAAGCATGCTCATCATCGTGTTTACGTCGGCAATTTTCTCGACATTGGGGGGATCAGCGAGCTTGTGGTGACTGGACAACAAAAACCGCCATCCGAAAGGATAGCGGTGTTGGTAGGGTCTTCATGATTTCGGGGCGGGATTTGCTCACGACCCTCTGCTGGAAATCAGGGTTTGATCTGAACCTCATGCAACCTTCTTGCCTTCAGATCCTAAGGCCGGTTTTCAGGTCAAAGTAATGCAACCGATCCGCACGAATGTGGAAGTTGACCATCTCGCCGGGCTGAAAACGCCTTTCGCCCTCATACTTGCCGACAATTTCGCCAAAACCGGCATCACAGGTGAGGACGGTTTCATGCCCCATCGGTTCCACCACCGTGATCGAGCCGGCTAGTGAAACATGCCCCCTTGCGGGTTTTGCCACATCCGCCAGTTCCATATGTTCGGGCCGAAAGCCAAGCTGCACCATGGTCCCTTCCGCGACACCGCAATCGGCAAGATCAAGGCTGGTGCCGCTGTCGGTCCTGAGGCTCATTGCCTTGCCGCTGGCCTCGATACGCCCGGTCGCGAAATTCATCGCCGGTGAACCGATAAAACTCGCGACAAACTGGCTTGCCGGGTGTTTGTAGACCTCGTCAGGCGTGCCGACCTGCTCGATATGGCCTTCATTCATGATGACGATCCGGTCCGCCAGCGTCATCGCCTCCACCTGGTCATGGGTCACATAGACGGTGGTTGTCTGCACTCGTTGATGCAAGATTTTCATCTCGGCACGCATCTTGTGGCGTAGCTTGGCATCAAGATTCGACAACGGCTCGTCAAACAGGAACACCTTGGGTTTGCGGACGATCGCGCGCCCCATCGCAACGCGCTGTTTCTGACCTCCCGACAATTCGCCGGGGCGTCTTTTCAGCAAATCGCCAAGCCCCAATATCTCGGCGGCTTCATTTGTTCGTCTGGCGATTTCGTCCTTTGGCAGACGCTTGGCGCGAAGACCAAAGGAAATGTTGTCAAACACGTTCAAATGCGGATAGAGCGCGTAGTTCTGAAAGACCATCGCGATATCGCGGTCCTTTGGATGGACATTGTTGACGGCCCGGCCATCGATCGAGATCGATCCCGAGGTGACATCCTCCAGACCGGCAAGCATGCGCAGCGTTGTCGACTTGCCGCACCCCGACGGGCCGACAAACACAACAAACTCGCTACTGCCGATTGACAGGTTGAAATCCTCGACCGCGACCACGGAGCCGAACAGCTTGTGCACCCCCTCAAGCCTGACCTCTGCCATCTTTCAACCCTCCCCCGCGATCAATTCCGCCACCCGTCGGGCGCGCTGTTCATCAGCCTGTGAAATCCGCCTGCGTATCTCGCCGACTTCTGTTTTCAGCACTGCAAGCCGTTCGGCATAACCGGCCAGAGACTGTCGCAACGCCGCCGGACCCGGCCCCCCCGGCAGTTCGCGGACCGCAACAAAATTCCGCGGGCTTGTCGCCAGCGTCAGCAGGTCTGCGTCCATCCCGGGCGTTCGCCCGGTGACCTCCTCAAAGGTGCGGGCGAACAGGTCCCACGGCAGTTCATCGAAGGCCATGTCGCTTGACAGGGCCTCGCGTGCCAGCTTGCTGGCAACATGATGCGCTTCCCTGAAGCCTATCCTTTCAACCCTGACGATGGTGTCTGCCAGCTCCGTAATGGTGGCCATGGATTTCTGGATCCGCCGGTTGATCGAGGGCTGGTTGGTCTTCATCGCCTCGACAAAACCGCCCAACAGAGGCAGGGCATGGTCAAGTCGTTCAAACACCTCGAACCCGGTCGCCTGGGTTTCGCGCTCCGAGTCATTCATATCGGCAAAAGGCGTGTTGTGCATGGTCTGCACGATCTGGTCAGCACCGCCACCGGCAAGCGACAATTTCAGGCGCAGATGCTCGAGCGGCACCGGGTTGCGCTTCTGCGGCATGATCGAGGAGATCTGGACAAACCCGTCAGCCACATCAATCTGTGACACCTCAAACCCGGTCCAGGTCACCAGATCCTGTACCAGACGGCCAAGATGGATGCATCCAAGCCGGATCGCCGCATAGCTCGCGGTGATATAGTCAACATTGGCGATGGCCCCGTAGGAATTCTCGATAATTCCCGGGAAGCCGAGCAGTTCGGCGACGCGATGCCGGTCGAGATCAAAGCCGGAGGTGGTGATCGCCGCAGCGCCCATCGGGCAGAAATTGACCTCTTCCAGCGCCGCGTGAAGCCTGGTCATGTCCCGCAGGATGAATTCGATCGCCGCGCCAAGATAATGCCCGAGAACCGAGACCT
>JAYQDX010000110.1:5465-6998 GCA_038138545.1 Rhodobiaceae bacterium | reverse complement strand
CCGCCAGGCCGCTCAACCGCCAGGCCGCTCAGTCATCAGGCCGGTCAGTCATCAGGCCGGTCACCTGTCGGGATGGCTGGGCGTTTCAGTTGCTGTGAAGCGGCGTGTCGAGCCGTGCCTGCATGGCTTCGATCAGGGCGCCGAACTGGCCCCTGTTCTTGCGGATCACCGCGACATTCTCCTGCTTCTGGGTGACCAGAAGTGACAGGTTCTCAATCTCGATATCGAAGACGCGTGGCGGCTTACCTTCGCGGGTCAATACCCGCCAATTGACGGCCACCGGCGGCCTTGCGCCAGCGGTGTCGGTGAAGGTGCCGCCGACAATGACGAATTTGTCACCTTTCGCGCTGGTCGCGCCGGGCGTGTAGGCCAACCCGTTCAGCTGGTCGAAATTGCGCACGATGGTACCGCACAGCACCTCGCGGAACAGCGTTCCATATTCCGTTCTCTGCTCGGCATTCGCCGCGCGCCAATATTGGCCGGCCGAAAAGCGGGTGATCGTGTCCATATCGAAATAGGTGCCGAGAACGCGGTCGATCTCGGCCGATCGCGCCTCCACATCACCGGTGTCGGTGGCAAGAAACGCCTGCAGGTCGGCGATCATGGTGTCGATCAGCCCGCTGGCGGCGGCCTGCCGGTCATCCGCGCCGGCGATACCGGCCGGCAGCGCGGCAAGGCCAAGACATCCCAGCGCAACGGCAAGAAAGTGGCGACGGATCATCAATTGGCCTCCTCGAACAGCGAATCGAACTCATCCTCGGACACGGCGCTGCCGGCGCGGTCGGCCACGCGGTCCTCAAGCAGCCCGAGTCGCGTCTGGTAATAGACCGAGCGCGTCCGCGCATAGGGGTCGAGTGAATTGTACTTCACATCATTGAACGCATCGAAATTGTTGGCGCGAAAACTGACAGCACCGACCGGTGCCTGCGCTGTCCTGACAGTGTCCGCGGTGGTGCTCGTGCCGAAGATCTGCAGCGGGTTCATCACGATATCCACCACATTGCCGGTCAGCGAGCGTGTGGTACGCGGGCCCAGAACCGGCACCATAAGGTAGGACCCTTCCGGTACATCATAGGCGGCCAGTGTCTGGCCAAAATCCTCACTCTGCACCTCCTGGTCATCCTCTGACAGATCGGCAAAGCCAAGTGTCAGGCCATTCACGAGAAAGTTGAGAGACGCCAGCGCGGCATTCTCGAACTTGCCCTGCAGCGTCGAATTGATCGCCGTTGACGGCATGGAGGCCCAGCGAAGATGGTTGTCGATCGCCGTGCGACCGCCTTCCGGCACGGTGTTGCGATAGCCCGAGGCGACCGGCTCCAGCACATAGCTGTCGACGCCCATATTGAATGCGAACACCTTGCGGTTCGCATCCTCATAGCGGTCGCGCGCGTCGCTGCGCTCCGCCGGCGGGGTCGCCGAGCATCCGGCAAGCGCAACCAGCGCCGCAATCAGCGTGCCGGCGGCGAACCGGCGGGGACCAATGCCAGCAAGTTCAGGGTACGATTTCATCATTGGGCCTCTGCCGTCTCATCG
>JAYQDX010000110.1:0-5365 GCA_038138545.1 Rhodobiaceae bacterium | reverse complement strand
AACCGGATGCCGTGAACCGGATGATGATCCCCGCCGACGCCCGGTGCAAATGCCGCAGGCTGGTCTGCGTCGTTGACCCGTGCCCGGCGATTTGCCACTTTGGGCGCCATGCAGATATCCCCGCAATCAGAGCATCCATGGCTTGCCGGCCTCAATGAGGCGCAGAGTGAAGCCGTGCGCAGCCTTTCAGGTCCGGTGCTGGTGTTGTCCGGGGCCGGCACCGGCAAGACAAGGGTATTGACCTCGCGCCTTGCCGAACTTGTGGCAACCGGCACGGCAAAGCCGTGGAACATCCTTGCCGTCACCTTTACCAACAAGGCGGCGCGCGAGATGAAGATGCGTGTCTCGGCGATGGTCGGGCCGATGGCCGAACAGGTCTGGCTTGGCACGTTTCACGCGCTCGCCGCGCGGATGCTGCGCCGTCATGCCGAGCTGGTCGGCTTGCGAAGCGACTTCACGATTCTCGATATGGATGATCAGAATCGCGTTCTGAAACAGCTCATGGAGGCCGATGATATCGACTCCAAACGCTGGCCGGTGCGGCTTCTTGGCGGCGTGATCCAGCGCTGGAAGGATCGCGGGCTGACACCGGACAAGGTCGGGACGGCCGAGGCCGGTGATCTCGCCAACGGGCGGCTTCGCCAGCTTTACGAGGCCTATCAGGCGCGGCTGCTGGCCCTGAACGCGGTCGATTTCGGCGATCTGCTGCTGCATATGCTGACAGTGTTGCAGAATCATCCCGACGTGCTGGCCGAATATCACGGCCGCATCACCCATATCATGGTCGATGAGTACCAGGACACCAATGTGGCGCAATATCTGTGGCTGCGGCTGCTGACCGGCAGTGAGCGCAATCTGTGCTGTGTCGGTGATGATGACCAGTCGATCTATGGCTGGCGCGGCGCCGAGGTTGGCAACATCCTGAAGTTCGAGAGTGATTTCCCCGGGGCGAGGATTGTCCGGCTGGAGGAGAATTACCGCTCGACCGGCCACATCCTTGCCGCCGCCTCGGGAATCATCGCCCGGAACGAGACGCGCCTTGGCAAGACGCTCTATACGGGGGCCGGTGAAGGCGAGAAATTGCGGGTCAACGGCTATTGGGACGGTGCCGACGAGGCGCGGGCCGTGTCGGCGGAGATCGAGGGGATGCAGGCCGCCGGTGATGATCTGTCCCAGATCGCGGTGCTGGTGCGGGCCGGATTCCAGACGCGCGAGTTCGAGGAACGCTTCATCGCCATTGGTCTTCCCTACCGCGTTGTCGGCACGCGGTTCTATGAACGCGCCGAGATTCGTGACGCCATCGCCTATCTGCGGCTGATCACCCAGCCGGCCGACGATCTGGCCTTCGAGCGGATCATCAATGTGCCGAAGCGGGGGCTTGGCACCGCCAGCATTCAGGCCATTCATGTCCAGGCGCGGGCCTCGGACAAACCGTTGCTGGCGGCGGCGATCGACCTGGTCGGGAGTGACGAGCTGCGGCCGGCGGCGCGCAACGCGCTTGGCAGCTTCTGTCAGGATATCCGGCGCTGGCGCGAGATGTCAGGATCGCTGCCCCATACCGAACTTGCCAGGATGGTGCTTGATGAATCGGGCTATACCGCGATGTGGCAGGCCAACCGGTCGCCGGAGGCAGAGGGGCGGTTGGAAAACCTGACCGAACTTGTCAATGCGATGCAGGATTTCGACTCGCTGCAGGGGTTTCTTGAACATATCTCGCTTGTCATGGATGGTGATTCCGAATCGGAACAGGGCGAGGTGATGCTGATGACGCTCCACTCGGCGAAAGGGCTGGAATTCGACACTGTCTTTCTGCCCGGATGGGAAGAGGGCATCTTCCCGAGTCAGCGCACGATCGACGAGAACGGGGCGGTCGGGCTGGAGGAGGAACGCCGCCTTGCCTATGTCGGCATTACCCGCGCCCGCAAGCGGATTTTTCTGAGCTTTGCCGGCAGCCGGCGGATCCATGGCCAGTGGCAGAGTTCGATCCCCTCGCGCTTTGTCCAGGAATTGCCTCCCGAGACGGTGATCGAGGATATCGCGCAGGGGCTTGGCGGCGGCATTCCGTTTGGCCGTGCCGCGCAGGCCCAGCTTGCCGGTGGCGGTGCCTTTGGCGATACGCCGCGAAGCGGCTATGGGCCGGGCTGGCGCCGGATGGCGGCGCGCCAGATGGGCGCGCAGCAGGGCAAGGCCGAACAGGACCATTTCCTGCCAACCGGCAAGAATGAGGGGTTTGTTGCCGGCGACCGTGTCTTCCACCAGAAATTCGGCATGGGAAATGTAATCCATGTCGATGGTGACAAGCTTGAAATCGCCTTCGACAAGGCCGGCCACAAGAAGGTCGTGGCCGGATTCGTCAGCAAACCGTGATGCGCCGAGATGACCAGCCTCTACACCGCCAGACTGCAGCTTGACGAGCGCCTGACCGCGCCGCAGATCGGCAGCTTCGAGATGGTGTTCTCCGAACTTCTCGACGCGGTAGCGACGGCGCATCTGCGTGATGGTGACGGTGCCTGGGTGATCGAGGCGATGTTCACGGCGGTGCCCGACAGCGTGATTATCGATGAATTGCTGGCCCCCTGTTTTGCCGCCTGCGTCCATCCACCGGAACCGGTGGTGATCGAGCGGCTGGCCGACCGGGACTGGCTTGCCGAGAATCGCGCCGCCTTTCCGCCGCGCCGCATTGGCCGGTTCTGGATTTTCGGGGGGCATGTCGAGACACGACCGCCGGCGGCAAGCTGGCCGGTCCGGGTCGAGGCGGCGCAGGCCTTCGGGTCGGGAACGCACCCGACCACCGAGGGCTGTCTTCGCGCGCTTGATGATATTCTGCGTGGTGGCACGCTGCGGCGCCCGCGCTGCCTTGATATGGGGTGCGGGTCGGCCATTCTGGCGCTGGCCGCGCTGCGGGCGCGTCCCGCGGCCGGCCTTGTGGCGGCAGACAATGATCCGGTGGCGGTGCGCACGGCGGCCGAAAATGGTCGCATCAACCGGGTCGCCCCGCGCCGCCTGCGTGCCATCCATGCCCAGGGCTATGCTGCGCGGCAGCTGCGCGCTGCGGGGCCGTTCGAGATTATCCTTGCCAACATTCTGGCGCGGCCGCTGTGTCAGATGGCGGGCGATCAGCAGGCCTGCCTGTCGGATCGTGGCTGGCTGATCCTGTCCGGCATCCTCAACCATCAGGCGACAATGGTCGAACGCCGCTATGCCGGGCAGGGGCTGCGACTTGCGAGGCGTATCCGGATCGGTGAATGGACAACCCTTGTCATGCGCCCGGCGCGGCTTGGCCTGCGCCGGTCTCTATGGCATCCTGACCCTTCCTCGATCACGTCTTAGGGGCTGCCAGCATGACCACCATCACCGCCTCGGACAAACTTTCCGCCCTGCGGGCGATCCTGTCGCAGCGCGGTCTTGATGGCTGGTATGTCGGCCGCGAGGACATGTTCCAGGGTGAAGAGGTGCCGGCGCGCGAGGAACGACTCGCCTTCATCAGCGGCTTCACCGGATCGGCCGGGTTCGGGGTGATTCTGCCGGACGAGGCGGCGCTGTTCAGCGATGGCCGCTACACCCTGCAGATGGCCAACCAGTCGGATCCTGATCTGTGGCGAACCTTTACCCTTCCCGAGGCCGACCTTGGCAGCTTTCTGAATGATGCGCATGCCGATGGTGCCCGTATCGGTATCGACCCGCGGCTTGTCACGGTGCGCGGTTTCGAGAGGTTGCAGGATATCTGCCTCAAGGCCGGGGCCGAGCTTGTCGTCGATTCCGACAATCCGGTCGACGCGCTATGGGGTGAGGACCGCCCGGCGATCGCTCCCTCGCGCCCGTTCCGGATGCCTGATCGCGTGGCCGGCCAGTCGATGGCCGACAAGCTCGCCGCACTGTCGGCGCGTCTTCAGGCGGCGCGGTGCGAGGCCGTCGTGATCAGCCGCGCCGATGCCGTGAACTGGCTGGTGAATATTCGCGGCACCGATCTGGCGAACACGCCGATCACCCTGCTGTTCGCGCTGTATCACCGCGAGAACGGGCTGATCCTGCTTGGTGACCAGCATCGTCTGGCACCTGTGATGGAAGGTGATCTGGCGAATGAGGTGGCGATCGCGCCGCTGGCGCGGTTCGCCGATCTCATCGACCCGCGCGCCGGTTATGCCGGCCGGGCACGGGTGATGTTTGATCCCGACAGCCTGCCGCAGCAGCTTCACGCGCCGCTTGCCGAGGCGAATATCGATCCTGTCGCCGCGCCATGCCCGGTCACCGCGATGAAGGCGCTGAAGAATGACGCCGAGCTTGCCGGCACCCGCCGCGCGCATGTTGAGGATGGCGCTGTCATGGCGCGTTTCCTCAGCTGGCTTGACAGCGGTGCGGCAGGCGGGTTGCCGGAGACCGGGATTGCGGCGCATCTGCTGCGGTTGCGACAGGCAAGCCCGCGCTTTCTGGCCTCAAGCTTCGAGACGATCTGCGGGTCCGGACCGAATGGCGCGATCGTGCATTACCGCGCCGTCGAGGGGCAGGACAAAATGCTTGTCGAGGACAGTCTGCTGCTGGTCGATTCCGGCGCGCATTACAATGATGGCACCACCGACATCACCCGCACCATCGCCATCGGCACGCCAACGGCGGCCATGATCACCGCCTTTACCGCCGTTCTGCGGGGCCACATTGCGGTGGCGACGGCGCGCTTTCCGAAAGGCACCACCGGCCAGCAGATCGACGCGCTGGCGCGCGCGCCGATGTGGGCGGTCGGCCTCGATTATGCGCATGGCACCGGCCATGGGGTGGGGCATGTGATGCAGGTTCATGAAGGGCCGGCAAGCATCTCCAAGCGTGGCACCGTACCGCTCGAGCCGGGCATGCTTCTGTCGAACGAGCCGGGATGCTACCGCGCCGGTGAATGGGGAATTCGCACCGAGACTCTGATCACCGTCACCGCGCCGGACGCGGACGGCTTCATGGGGTTCGAGACCATCACCCTGTGCCCGATCGACCGGCGGCTGGTCGATGTCGAGATGCTGCTGCCGGCCGAGCGCGCCTGGCTGAACGACTATCACGCGCGGGTGCTGGCGGTGCTGACACCTGAGCTTGAGGGCGAGAGCGAGTGTCTTGCCTGGCTCGCCGCGGCCTGTGCGCCGGTCTAGCTGTCCGGTCTAGCCGGACCCGTCCCCGCTGATCATCGCCAGCCATTCATCCTCGTTGAGGACGGTCACGCCAAGCTCGGCAGCCTTGCGGGCCTTCGATCCGGCATCGGCGCCGGCGACAAGGTAATTCGTCTTCGCCGAGACCGAACCCGACACCTTGGCCCCCAGGGATTCGGCGCGCGCCTTGGCCTCGGCCCGCGACATGCCGGCCAGCGTGCCGGTGAAGACAATCGTCT
>JAYQDX010000109.1:0-7033 GCA_038138545.1 Rhodobiaceae bacterium | reverse complement strand
GCGCTGCTCAATGAAAACATACGCAAGCGAATCATGGGTACGCTCTGACATGGCTGACAACACGGCAGAACCACTTATCGAGACAACCGGTCTGGTCAAGAAATTCGGCTCCTTCACGGCGCTGAACGGCGTTGATCTGAAGGTCTACCCCGGCGAGGTGCATGCCCTTCTTGGTGACAATGGTGCCGGCAAGTCGACGCTGATCAAGATTCTCTCCGGCGTCTTCAAGCCGACAGCAGGCGAGATCAAGGTCGAGGGTAGGCCGGTGTCCTTTGCCTCGCCGCGTGATGCCACCGAGGCCGGGATTGGCACGGTCTATCAGGACCTTGCCCTGAACGCGCTCACTTCGGTGACGCGCAACTTCTTCCTTGGACGCGAGATCACCCATTTCCCCGGTCCGTTCGGGGTGATGAAGATGCGTGAAATGGACGAGATCGCGACCCGTGAGATGGCGAAGATCGGGATCAATGTCGCCGACCCGAACCAGGCCGTTGGCACCATGTCCGGCGGTCAGCGCCAGACCCTTGCCATCGCGCGGGCGATCTATTTTGGCGCCAAGGTGCTGATCCTTGACGAGCCGACCTCGGCGCTTGGCCAGAAGCAGCAGATGGAAGTGCTGAAGACGATCCGCAAGGTTCAGAAGCTTGGCGATATCGCGATCATCCTTATCACGCATAACGAGATCCATGCGCGTCTGATCGCCGACCGGTTCACCTTCCTCAGCCTCGGTGAGGTAATCGGGCAAGGCACGTCGAAGGATCTGGAGGGGGACGACATCAAGCGGTTGATGGCCGGCGGCGCCGAAATCGGCGATCTGGCCAAGGAGCTTGCTGTCTAGATTGTCGGAACGGATTGGACGTGGCCATGGACTCCGCTGAGGTCGAGACAAGACCGGAGACTCTCGACCAGCTTGTCGAGCGGATTGAGCAGCAGCATGCCGACCTGCCAAAACGGTTGCAGGAGATCGGCAATTTCGCGCTTGGCCATCCCGAAGCCATCGCCCTGTCGACGCTTGCCGAGCTTGCCGCCGAAACTGACATCGCCTCATCCGCCTTCGTCCGCTTTGCCCAGACACTTGGTTTTGACGGGTTCAGCCAGATGCAGACGGTGTTCCGCCAGCAGGTTCGCCACAGCTGGCCGCAATATGGAAGCCGACTCTCGGAAATGGCGGCCGTCAACCCGGCCGACCATCTCGAGGCGCTGTCGATTTCGGCGGTTGATTCAATCAAGCGGCTTTCCAACACGGTGTCGATCGAGATTCTCGAACGGGCATCGCAACGTCTGGCCGATGCCGAGACTGTCTGGCTTGCCGCTGGCGGACGGGCAAAGCCGGTCACGGTCTATCTTGGCTATCTTCTGACGCAGCTTGGCATCAGGTCGCAGGAATTTCGCGGCTCTCCGGCGCAGGCCATTCGCGAGGTGAAGCTGATTGGCCCGCGTGACGTGCTGTTCGTGGTCAGTTTTTCCCCTTACGGCGAAATGACGGCCAACCTGGCGCGCCAGGCGCATGAAATGGGTGTGTCCATCGTCAGCATCACCGACACCACCGTCAGTCCGGTTGCGCTTGATACGACCCTGCTGGTCACCGAGGAGCATCTTTTCGGGTTTCGCTCGCTGTGCGCCACTATGAACCTGACCCAGTATCTGGCCATTGAAGCCGGCTTGAAGCGAAAGAAAGGGCCGGAGAATGGCTGAGCCGACGCTTGATGTGATCTGCATCGGCCGCTCGTCTGTCGATCTGTATGGCGGGCAGGTTGGTGGCCGGCTGGAAGACATGTCCAGCTTTTCCAAATATATCGGCGGCAGCCCGACCAATATCAGCATCGGCTGCGCGCGCCTGGGTCTGAAATCGGCGGTGATCACCGGCGTTGGTGATGAACATATGGGCCGCTTCATTCGCGAGCAGCTGACCCGTGAAGGCGTTGATATCAGCCATGTGAAAACCGATCCGGACCGCTTGACGGCGCTGGTCATCCTCGGCATCCGTGACAATGAACAGTTTCCGCTGATCTTCTATCGTGAGGATTGCGCCGATATGGCGATCGGGGAAGAGGATATCGACCCGGACTTCATCGCCTCGGCAAAGGCGGTTCTTGTCACCGGAACCCATTTCAGCACTGACCGCGTGGCCGGCGCCAGTTTCGCCGCGATGAAACTGGCCCGCCAGGCCGGTCGGAAGGTCGCGTTCGATATTGATTATCGCCCGAACCTGTGGGCGCTTGGCGGGCATGGCGACGGCGAGAGCCGGTTCGCCGAAAGCGCGCGTGTCACCACGCATCTGCAGACCGTGTTGCCGCATTGCGATCTGATTGTCGGCACCGAGGAGGAATGGCATATCGCCGGTGGCAGCACCGACACCATCACCGCCCTGCAAGCCGCCCGTGCGATCACCGACGCGACACTTGTCTGCAAGCGCGGCGCGCTTGGATGCGTTGTCTTCGAGGGCGCGATCAGCGGCTGGGATGACGGGGTCAGCTCGCCGGTGCGAGAGATCGAGGTGTTCAATGTCCTTGGCGCCGGTGACGGGTTCATGTCCGGCTTCCTGTCCGGCTGGCTGCGCGACGCCGCGCCGGCGGACTGCGCCCTCTATGCCAATATCTGTGGCGCGCTTGCGGTATCGCGCCATGGCTGCGCCCCGTCCTATCCCTCGCAGATCGAACTTCGGCACATGATCGAGACCGGAAGCGAGCATTTCGCGCTTCGCAAGGATCCGGTTCTGGAACAGATCCACTGGTCGACGACGCGCCGGCGTCGGCATGATGAATTGCTGGCCTTCGCCTTTGACCACCGGATCCAGTTCACCGAGATGGCGGCGGCGCATGGCCGGTCGGATGCGGATATTGACCATTTCAAGACGCTGGCCCTCGATGCCGTCACCGCGCTGGTCGGCACGCGTGACGGTCTTGGCATTCTGGTCGATGACCGGCTTGGCCGGACAGCGCTTCATGCGGCATCGGACCATGATGTCTGGATTGGCCGCCCGATCGAGGAATCCGGCGTCTTTCCGCTAGAGCTGGAGGAGGGGCCGGACCTTGGCAGCCGGCTTGCCGAATGGCCGGTGAACCATTGTGTGAAGGTGCTGGCGCCACTTCGCACCGACGATCCCGCGGATTTGATCGCGCATCACGAGCAGACCATCATCAGTCTTGCCGATGCCTGCCGCAGGACCGGCCATGAATTCCTTCTCGAGATCATCAATGGTCGTGCCGACAAACCGGCTGACCCGGCGCAAATTCATACACTGATGAAACGCATCTATGACCTTGGTATCATGCCCGACTGGTGGAAGCTGGAGCCGGTCGCCGACCGGGCGTTCTGGACGAAGGCCGGCGATATCGCGCGGGCGCATGATCCGCACATCCAGGGCATTATCGTCCTTGGCAAGGAGATGCCGGACGCGCAACTTGTGCAGGTGCTTGGCATGGCGCGGGGTGAGAAGCTTGTCCGCGGGTTTGCCATTGGCCGGACGATTTTCAGCGATGCGGCGCGGCAATGGTTTGCCGGTGATATCGATGATGCCGCGGCCACCAGCATGATGAGCACCGTTTACAGAAGACTGATCGCCGCCTGGGATGCGGCTGGCTGATCGACAGGAGAGGGATATGGCAACGGTTCGACTGACTATGTCGCAGGCGCTGACCCGCTGGATGGCGGCGCAGAGCATCGAACAGCTTGACGGCAGCGCCGCCCCGGCGTTTGCCGGTGTCTGGGCGATTTTCGGGCATGGCAATGTGGCCGGTCTTGGCGAGGCGCTGCACGGCATCCGCGACGAGCTGCCGACCTTCCGCGGCCATAATGAACAGGGCATGGCGCATATCGCCATCGCCTATGCCAAGCAGATGCAGCGTCGCCGGATGATGGCGGTGACAACCTCGATCGGCCCGGGGGCGACCAATCTGGCGACAGCGGCGGCGCTGGCGCATGTGAACAGGCTGCCGGTGTTGCTGCTGCCTGGCGATGTGTTCGCCAGCCGCGCGCCCGACCCGGTGCTGCAACAGGTGGAAAGCTTTGCCGACGGTCTTGTCTCGGCCAATGACTGTCTTCGTCCGGTCTCGCGCTATTTTGATCGGATCACCCGCCCGGAACAGCTTCTTCAGGCACTTCCCAAGGCGATGTCGGTGCTGACCGACCCGGCCGATTGTGGGCCGGTCACACTTGGCCTGTGCCAGGACGTTCAGGCCGAGGCATGGGACTATCCGGAAAGCTTCTTCAAGCCGCGTCTCTGGTCGGTGCGCCGCATCCACCCGGACGAGGGTGAGCTGTCCCGCGCCATCGCGGCGCTGAAAGCCGCCAAACGACCGATGATCATTGCCGGTGGCGGGGTCCGCTATTCCGGTGCCTCGCGGGCGCTTGCCGACTTCGCCGCGAAATCCGGCATTCCGGTGGCGTCCACCCAGGCTGGCAAATCCAGCCTAGTCGAGGCGGATGAGATGTATGTCGGCTCGCTTGGCGTGACCGGCGCGTCCGCCGCCAATGCGTTGGCCGAATCTGCCGATGTCGTGCTGTCTGTCGGCAGCCGGTTGCAGGATTTCACCACCGGCTCGAACGGGCTGATCAGGGGGCAGGTGATCGCCCTCAATGTGCAGGCGCATGATCTTGTCAAACATGGGGCGCTGCCGCTGATGGCGGATGCGCGCACCGGTATCGAGGCGCTTGCCGCCGGGCTTGGCGGCTACCGTACCGATGATGCCTACCGGTCCGAAATCGCCGCCGCCTGGGATGGCTGGATGACGGAGGTGGCCGCGGTGTGCGATGCCCCGGCTGACAGCAACCGCCTGCCATCGGACAGCGAGGTGATCGGCGCGGTCAACCGCGCCTGCCCGCCGGAGGTGATCGCCGTTGGCGCTGCCGGCTCGATGCCCGGCGAGCTTCACAAGCTGTGGCAGGTTGGCGAGGTTGACGGCTATCACATGGAATACGGATTTTCCTGCATGGGATATGAGGTGGCCGCCGGTATCGGCGTCGACATGGCGGCGCCTGACCGGCCGAATGTCGTGTTCGCCGGTGACGGGTCCTATCTGATGCTGAATGCCGAGCTGGCGACGGCGGTGATGATGGGGCGCTCGATGACGCTGATCATCACCGACAATCGCGGCTTTGGCTGTATCAACAGGCTGCAGGCGGCGACCGGCGGCGCGGCTTTCAACAATCTGCTTGCCGATTCCACGCATGAGGTGCTTCCCGAGATCGATTTCGTGGCGCATGCCGCCTCGATGGGGGCGCGGGCGCAGAAGGCGGGATCGATCGCCGAGTTGGAGGCAATGACCGCCAAGGCGGTGGCGCGCAAGGGTGTCGATGTGATTGTCATCGATACCGACCCCGGCCCGTCGACCGCGGCCGGCGGCACCTGGTGGGAGGTCGGCGTCCCGGCGGTATCGGAACGCGCCGAGGTGACCGCCGCCTATGATGGCTGGCTCCAGAACAAGAAACGCCAGCTTCGCTGATTGACGGGACGGGAGACGGAATATGTCGAAACTGCTTGTCAGGCCAAACCTTGATGGTGGCGCTGTTCATGATATCACGCCGGCCTCTGCGGGTTGGTCCTATGTCGGCTTCGGGCTTCATGATCTGAAAGCCGGGCAGACACTCGATGTCGAGGGCACGGCGGACGAGATCTGTCTTGTGCTGCTGACCGGTAACGCGCGGATCAGGGCCGGTGATCTCGATACCGGCATGCTGACCGGGCGGGTCAGCGTGTTTGACCGCGCCGCGCCGCAGGCCGTCTACATCCCGATGCGGACAGGCTGGCAGGTCGAGGCCGGCAGTGATGCCGAACTGGCTGTCTGCCGCGCTCCCGGGACCGGCGGCGCGCTGCCGCCGCGCCTGATCGGGGCTGACAGCATGCCGCTGGAAACACGCGGCACCGGCACCAACACGCGGCATGTCTGCAACATCCTGCCGGAAACCGAACCGGCGGACAGCCTGCTTGTGGTCGAGGTGATCACGCCGGCCGGCAACTGGTCATCCTATCCACCGCACAAGCATGATACCGACAATCTTCCCGAGGAATCCTATCTCGAGGAGACCTATTATCACCGTGTGAACCCGCCGCAGGGCTATGTCCTGCATCGGGTCTATGATGACAGCCGCGAGCTGGACGAAACCATGGCCGCCGAGGACCGGACGGTGGTGATGGTGCCGCGCGGCTATCACCCGGTTGGCGCGCCACATGGCTATGAGAGCTATTATCTCAATGTCATGGCCGGGCCGAAGCGGGTATGGAAATTCAAGAACGATCCGGCGCATGAATGGATGCTGACATGACACAGGCCGCACAGGACTGGGACCAGCACGCCGACGCCAACGCCGACGCCGGCGCCAACGATGGAAATGCCACGGGCCGCCTGGCCTGATCGCGCTCATTGCGTTTTCTGTGAAAAGGACCTGAATATGAAACTGCGTCTCGGGATGTCCCCGATTTCCTGGTCGAATGATGATTTGCCGCAGCTTGGCGGCGACACGCCGCTGGAGGTGTGCCTGTCCGAAACCCGCGAGGCCGGCTTTGTCGGGACCGAGACCGGCGGCAAATTCCCCAGGGAAGCCGACGCGCTGTCATCGGTGCTGAAGGAACATGATCTGGCGCTGGTGTCGGGATGGTATAGCGGCACGCTGATCAACAATGATCTGGACTCCGAACTTGAGCGGATTGCCGACCAGCTGGCGCTGTTCAAGGCGGTTGGCGCGTCGGTCATTGTCTATGGCGAGACTTTCAATACGGTGCAGAATCGGCAGGAAAAGCCGCTCTCGAGCCGGCCGAGGCTGGACCAATTCGACGTCGCCTCCTATGGCAGGCGGCTGACCGCGCTGGCCGAGCATTGCGCTGGCGAGGGCGTGCCGCTGACCTTCCACCACCATATGGGCACCGCTGTCGAGACCGAGGCCGAACTTGACGCGCTGATGAACGCAACCGGCGAAGCTGTGGGCCTGCTCCTCGACACCGGTCACCTTGTCTTCGCCGGCGGTGACAACGCATCGGTGATCGCCAGGCATGGCAAGCGGATCAACCATTTCCACACCAAGGATATCCGCGCCG
>JAYQDX010000108.1:0-7091 GCA_038138545.1 Rhodobiaceae bacterium | reverse complement strand
CCTAATCAATCGCAGGCATCTCGATCAAGCATTAGAGCCAGATAGCCGTAAACATAGGTCCAGATACGGATGCTGTCACTGGCACCAAATGTCGCCATCGGCGGCGGCGGTTGCGTCCCTGCCACCTTCGCGATAGCGTCAGGGCGGAACGGCACGGGTCAGGCAGGTCGTGCCGGTCATTCCGGTCGGCCCGGCCGGCGCGCAAACAGTGAGGGGTTTCCCTTGAAGGTTACAAGGCTGGCGCCGGCGATGGGCGCCGAAATTACCGGTATCAATCTTGCCGCCAGCGATTTCGCCGACAATGTCATCGGCGATCTCAGGGCTGTCTGGCTGGAGCATAAGATGGTCGTGCTCCGCAACCAGAATCTGTCCCCGCAACAGCAGCTGGCGCTGGCGCGGGCCTTTGGCGAGCCGGCGATCTATCCGTTCCTCGACGGCGTTGACGGCATTCCCGAGCTCACCGCGGTGCTGAAGCGAGAGCATGAGACAGTCAATTTTGGCGGTGTCTGGCACACCGATACCATCTATCAGGACGAACCGCCGATGGCGACGATGCTGCAGGCCATCGAACTGCCGCCGATTGGCGGCGATACGATGTTCGCCAACCAGGAGCTTGCCTATGAGCGGCTTTCGGACGGGCTGAAGGAGATGCTTGGCGGGTTGAATGTTGTCTGCACCGCCAACAAGGCAAAGGTCGCGGCGACGCGGACCGCGCGGATCGAGGAAGCCGGCAGCGGCGCCGATGTCAACGCGCTGGTAGCGGTCCATCCGGTGGTGCGCACGCATCCCGAAACCGGTCGTAAATCGCTCTATCTCAGCCCCGGCCACGCGACCGGGTTCGAGGGCTGGACCGAGGAGGAGAGCGCCGGACTTCTCGCCTTTCTCTTCCAGCATCAGATCGCACCCGAATTCCAGTGCCGGCTGGGCTGGGGTGTCGGCGACATCGCGATCTGGGACAATCGAAGCACGCTGCACTATCCGCTGAATGATTATCACGGGCATCGGCGTCTTCTTCACCGAATCACGCTGAAAGGTGACAAACCTGTCTAGCGCGGCGGCATGTAAGGCAAGGAAGGGGATGAACCTGTGACCTCGCTGTGGATCTGGGTGACCATCGGGGCGGCGGTATCGCAGGCCGTGCGCAGCACCTACCAGAAGAAACTGAAGGCGCCGCTTGGCGATCTTGGCGCCAGCTATGTCAGGTTTTCCTACGCCATCCCCTTTGCCTGGGCCTGGGTGTTCATCTATGGCGGCTGGAGCGGTGAGCCGCTGCCGGGCCTGAACATCCCGTTCCTGTTATGGACCACCGTCGCCGGGCTGACGCAGATCATCTTCACCGTTCTGCTGGTGACGCTGTTCTCGCACCGGTCCTTTGCCGCCGGCACCGCCTTTTCCAAGACCGAGGTGATCCAGGCGGCGCTGTTCGAGGCGGTGATTCTCGGCCATATCGTCAGCCTCCAGGTCGGGTTGGCGATCATCATCGGCGTTGTCGCGGTGTTTCTTCTGTCATTGGCCAAAAGCAGCCTGACGCTGCGTAATCTTCTGGCCTCGCTGTTCACCCGCCAGACGGCGATCGGGCTTGGCAGTGGCGCGTTCCTCGGTTTCTGCACCGTTGCCTACAAGGCGGCGAGCGATTCGCTGGCAAGCGATGATCTGGTGACACGGGCCAGCATGACCGCCGGTGTGTCGGTGTTGATCCAGGCGGTGCTGATGGGGCTGTGGATGTGGCGCCGCGCCCCGGACCAGCTGAAGGCAAGCTTCGTGCATTGGCGCGACAGCAGCATTGTCGGCCTGTCAGGCGCCGTGTCGACGGGCTGCTGGTTCACCGCCTTCTCACTTTATGCGGTGGCGCCGGTCCGCGCCGTTGGCCAGATCGAACTGCTTCTGGTGCTGGGGATTTCCTTTTTCTATTTCCGTGAGCGACCATCCGGCAAGGAGTTGTTCGCGATGCTGCTTCTGGCGATCTCGATCATCATGGTGCTGCTTGGCTGAACCGGGGGCTGTTCCGGTATTTGCATATCGCCTTTGTGGTATCCGGTTCGGTCGTTCAATTTGTCACATGCGGACAGAATCGTCTTGGTGTTGGATGATTCTTTGTTCATAGTGTCAGGCTTAACGAAGACTTCAGAATTTTCTCGGAGGAAACCAAATGTTCATGAAGCATGGTATTGTGGCAGGCGTCGCTCTTGCGGTCAGCCTTGCAACGCCGGCTATGGCAAAGGTCGAGGGTGACACCATCATCCTCGGTTCGTCGATTTCGCTGACAGGTAAATATGCGACCAACGGCCTGCACACGCAGCGCGGTTACGATTATGCCGTCAAGGTGATCAACGAGGCTGGCGGCGTGAAGGTTGGTGGCAAGAGCTACAAGCTTGACGTGAAATATTACGATGATGAATCGACCCCGGCTCGCGGTGCGCAGCTTGCCGAGCGTCTGATCCAGCAGGATGGTGTCGAATATATGCTCGGGCCTTATAGCTCGGGCATGACAAAGGCCATCGCGCCGGTATCGGAAAAGTTCGGTGTGCCGATGGTCGAGGCGGAAGGCGCATCGCGCTCGCTCTTCACCCAGGGTTACAAATATCTGTTCGCTGTCCTTTCGACATCCGAGCAGTATCTGGCGACAGCGATCGATTTCGCGGCTGAAAAGTCGTCCAATCCCGGTGATGTCCGCATCGCGCTGGCCTTCGAGGGCGACCCGTTCTCGATGGATGTCCGCGCCGGTGTGATGGACAAGATCAATGAATATGGCATGAAGGTCGTGATTGACGACCAGCTGCCGGCCGATCTGTCCGACATGTCGACCACGCTGACCAAGGTGAAGGCGCTGAAGCCCGACGCCCTGATCATCTCCGGTCACTCGAAGGGTGCCGCAACGGCCGCCCGTCAGATCGACGAGATGAAGGTCAACGTCCCGATGATTGCGCTGACCCACTGCGAGGCGGCGAAAGTCCAGGAAAAGTTCCCGAAGACCTCCAACGGCTTCCTCTGCCCGACACAATGGGTTGAGACGCTGTCGAAGTCCGACCCGATGTTCGGCTCGGCGGCTGACTGGAATGCCGGCTTCAAGGCCGACAACCCGTCCTACAGCTCGGTGCCGTACCAGTCGGCACAGGCATCAGCTGCCGTCTATGTCTTCAAGGAGGCTTTCGAGGCTGCCAACAGCTTTGACAAGGACGCTGTCCGTGACGCCATTTCCAAGGTCGAGATGGAAACCTTCTATGGCGACATCAAGTTCTCGGAGAACGGCAACAACATCGCCAAGCCGATGTTCATGCGCCAGATCGACGGCAGCGGCCAGTATAATCTGGTCGAGAAGGCCGGCGACATGGTGTTCCCGCGGAACGTCGCCTATTAAGGCCATATGGCCCTATCTTTCGGGGGAAGCGTGTCGCTTCCCCCTTTTCTTGACTGGTAACGTGTCTTGAGTCGCGAATTTCTTGATCAATAAACTCGTTTCGAGTCCGCATCTCTGTCGAGGAAGGGAACATGTGGGATAATCTACAACTGCTGTTCGTGTGGGCGCCGATCATCAACGTGCAGGTCATTCTTGACGGCATTTTTGTTGGTGCGGTGTTTGCGCTGAGCGCCTACGGTCTTGCGCTTGTCTGGGGTGTGATGAACATCAAGAACCTGGCGCAGGGTGATTTCGTCATCATGGGCGGCTACATGGCTCTGGCCCTGCACCAGCTCCATGTGCCGCTTGTGCTGATCCTGCTGATCGTCATGCCACTGATGTTCATGTTCGGATGGATCATCTATGTGCTGATGATCCGGCGCATCATCGATCAGGACATGTTCGTCTCGTTGCTGGCAACCTTTGGTCTGTCGCTGCTGCTGCAGCAGGTGATGAACCTGATCTTCGGTCCCGAGGTGCAGACCATCGACATGGAATTGCCTGTCTATGACGCGTTCGACAACATGGTCACCGTGCCATCATCGAAACTGATCACCCTCGGCCTTGCCGCGGTCATCGCGACCGGTGTGATCATCTTCATGAAGCGTTCGCGGGCCGGCCAGGCGATTCGCGCCACCGCGCAGGACCCGCGCGCCGCCCGCGTGCTGGGCATCGACATCGACCGCGTCTACGCCTTCACCTTCGCCTTCAACGCCGCGCTGTGTGGCGCGGCGGGGGTTCTGGTGTCAATCATCTGGGTGATCCAGCCCTTCTACGGCATCACCTATTCGGTGCGCTCCTTCGCCATCGTGACGGCGGCCGGCCTCGGCAATCTGCCGGCGGTGATCGGTGCCGGGTTCGGCATCGGGCTGTTCGAGAAATATACCGGCGCGATTCTTGGCACCGCCTATGAGGTTGCCGCGCCTGTCAGCATCCTTCTGCTGGTCCTGATCTGGCGGCAGATTCAAATGAGACGTAACCGGCAGGTGGTACGATGAGCATGACCAGAGACACAAAGGTAACCTACGGGCTGCTGGCTCTGTTCGGGATTTTCGGCCCGATCCTGTTCCCGGACTACACGCTGTCCATCGCCTATCTGTGGATGATGGTGCTGATGGCGTCGACCTGGGACACGCTTGGCGGTCAGATGGGGTACAACTCGCTTGGCAACATCACCTTTTTCGGGGTCGGGATGTATGTCTCGGCGATCGTCCAGGTGTCATTCTTCTATGAGGGAGGGGTGGCCGAATACACCTCGGCGATGGGCTCGATCAAACCGGAATTCACCCAGGCTGAATATTTCTGGGGTCTGGGGCTTGGAATCCTCGCTGCCGGCGTCGTCGGGCTCGTGTTGTCGGTGATTTTCAGCTCCTTCATGTTCGGTCTTCGCGGACCCTATTTCGCCATCGGCTCGCTTGGCCTCGCCATCGCCGTGGCCGAGGTCACCATCACCATCGATTATGTCGGCGGGGCATCGGGCATCTCGATGCCGCTGTTCCCGGGTGATATCGAGTTCCGATCGACCTTCTTCTATATATTGTGCTTTGTCCTCACGATCATCTCGCATTTCCTGCTTCGCTGGCTGTATTCGACGCAGTTCGGACTGGCCATCAACGCCATCCGCGATGATGAGGACAAGGCCGAGGCGATGGGCATTCCGACACTTGCCTACAAGCGCATCGGCTGGGCCATTCCGGCCTTTTTCATGGGATGTATCGGCGCGGTTGCGGGCAATATGGCCGGCTTCATCGACAAGGAAGTCGCCTATCCGATTCCAACCTTCGGCATCTTCATGGTGGCGATGGCGCTTCTTGGTGGCAAGGGCACGTTGTGGGGGCCGGTTCTTGGCGCGATCATCTTCCATGTGATCAAGGAAGCCACCTGGACCTATCTGCTGAATCTCCAATGGGTCGCGCTGGGACTGATCCTGATCATCAATATCGTTTATTTCCAGCAGGGGATCATGGGCTGGCTGCAGACCAAATATCCCGAGCGTTTCGGTATCGTCGTCGACACCTCCAGTGTCACGGATGCCGATGAGAAGGAGGCCGCCTGATGTCGGACCCGATCATTAAAGTCGAGGGTGTCTCGAAATCCTATGGCGGGGTGAAGGCGAATGTCGACATCACGATGGGTGTCGAACGCGGATCAATCACCGGGATCATCGGGCCGAATGGCTGTGGCAAGACCACGCTGTTCAACTCTATTGTCGGCTATCACCCGATCGACAGTGGCTCGATCCAGTTCGACGGCCAGGAAATCTCGCATCTGCTGGTTGGCGACATCGCCCGTCTTGGCATGCTGAGGACGTTCCAGCAGACACGTATCTATGGCAAGATGAACTGCGTTGACAACATGCAGATCTCGGTCTCGCACCGTGAGGATTCGAAATTCTCGATGTTCGCCAGTCGGAAAGGCGAGATCAAGGATCGGGCCGAGCATCTGCTGGAGTTTGTCGGCCTTTATTCAAAGCGCAACCTGATCTCGGGTGACCTGTCATTCGGCCAGCAGAAGCTTCTTGAATTCGCCATGGCGCTGATGAACGAGCCGAAGGCGCTGCTTCTTGACGAGCCGACGGCCGGTATCAACCCGACGCTGATCAACGGCCTGATCGACCGGCTGCGGCGCGCCAATGAGGAGCTTGGGATCACCCTGTGCGTGATTGAGCACAATATGCGGGTGATCATGAATCTGGCCTCGCATATCTATTGTCTTGCCAATGGTCACATGCTGGCCGACGGCACACCCGAAGAACTGCAGAATGACCAGCGCGTCATCGACGCCTATCTTGGAGGACATTGATGGCCGAGGACGAAAAGGCAAAGGCCGCAAAAAAGCCGGCCGCAAAGAAAGCCGCCAAGAAAGCCGCCACCAAAAGGGCAGCTGCCAAGAAAGCAACGGCGAAAAAGGCGCCTGTGAAGAAGACGTCACCCAAGAAGGCGCCGACAAAGAAAGCTGCCAAGAAGGGTGCCGTCAGTGGTTATGGTGGCGGGTCCGTCGATGTCGTGATGTCGGTCGACCAGGTGGCCAAGGAGGCCGCCTCGATCGCCGCCAACGCGCCCACGGTGGCCGAACTCGATGCCATGATCACGGGTGAGACCTTCCTGTCGATCAACAATCTGCGCGCCGGCTATGGGAAGATGGAAATCCTGCATGATTTCAACCTGCGGATCGGCAAGGGCCAGTCGCTGTGTCTGATCGGACCGAATGGCGCCGGCAAATCAACGGTGCTGCATTCGATCTTCGGGTTCACCAACATCTTTTCAGGCAGCATCATCATCGACGGCAAGGATGTGACGGCGCTGACACCCTCGCAGAAGCTTGCCGAGGCCGGCATTGCCTACATCCTCCAGGACAAGTCTGTATTCCCGCAGATGACCGTCGAGGAAAATCTGTTGATGGGCGGGTTCCTGAAAAACAAGCCCGCCGAGGCGAAGGCCGCCGCCGAGGAGGTGTTCTCGAAATACAGCCGCCTTGCCGACCGGCGTGACAAGCCCGCCGGCGTTCTGTCAGGCGGTGAACGGCGCCTTCTGGAAATCTCGCGGGCGCTGGTCATGCAACCGCAGGTCCTGCTTGTCGATGAACCCTCGATCGGACTGGAGCCGCGTTTCATCGACATGGTCTTCGAGATTCTCGATGATCTTCAGCGCAAGGATGGCAAGACCATCATCATGGTCGAACAGAACGCGAAAAA
>JAYQDX010000107.1:0-7229 GCA_038138545.1 Rhodobiaceae bacterium | reverse complement strand
GCTTGTCGCTGACGTGGGCCGGGGCCCGGCTTTCAATCCAGCCAAGAAGCTCGCGTCCAAGCGATTCCAGATCGGCATAGATCGCCCGTGTCATTTCGTCCAGCTCATCGGGAAGTCGACAGCCGGGATAGACATGAAAGAATTCCTTCAGATCCTTCACCTGTGAATCCTTGGCATTTTCCGAGCGAAAGGCGAAATAGCCATCATGCGCCGGTGGCGTCACGGCATAGCCATGCTTGGTCTCGCCGGCGAAGAACTGGCCCCAGGCGTCATAGACAGCGTCAATTCGTTCTGGCGTGATCGGATGGTTTGCCAACACCGCAAAACCGGTGTCGCGCAGCGATCTTTCAAGTGTTTCGGCGGCATCCGCCGCCCGGTAATCAACGGTTTCGACCTGCATCTCAGCTCCCTGTCATTGTTTCCTGCGCGTTGCTGTTGCGTTGCCGCGCGGTGGCGCGGTCGTCGGCCGCCGCCACCACCTCCATGAAGCGAGTGCGGGCGGCATGTGAATCAACCTTCATCGCCACCGCGACATCGCGGCGACCGGCGCCCCCGGAAACCGTGCGCCCGATTTCCACACCATCGCAGGTGACCGATAGCGGCATATATTCAAAATCGAACAGCTGCGGATCGGTGATCGCCAGTATGGCAGACGGGTCATGCATGAAACAGACTCGCTCACCAAGCTTGGCCTCGTGGAAGTCAAAATAGAACGCGGTGGCGGCTTTCAAAAAGCCCCCTATGGCCGGTGCGCTTGTCGCGAGAGCGGCGAAATCATGCGGGGTGCATCGGGTTTTCTCGGTGACGTCGAGACCAATCATGGTGACATCCCAGTCAGCGGCAAACACGAGGTCTGCCGCATCGGGGTCGTTCCATATATTGGCCTCTGCGCAGTCGGTCACATTGCCATGGCGGGCCGCGCTGCCACCCATCACGACGACGCGCTGTACATTTCTGGTGATTGACGGGTCATGTTCCAGCGCCGCCGCCAGATTGGTCAGCGGCCCGACAGCGCAGATGATGATCTCCCCCGGCGCGGCGGCACAGCTTTCACAGAGATAGGCTGCCGCGCTTCGCGGATCGGCCGCGCGACCTGCTACTGGTGCCGCCAGGCTGCCAAACCCCTCCGGCCCATGCACGAAATCGGCTGGTGGCTGGGGTGCGCGGCGCAGTGGCACCGGCGCACCGCCGGCGACAACCGCCGGATGCCCCGCCATCTCGGCAAGATGCAGGGCGTTTCGGGTGGCCCTTGTCGCCGTTACATTGCCAAAGATCGTTGTCAGGCCAATCACATCGAGACGGGGATCGGCAAAGGCCTGGTGAATGGCCATGGCATCGTCAATGCCGGGGTCGGTGTCGATGATGACTTTCTGTGGTGCGGGTCCATGCATCGGATTCAGTCCTGTGAAGTCAGAAATTCATCAACGGCCGCGCGGGTCGGGATGGCTGCAGCGGCGCCGGGGCGTGTGACCTGCAGGGCCGCCGCCGCGCTGGCGAGGCGAAGTGATGATGCCATATCCCCACCCTGGGCGATCCCGGCAAGCAGATAGCCGAAGAAACAATCACCGGCGCCGGTGGTATCGACCGGTGACACCCGGAAAGCTGGCTGATGAAGGCTGCCGTCCAGCCCGTGATAATCCGCGCCATCACTGCCCTTTGTGATAACAAGATGCGGGATCGCTGCGTCAGCTGCAGGCTTGCCAAGCATGTCGGTCAGGGCCGCCGCCTCGACTTCATTGACGACCAGAAGATCGGTATGTGGCAGAAGGCGCGCCGTTACCGCGGCATCGAAAGGGGCCGCGCTGTAGGCAATTTTCAATCCGCGCTGGCGCGCCGCGCCGACAAATTCATCAGCACCACAGGTTTCATTCTGCAGCAGCGCCCAGTCACCTTCGCGTGCTGAATCCAGCGTTCCGATGGCCTGCGTCATGTTGATGGCATGGTTGGCGCCAGGCCATAGAAGGATCTGGTTCTCGCCATCACCTGACACTGAGACGACAGCATGACCGGTGGCTGTCTGGCTTGTCTGGACAGCGCTGATATCAACACCAGCCAACCGCATTTCATCACGAATCCAGCCATCCTCGGCATGGGTGGCGCCGATATGCACCACCTGTCCGCCGGCGCGGGCAAGCGCGATAGACTGGTTCGCTCCCTTGCCACCGAGCATCCGCTGATAATCCAGCGTTGTCAGCGTTTCGCCAGGTGCTGGAAAATGTGGCACCGTGTAGACAAGGTCGATATTTATTGAGCCAAGATTAAAGACAGTCATCCTATCGCATACAGGAAATTGCACCTGCGACAACATTAGGGCAATCTTGATCTTGGTCCAGAACTTTCCCCCAGGATGTCTGACGGAGACAGTGAATCCATGGCGCGATCCCGCAAGATGAAACTGGCGCATATCGAGGATTGTTTCGTGCGCCTTGCTGCCGTCCTTCCCGATCCGAAGACCGAGCTTGATTATCGCGATCCCTATACATTGCTGGTGGCGGTCGTGCTGTCGGCGCAGGCCACCGATGTCGGTGTCAACCGCGCCACAAAGGGGCTATATGCGGCGGCCGATACACCGCCGGCGATGGTTGATCTGGGCGTTGAGGGCATTGCCCATCACATCCGCACAATCGGCCTGTTCAACACCAAGGCGAAAAATGTTCACAGGCTGTCGGAAATTCTGATTGAATCGCATGGTGGCATTGTTCCGGATGATCGCGCCGCGCTGGAGGCGCTCCCCGGCGTTGGCCGGAAAACGGCGAATGTGGTGCTGAACGAGGCTTTTGGACACCCGACCATTGCCGTCGACACACATATCTTCCGGGTTGGCAATCGTACCGGCATGGCACCTGGCAAGACACCGGATGCTGTCGAGGCCGAGCTTGTGCGCCGGGTGCCAGATGCCTGGAAAAAGGGCGCGCATCACTGGCTCATCCTTCATGGGCGCTATGTCTGCAAGGCCCGTAAACCGGAATGCTGGCGGTGCGAAATCGCCGAATTCTGCCATTTCAAGGACAAGACACCGTCAGGTGACTAAAGGCCGTTTTCAGCTGTTCTGATCACGTTCCGCAAGGGCCCGGCGACAGGCCTTGGCGTCAAGCCTGCCACCAATGACCGGGGATCGCCATGCCCAGTTGCGCACCGCCGGATCGGCGTTCTCGGGATAGAGAAAATAATCAACAACACAGGTTTGGAACCTGTATTGCCAGGTTTCCACCGACCCTTCGCGCCGCTTGAAGTCGGCATCGCCAAGGCGCTGTTGCAGGGCCGGTGTGTCAAACCCGATCAACGCCTCGGGCGCCAGCTCAGGAGGAGGAGGTGGTGGTGGCGGTGGTGGTGCGGCAAGGGCAAGTTCGGTTGCCGTCGCGTCACCTGTCATCTCCGAATCCGGCGCAACGGTTTCAGCGGCGCTGTCGGCTGTCGCGACAGGGTCCGTGGCCGGCTGAGCCGCGTCATCACCCACAGATACAGGCGCGGATACGGGCGCGACGGAACCCACTTCAGAATGACTGTCCTCACCTGTGGCCTGACTGCCATCTCCTGATGTTTCGCCCGGTGTTTGGACGGGGGCGTCTGCCAATTCGGTGACAGGCGCCTCAGCTGGCTGTTCGGCTGTCTCAGGCTGCAGGGTTGCGTCACCCTGCGTCTCATCAGAAGTCGTGGATTCCTCGGAGGGCGTCTGCGCAGCAGGTGATACCGTCTCCGCGACTGTTATATCCGCCCCGAACCCGTCAGAGGTGGAGGTGCTGTCGTCAATGGCGGTGTCCACAGATGTGTCAGATGTGCTGCTCGCAGCTGGGATTGTCGTGGTTGGCCCGGTGGTTGGCCCGGTGGTTGGTATGCTTGTCACAGGTGGCGGCACCTGGCAGCCGGTGATGCCAAGTGCCGTGATGGCCGGGATCAGAAGAACAAACCGCATGACAGGACAGACACCGGGGTTGAAGACTATGCCCGGCACCTTAGACCAGCCGGTGGCGCAAGGGCAAACCACTTTCACCAGCCGGCGCATCTTCAGGGATATGCGTTTGCCCTTGCCCCGGCCACAGCTATTCTCTAAACCATCGAGCGCAGTTTCCCGTTTCAGTCCCTGAGGAATTCCATGTCATCGCGAATTGACGTTCTTGCCGTCGGCAATGCCATTGTCGATATCTTTGCCTCCTGTGACGATGACTTCCTTGTCAGGCACAATGTTGGCAAGGGAATGATGAACCTTGTCGATTCCGCGCAGTCGGCGGCGCTGTATGCGGCGATTGATGATCCGCGCGAGATTTCCGGCGGTTCGGCGGCGAACACGGCGGTCGGGATTGTCGCCCTCGGAGGAACGGCCGGGTTTTCCGGCCGGATCCATGATGACGAGCTTGGCCACAGCTTCATCCGCGACATTCATGATGCCGGCGTCATCTTCGGCGCCGCGCCGCAGATCAACGGCTCGCCAACAGCATCCTCGATCATCCTGGTGTCGCCGGACGCCACACGGTCGATGAACACCCATCTTGGTGCCTGTATCGAATTCGAGCCGGGGGATATCCGTCCGGAGGATGTCGAGTCGGCCGGGATCATCTATCTCGAGGGATATCTTTTCGATGCGCCGGCAGGGCCGGAGATTTTCGCCCACGCGGCAATGCTCGCCGCACGCCATGATGTGCGGGTCTCGCTGTCGCTGTCGGATCCCTGGTGCGCCGAGCGGCATCGCGAGGCGCTTGGCCGGTTTGTCCATGATCATGTTGATATTCTGTTCGCCAATGAACATGAGGCGGCCAGCCTGTGCGACAGCTCGACCGAGACGGCGATGGACACACTCTGCGAACAGGTTGAAGAGGCGATCATTACGCGTGGGGCTGACGGTGCCTTTGTCGGTCATAACGGCGACCGCCATGACTTTCCGGCACGCCCGCAGGGTCCCGTTGTCGACAGTACCGGTGCCGGTGACCTGTTTGCCGCCGGCTATCTCTATGGCCGCACGAATGGATATGACGCGCGCCAATCCGGCATTATTGCAAGCCTTGCCGCCGGCGAGGTGATCTCGCATGTGGGGGCACGGCCGGAAGCGGACATTGCCGCGTTGGTGAAGGCCGAGGGTCTCTAGGAACAAACCACCCGAAACGAAGCCTAGCGAAGCGCCTCATAGGCAGCCAGGGCGGCGGCCTGTACAAGGTCATTCACCGAGGCGCCCATCTGGACAATCTGGAATGGCTTTTCGGCACCAAGCATGATCGGACCGACGACCGACCCCTCGGTCAGATTCTGGATCAGCTCAAACGATATGTTGGCCGAATGTAGCCCCGGCATCACCAGAATATTGGCTGGTCCGGACAAACGACAGAATGGGTAGCGCTGCTTCATCAGTTCATAATCAAGCGCGACATCGGCTGACATCTCACCATCATATTCAAAATCCGGCTTGCGCTGATCAAGGATCTCGATGGCACGGCGCGCCTCGACGGTGATATCCGAATCCGGATTGCCGAATGTCGTAAACGACAGCACGGCAACGCGCGGTGTATGCCCCATCTGCCGCGCCTTGGCGGCGATGGCCTCGGCAATATCAGCAATCTTCTCGCCATTCGGGCGTTCATGAACCGACACATCGCCGATGAACACCGTGCGCCCACGCGACACAATCATCGAGGTGGCCAGAAATGTCTTGCCTTCGCGTGGCGAAATCACCCGTGTGACATGGTCAAAGCTTGGCTTGAAGGATCGGGTCACGCCAGTCACCATCGCGTCGGCATGGCCTTTCAGAACCATGCAGGCGCAAAAGACATTGCGATCAAGATTGACCATGCGCTGACAGTCGCGGCGCAGGGCGCCCTTGCGCTGCAGCCGGTCATAGAGGAAATCGATATAGTCCTCGTTATGGTCCGAGATCTTGGCGTTGGTGATCGGCAGATCCTCGGCCCCCTCGAGTCCAAGCCGCTCAATCGTTTCGTGGATCCGGTGTTCGCGCCCGACCAGGATCGGGTCGCCATAGCCGGCATTCCGGAATGCCAGCGCGGCCCGGATGACCTTTTCCTCCTCGCCTTCGGCAAAGACCACCCGCTTGCGGTTGGCGCTGATACGCTCGAAAATCACCTGCAATGTCGAGGCGGTAGGATCGATGCGGGCCGATAGCTGGCGACGATATTTTGCCAGATCCTTGATTGGCTTGCGCGCGACGCCGCTTTTCATGGCGGCCTCGGCGACGGCTGAGGATACAGCCGAAATCAGACGTGGGTCGAAAGGTGCCGGGATGATGTACTCATTGCCATATTGCAGCATCTGTCCGCCATAGGCCTCGGCCACAGCATCGGGAACATCCTCGCGGGCAAGCATGGCGATGGCCTCAGCGGCCGCAATCTTCATATCTTCATTGATCTTGCTGGCCCGCACATCAAGCGCGCCACGGAAGATATAGGGAAAGCCAAGGACGTTGTTGACCTGGTTTGGATAATCCGACCGTCCGGTGGCGATAATCGCGTCAGGGCGGACTTTCTTGGCCTCTTCCGGCATGATCTCGGGAACCGGATTGGCCATGGCGAAGATAATCGGACGTTCGGCCATCGACCGGACCATATTCGGGCTCAGCGCGCCGGCCACCGACAGGCCAAGGAACACATCGGCGCCACCAAGCGCGTCTTCCAGCGTCCGCGCGTCGGTTGGCACCGCATGGGCCGACTTCCACTGGTTCATCGACTTCTCACGGCCCTGATAGATCACGCCGCTCCGGTCGACCAGTATGACATTCTCATGCGGCACGCCCATGGTCTTGATCAGTTCAACACAGGCAATCGACGCCGCGCCAGCCCCGTTCGAGACAACCTTGATATCCTTCATGTCGCGGCCGGTGATATGAAGCGCGTTGATCAGCCCCGCCGCCGCAATGATGGCGGTCCCGTGCTGATCATCATGAAAAACAGGAATTTCGAGGCGTTCGCGGAGCTGCTGCTCAATGATGAAACATTCCGGCGACTTGATATCTTCAAGGTTGATGCCGCCAAAACTTGGCGCCAGCATGGCCACGGCCTCGACGAATTTGTCCGTATCTTTCGTGTCGACCTCAAGGTCGAGACCGTCAATGTCAGCAAATTTCTTGAACAGGACCGCCTTTCCCTCCATCACCGGCTTCGACGCGGCGGCGCCGATATCGCCAAGGCCAAGCACCGCGGTGCCGTTGGAAATGACCGCAATCAGGTTGCCCTTGGCGGTGTAATCATAGGCGGTGTCGGGATCGGCCTCGATGGCGAGGCATGGCGCCG
>JAYQDX010000106.1:0-7263 GCA_038138545.1 Rhodobiaceae bacterium | reverse complement strand
CCTCACCCGGCGGCCCCTCACCCGGCGGCATGTTCCGCCGCCGCGGCGTGAAAGACCAGGGAATGCCGGTACGCCACCTCGTCAAGGTCGGTGCCATAGCCGCCGCCAATCACCGTCGCCACCGGAATGCCGCGCGACCGGAAATGCCGCAGCACCGTCGCGTCACGCTGGCGGATGCCGTCATAGCTCACCGCCAGCAGGCCAAGCCTGTCGCCCTCGTGAATGTCCACCCCGGCATCATAGATCACCAGATCGGGCGTGATCATGTCCTGCAGACGCCGCAACGTGTCATGCAGAATGTCCAGATAGGCGGCGTCATCGGCGTGACGGTCGATCTCGACATCCAGATCGCTTGTCGCCTTGCGGGCCGGGTAATTGGCCTTGCAATGGAGCGAGCAGGTGAACAGATCGGGCCGGTCGGCGAGGATCCGCGCGGTGCCATCCCCCTGATGCACATCGCAATCAAGGATCAGCACGCGTCTGACCGCCCCTTCATCGACAAGCCGTACGGCGCTGTAGGCAAGATCGTTGAACACGCAATAGCCGGCGCCATGCCCGTGATGCGCGTGATGCGTGCCACCGGCGGCATGGCAGGCCAGCCCATGGCGAAGCGCCTGCCTCGCCGCAAGCAGCGTCCCGTTGACAGCAAGGAACGACCGGTTGGCCAGAACCTGGCTCCAGGTCAGCCCCAGAACACGCAGAGCCTCGCTGTCAAGCGTGCCGGCGGCGACAGCGTCAACATAGCTGGCCGACTGCGTGCGCCAGAGATCGGTGCGTCCGGCCGGACCGGGTTGCAGGCTGGTGAAAGCGGATGTAAGGCCGTCACGGTCAAGCCGGGCCATCAAACGCGAGAATTTGGTGGACGGAAATCTGTGCCCGTCAGGCAGCGGAATGTCATAGGCGGGATGGGTGACAAGCGACAACATGGTGGGTAACAACAGCGACAGCTACGGGAAACCGGGGCAGGTCGAGACCGGGCCGGGACGAGGCCCGGAAAAAGGCCCGGGTCAACGCCCGGGTTAAGGCCCTCATAGCAATGCTGACCCACGCCGGCAATCGGGGTGCGGCGCTATTTCCCGTCAGGACGCATCAGGTCCCGGGATCACGCCCGGGATCATGCCCCCAAGATCATGCCCCAGGATCACGCCCGGAACCATATTCCGGGCATCATTGGTTTGAATATGGCGGGCTAGCCTGCCTGCCGCGCCAGAAGCCGCCGGAAATGTTCCACCCGGCTACGGTGTGGGGCGAGATTCGGCTGCTTTGCCAACAGCGAGTCATCTGTGGCATCGGGCGATGGCGGGGTGGGCTGCGACGCGCCGGACAAGGCAGGCCTGTCAACCGGCGGGGTGACGACAGGAGTGGCCAGATGGCGATGTGCCGCGACTGCGCCCTGCGAGGATGGCGGCATGGCAGGTGCCGATGTTGGCGCCAACGCTGGTGACGGGACCGGGCCCATGTTCGGGCCCATATTCGGGGCCGATTTGGTTACTGACGGCCCGGTCATCAGCACCATTTCGGCACTGCCAAGCTCCTGCGCGGGCATCGTCGCGCCGTTGGCCTGACCGTTCGCGGCCATATCAACAACGTCGTTATCCGGGGCGTCGTTATCCGGGGCGTCGGCCACCGGACCGGCATCCGCCATGAACCGTTCGAGTTCGGCCAGAACCCGTCGATGGTAGGCGACGTTCTTGCGCGGCTCGGCCGAATGATAATGCTTCACCGCCTCGTCCCAGCTCTGGTGCGCGGCGTGAAGGTCGAGCAGAAACCCAGCGGCATAGCTGGCATTGTGAACCGGATCGAGCATGTCGGCGATGTCAGGGAACCCGTCCGCATGCCATTTGGTGTTCACCTGCATGCAGCCAACATCGACACTGTGACCCGGCGTGGCGACCGCGTCGCGAAGATAGGCCAGCGCCGCCTCGCGGCTGTCGAAGAACAACCCCTCACCGCGGTCATTCAAGGTCCAGGCCCAGGGCATATACTCGCCGGTGACCATCTTGCGGCCGGACTCAACGCGGGTGATGCTCTGCATCAGGCCTGTCGGAATGCCGTGTGTCACTTCCGCGCGTCTGGCTTCAGCAAGACAGATATTATCAAAGGATGTCAGGCTCTTGCCAGTCTGCGCGGTAAGCGGAACAGGCAGACAAAGCAGAACCAGCAGAGCAACAGCTGCCGACAGAAAAGGTTGAGTGAATGGAAATCGCGCGCTGAACATGGGGGTATGTCAGCAAATTTCATGCCATCAATGCGCCTGTCACAGCGGCCGGACGCCGAAGCAGCGAGTGGTCAGGGAATATGTCGGCTGGAAGGGGTCGTCAGCGCATGCCTGTCAGATCATGTAGGTCGCGATGCCAACGCCTATGAGCATCGGCAACAGCCACCACAGCTCGCGCAAAGCGGATGCAGACCTGGATTTGCGTTCATAATGGGAAAACGCACCAAGACGGACAGCGTCCTTGAAATATCTCTGCTTCATTCCTCTGCCTTTTTATCACGGAGGCTGGTGGCGAACTCCGGCCGTGGCTGGCAAGCTGTAGTGCATAATCGCACAATACCCACAACATATAGTGTGAGATTGCGATTGTCAAAACATGGTCGGCTGGCAGGAGGGATGCAGGCGGCCGCCGGATGGCAACGGGGCTAGATCAGGCCCCGCCCCGCCAGATTGCGCATCAGCGCCGCGGTTCCGAATGTCCAGGGCGGGCATACCGGCGACAGATTGACCCGGTTCAGCAGGCTGCCAAGCCGCTCTTCATGGATTCGCACCAGATCGCCAATCTCGTGGGTGAAGCCGGCCCCGCGGGCGCGGCGGTCCTGTACGGGGGCGAACATGGTACCGAGGAACAGGCAGAATCCATCCGGATATTGATGATGATCGCCACAGGTCTGGGCGACAAGATCGAGCGGATCGCGGCTGATCCGGGTCATCGAGCTGGACCCGCGGAGTTCGAACCCGTCCTCGCCGGTAACGTCCAGCGTCAATTCCGCCCGACGGACGTCATCAATGCCATAACCATCGTCAAACAGGCGGATGAACGGGCCGAGCGCGCAGGAGGCGTTGTTATCCTTCGCCTTGCCAAGCAACAGGGCCGAGCGCCCCTCGACATCACGAAGATTGACATCATTGCCAAGCGTCACGCCTTTCACGTTGCCGTGGCTGTTCACCGCCAGCACAATTTCGGGTTCCGGATTGTTCCATTCGGATACGGGATGAAGCCCCACCTCGGCGCCCCAGCCGACCGAGGACATCGGCTGTGCCTTCGTAAAGATTTCGGCGTCCGGGCCGATTCCCACCTCCAGATAGGGCGACCACATATCCATCCCGATCAACGCCTGCTTGACCGCCTCCGCCTCGTCGGATCCGGCCTTCACCTCGGTCAGGCTGGTGCCGATGAGATCGAGACAGTGCTGGCGGATCGCCTCGGCCCGCGAGGCATCACCCTTCGCCTTCTCCTCAATCACCCGTTCAACCATTGATTGCGCGAATGTCACACCGCAGGCCTTCACCGCCTGCAGATCACAGGGAGCGAGGAAATGCATTCTGCCGATTTCACCGGGCTGGTTCAGGCTGTTTGCCGCAATGTCATCGACCTCGCCAAGCACCGCGCCACGATGGTCCTGCGCAAACCCCACCGGATCATCCTGTTCCAGCAGATCGCGCATCGTGGGCGCGCGGGATGTGGTGATATCATGCACCGTCCCATCACTGACCTCGACAAGGCTCGGCCCCGAGACAGCAGGATTCCAGACGCGCCCGACGAGGCAGGCCCGGTCATGATCGACAGGCAGAATATCCACAGCAGGTCCTTTCATGGGGCGACCATCACAGATTTCACGGTCCCATATGATAGGCTTTCATGCGGGAGATGAAAAACATGTTCAACGCGCGACATGACAATTTGTGACGGTTTGTGATGTTTTGTACCTTGCAATCATTCGCCATTGGCTCATGCTGATCTCGGACCACGCATACGCCGCCAGCCGGACAATACACCGGACCGGACGACAATCAGACTTGATAGCCAACCACCGGGGCCCCGGCGCGAAATGCGCCGGTCACGGTACCGTAACTTTGCAAGGAGAATTCGGAATGTCAGATACCGTTATCAGCTTCACCACCGTTGAATATCCCGACGAGTCGTCGATGCAACAGGCGCGGGAAGCCTTTCAGAAGGAAATGGGACCGCTCGCCGATAAATTGCGGCCACTTGGCATGACAAGGTTTTATTCAAGCCGTCTGTTTCTGCCGGAAGGCAAATTCATCATCGCGAACTGGCTGGAATATCGCGACATGGCCGCCTATGAGGCCTGTGACAAGGTCTGGCAGGAAACTGGAGAGGCATTCGCCGAAAAGTACGGGCATCTGTTCGAGCGCCTTACGATCACGCCTCATCGTGGTGAAGTGATGGATGATTATTCATGACCTGCAACGGTAAAGTTTTATGGAGGATTTAATGTTGCAAGCTGGAGTGGGCAAATGACGACGACGACGATGATTAACTACTCAACGCGAGACTTTGCGACCAAAGAGCAATTGGAGCTCTATCTGCTTCGACAGGAGAAAGCCTTCTCGCCAGAAGTGATCAAATTGTTCACCGATGCCGGAATGCTGCGTCGAGCCGTCACCCAGATTTGGAATAAAGAGCAGTCCTATCGGGTTGGCATAGTCTTCGAGTACCGGGACCAGGACGCCTATATTGCCTGTCAGGCTCTTCTCGAAGAGCATTACCTTCCAGCTGTCGAGGGCCTGACAACCAAAGTGGTTGGCTCCCGTGGAGTGGTCGTTCACGAATTTGTGTCAGATGAGTTCCAAGACTAAGCTCCGCGAACACCTCATCAACATCAACCAACGGCCCGTTTGGCCTCCTTTTTGAAACTGCTGTTCGTCGAAACCACCGGAGGAGGTGTTTGTCGTCAATGGTCCCCAATCAAGGTGGGCGTCGGTCACTCGCTTGTCACTCAAGCCACATGATTTCGAGTGGCAAGCCACGATTCCTGCCGACAAACCCACACCAACGACAACACGCGACACAGGTGGTTTCCAAGGGAATACAGTCGTTTCAGCAGAAGGTGGCATGGCGATTCCGGGAGGACTCGAACCCCCAACCTGCTGATTAGAAGTCAGCTGCTCTATCCAGTTGAGCTACGGAACCGGTGCCATGCGTCGGCCGGCGCGGCGGCGCGCCGCCTGTGGCCATTCTTTGCCTGATTTGACACATAAAGTCCAGAAATCGATGGCCGCGGATTGCGAACAGCGATCATGCGCCCTAGGCTGACATCATGGTGAATATACGCAGTCTTGACCCGGCGCGCCCGGGCGATATCAGCGCCATAACAGAAATTTATGGCCATCATGTCCTGTATGGCCGGGCAAGTTTCGAAACCGAACCGCCAATGCTTGCCGACATGACCGGCCGCATCGGCAATCTTCTTGCCGGAGGGTACCCGGTCCTTGTCGCCGAGCTTGACGGTGCTGTTCTGGGCTATGCCTATGCCGGCCCCCACAAGGCGCGGCATGGCTACCGGCTGACAGTCGAGGACAGCATCTATATCCATCCCAATGCCTTGCGACGCGGCATCGGCCATGCCCTGTTGCAGGCATTGATTACCGCCGCGCGCGACAGGGGATACCGGCAGATGATGGCGGTGATCGGCGATTCCGGAAACACGCCGTCAATCGAGCTTCATCGCGCGCATGGCTTTTGCCATATCGGAACAGCGCGCGGGATCGGCTTCAAGTTCGGTGAATTCCTGGATGTCGTCTATATGCAGCTGGCGCTGGCTGAACAATAGGCTGACGGCGCGGACCGTCAGTGCGTCCAGGCACCATTGCGCGTGAAGGCGAAATTGTCGGCATAGGCCCTTGGCCTCACGCGGCGCGTTTTCGGCTCGGTGACGTGATAGGCGATTCCGTGCGCCTCGGCATAGGCAATGGCGCTGTCACGATCGGGAAAGCGCACCCGCACCTGGCGCGCGGTGTCGGCCGAGGACTGCCACCCCATCAGAGGGTCGGGCTTGACCACCGCACTGCGCGGATATTCCAGAACCCATTCATGGCCACGTGTGACCGAGGCGTTGCGCCCCGACTGCGTCGCCGTCTTGCATGGTCGGTAGATACGCGCGCGTGCCATTCCATTCCCCCACGAAAGCGCCAGAATTCTACCCATCTATCTTATGTCAGCACCGGCCCGTCAAGCCCTCAGATTGTCATTAAGCTGAACTGACAAATTACCGGCCCGCTTCGCTCATATTATGATATTATGATTTAGTAATATCTAAACTGACTTGCGAAAGATGGACAATGGCGAAACACAAGGGCAAATGTTTCTGCGGCGAGGTCGAGGTCGAGATTGCGGGCGACCCGATCGCCATGATGGTATGCCACTGCAAGGTCTGCCGCGCCTGGTCGGCCGCGCCGATGAACGGGGCCACTCTGTTCAAGCCGGAGGACGTGACCGTGACCAAAGGCGCGGGCTCGCTGCGTTCCTATGCGCAGGCCGAGGGGCATGACCGCAGCTGGTGCGAGAAATGTGGTGGCCATGTCCTGACCGATCACCGGGACACCTATGGCATCATCGATGTCTATGCGGCGGTGCTCGAGGATTTCACCTTCACCCCGACAGCGCATGTGAATTATGAGAGCACGGTCCTGCCGATGCGGGACGGTCTTCCGAAATTCAAGGATTTCCCGGCTGAAATGGGTGGCAGCGGCGAGATGATGGACGAATAGCCGACGCCTCATCCGGTCAGAGATTAAATTTCGCGGGAATGAAATGGTCGGAGTGGAGGGATTCGAACCCCCGGCCCTCTGGTCCCAAACCAGATGCGCTACCAGGCTGCGCTACACTCCGACGCGGCTGTTTGTATGTGTTTGGCCAGCTTTAATCAAGCCCATTTCGCGCCTGTCCATTTCCTGCACAACGAGACGCTACCAGCCATCAATTCCGGTGCGGAGCAGCCGTGCCGAGCTGCCAATGCCCTGCCCGGCCATGGTGCCGCCATTCAACTCCAGCACAAATCGGGCATCACCGGCCGACCGGCGCGACTGCAGGGATTGGGGCGGCACATTCTCGAAGGCTGATACAAGATCGCCATCATCATCGAAGAACAGCATGTCGAGCGGGATCAGCGTGTTCTTCATCCAGAAGCTGCGTGGTGCCATATCGGGAAAGACAAACAGCATCCCCTGCCCATCCGGCATTGCGGTCACATGCATCAGCCCGAAAGACCATTGCCGTGGGGTGCGCGCGATCTCTACTT
>JAYQDX010000105.1:1740-7357 GCA_038138545.1 Rhodobiaceae bacterium | reverse complement strand
ATGACCGCGAGAAGCTGCAGGAGCGTCTTGCCAAGCTGGCTGGCGGCGTTGCCGTCATCCGCGTCGGCGGCGCCACCGAGGTCGAGGTGAAGGAACGCAAGGACCGTGTCGATGACGCGATGCACGCCACCCGCGCTGCCGTCGAAGAGGGCATCGTGCCGGGCGGCGGTGTCGCGCTGGTCAAGTCGATCGCCGTCCTCGACAAGCTGAAGCCCGCGAACCGTGACCAGGAGGTCGGCGTCGAGATCGTGCGCCGCGCCCTGCAGTCCCCGGCCCGCAACATTGCCGAGAATGCCGGTGCCGAGGGTTCGGTCATCGTCGGCAAGCTTCTCGAGAGCAAGGACGCCAACGAAGGCTATGATGCCACCACCGGCACCTTCACCAACATGGTGAAGGCCGGTGTCATCGATCCGACCAAGGTTGTCCGCTCGTCACTGCAGAACGCTGCCTCGGTTGCCGCACTGCTGATCACCACCGAAGCGATGGTGGCCGACCAGCCGGAGCCGAAGGAAGCAGCCCCGGCAGCGCCCGACATGGGTGGCATGGGCGGTATGGGCGGCATGGGCTTCTAGCCCCGGCATCACCCACGCACCGAAATCAGGCCGGAGGGCAGCCGCCCTCCGGCCTTTTTTATGTCTCGCCCAGGAAATCCCCGGTCAGGCGGATGGCGTCGGCGAGCCCGACCCGTTCCACCGTCGTGCCGGCCGGAAAGGCGCTTGTCAGGCGCGTCGGCAGGCGGCTGTCCAGCATCACGAACACGCCCCGGTCGGTGCCGCGCCGGATCAGCCTTCCGAAGGCCTGGCGCAGCTTCAGGCGGGTCACCCGGTCAACCCAGGCATCGCGCCCCTGCCAGTCGGCCCGCGCCTTGAACAGGATGTCGGCACGCGGCCAGGGCATGCGGTCGAAGATGATCAGCCGCAGCGCCTCGCCCGGCACATCGATGCCATCGCGCACCGCGTCGGTGCCAAGCAGGCAGGAATGCGGCTCCTCGCGGAAGATCTGCAGCAGTGTCTGCAAATTCATCCGGTCGACATGCTGCGCATAGAGCGGCAGCCCCTCGGCCTCAAGACGGCTTGCCAGTTCGGGATAGACGGCGCGGAGCCGCCGGATCGCGGTGAACAGCCCCAGCGCGCCGCCACCCGCCGCCGTCATCAGCGCCGCCATCGCCGCGGCGATGGCCGCCGGCCGTTCGCGCTCCAGATCATTGACCACCAGAATGCGCGTCTGCGCGGCATAGTCGAAGGGTGACTCGAACGCCGCCCGCATCGACGGATGTTCCAGATGCAGCGCGCCGGTCAGCGCCATAGCTGAATCCCAGGGGGCCGGCTCCGGCGTCTCTGCCCCTTTTGTCGCCGGCAGCGGGTCGCGAAGCGTCGCCGAGGTGACGGCGACGCCATGCGCCGGCTGCAGCACCATGCTGGCAAACGGAATGGTCGGATCCAGCCAGTGCCGCGCCACCCCGACATCACGGTCGGTGCCGTCGATGCGGTCGATCTGCATCCAGTCGACAAACCCGTCGGAAGGGCCGGACAGCGCGCTGTCGAGAAGCGCCTGCCAGCCTGATACGGGCCCGGCGGCGCGCAGCTCCAGCCCCCGTATCGCGCCTTCAAGACGCGCCCGCTCGGCGCTCTCCAGCTCCTCGGCGCGGTTGTCCAGAATGGCCCGCAGCCGCGCCGCCAGCTTGTGAAGCGGGGTGGCTAGACCGGCCAGCGCGGCGCCAAAGGGTGTGATGGTCGCCAGCAGCGGTTCCGGCGCCGGATGGAAATGCGCCTGCAGGTCATAGGGGCTCTCGACATCCTCGACGCGGCCATAGAGGGTCTGGCGAAGCACCATGAAGAATTGTTCGGCCGGCCCGACCGGCGCGGCGTTGCTGATCCGTTTCTGCCAGCCCTGGCCCGGCAGCGCCCGCGCCGCCTCGAGCGCCGCCTCGAGGTCGGCAAGCGCTTCCGGATCGTCGGCCAGCAGCTCGTCAAGCCGGCGCTTCAGCCCCCGTGCCCGCCCGCGGCGTCCATCCTCGGCGCCGCGAATCCAGCCCCGAAGCTCGGCCGCCTCCTGCGCGCTGAGATAGAGCGAGAAGGCGCTGTCGGCGGCGTCGAACAGGTGATGCCCCTCATCGAAGACATAGCGCATCGGGCGTCGGCGCTCGTTGCTGCGCTCGTCATGCGGGTCGGGGGGCGGGGCGTAGGCGGCGTTGATCATCACCAGCGCGTGATTGCTGATCACGATGTCGGCGCGGCGCGAGCGACGCACCGATTTCTCGACAAAGCACCGGTTGTAATGCGCGCAGGCGCTATGGATGCACTCTCCACGCCGGTCGGCAAGGCCGATAGTCTGCGCCCGTCCGACAAGGTCGGTCAGCCAGGCCGGAAAGGTCGCGCCTGTCAGATCGCCGTCATTCGTCGCCCCGGCCCAGCGCGCCATCAGCCCCAGCGCGGTGCCGCGCCGCGGGGCGCCGGCAAGCTGGCCAAGCGCCTCCTCAAGATTGAGGAGGCACAGATAGTTCTCGCGTCCCTTGCGGATCACCACCTTGCGCGCCCAGTCGGCCGGATCGGGATAGAGGCGGGTCAGTTCGGCGGCGATCTGGTGCTGCAATGTACGGGTGTAGGTTGAAATCCAGACCGGCGCCGCGTTCGTCTCGGCCCACAAGGTCGCCGGCGCCAGATAGCCGAGCGTCTTGCCGGTGCCGGTGCCGGCCTCGGCAAGTACCATCGCCGGCGTCGGCCCGGCGTCCGGCGTATCGAACCCGGCCGCCAGCGCGGCGGCGTAGTCGGACTGCGATTGCCGCGGCTCGGCGCCGGTGCCCAGCATGCTGGCAAGCCGCCGGCGCGCGGTATCGGCCATCACCGGCGCGCTGCCCGGCGGCGGGCTGGCGGTGAAATCGGTATATTCCGGCAGCCGGTGCCAGATCGCCGCCCGGCGGCCATCAGGCGGCGCGGCGGGCGGCATGGCGAGCCCCAGATGCGCCAGGATGACAGGTCCCCATGGCCAGCCCGAAGCGGCCATCATCATCGCGATCGCGCCGGCCTCGCGGCGCTGCGCCTCGGGTGCCGCGGCAAGTTCATCAAGAAGCGTGTAGGCGGCGCGCGGCAGCAGGGCCGCCATGTCCTCGCCCGCGGCCGGTCGCGGCAACGCCAGCTGTGCCGCCAGCCCGCGCGGTGTCGGCAGGCAGAACCGCGCCGGCCGGACGAAGGCGTAGAGTTCCATCACATCAAGACAGGTCTCGATCTCATGGCCGGCCCGCGCCTCGCTCCAGCGCCGGTGGCAGACAATCGGTACCTGGCGGGCAAGCCGGGCCGCCGCCGTCTGCCGGTCGATGGTGGCAATCTCGCCGGCGTCCGAAATCCAGATCAGCCTGGTGCCGGCCGGGTAGAAGACCGGCGCCGCATGCAGCTCGGGAATGCTGATCGTCGTCAGACCGAGCCCGTCTGAGGGGGGAGAATCCATACCCCTGATATAGCCGCAAACATGGTGGGCGACCAGCCGGCAAATAACCCTCCATGGCGGCGTGTCCCGGCTGTCCATATCCGGCAAGCAGGCTTGCCTGCCGGGGTGTTTTGCGGCATAGATGGCGCGATCCGCCAGCAGCACCCTGCCGCGCGGTTCGACCGGGACACAGGATACGAGACATGACCGACATTGCCGCCGAACTGAAGGCCGTCGCCAGCGACGCGAAAGCCTGGCCCTTTGCCGAGGCGCGCGATCTGGTCAAACGGCTCGACGGCATGAACCATGATGGCGAGGTGCTGTTCGAGACAGGCTACGGCCCGTCCGGTCTGCCGCATATTGGCACATTTGGCGAGGTTGTGCGGACCAGCATGGTGCGGCACGCTTTCGAGGTGATGACCGGCGCGACAACACGGCTTGTCTGTTTCTCGGACGATATGGACGGGCTTCGCAAGGTGCCGGACAATGTCCCGAATGGCGAGGCTCTGAAGGCGGATCTGGGACTGCCGCTGACATCGGTTCGCGACCCGTTCGGCACGCATCCCTCCTTTGGCGCGCATAACAATGCCCGCCTTCAGGCGTTTCTTGATTCCTTCGGCTTTGACTATGAATTTGTCAGCTCGACCGACTGCTATCGCTCCGGGCGCTTTGATGACGGGCTGCGCGGCGTACTGGCGAATTACGATGCCATCATGGATATCATGCTGCCGACCCTTGGCGAGGAACGCCGCGCCACCTACAGCCCGTTTTTTCCGGTCTGTCCGGACAGCGGACTGGTGCTGCAGGCCAAGGTCATCGCCACGCATCCGGAGCGCGACGCCATCACCTATCTGCATCCCGACACCCATGCCGAGATCGAGACCGGAATCACCGGCGGCGCCTGCAAGCTGCAATGGAAGGCCGACTGGGCGATGCGCTGGTTCGTCCTTGGCGTTGATTACGAGATGGCGGGCAAGGACCTGATCGATTCGGTACGGCAATCCTCGAAGATCACCCGCGCCATGGGCGGCACGCCGCCGAGCGGCATCTCCTACGAGCTGTTCCTTGATTCCGCCGGCGAGAAAATCTCCAAATCGAAAGGCAATGGTCTCAGCATCGAGGAATGGCTCAGCTATGGCAGCCCGGAATCGCTGTCGCTGTTCATGTATGCCCAGCCGCGCCGCGCCAAGCGGATGCATTTCGATGTCATTCCGAAGACGGTCGACGAATATTACCAGCATCGCGGCAAGGCGGCGTCACAGACACCGGCCGAACTGCTGGAGAACCCGGCCTGGCATATCCATGCCGGCACACCGCCTTCGGACAGCCTGCCGGTCAGCTACACATTGCTGCTGAACCTTGCCTCGGTCTGCCTTGCCGAAACGCCCGATATTGTCTGGAACTATGTCAGCGACTACGCACCCGGAGTCAGTCCTGAAACGCATCCCGAACTTGACCGGATGATCGGCTATGCGGTCACCTATTATCAGGACCGGGTGCGCCCGCACAAGACCTACCGGCGGCCGGATGATGATGAAGCCGGCCATATCACCGCGCTGATCGAGGCGATCCGCGCGCTGCCGGCCGATGCCGACGCCGAGGCCATCCAGTCCGCCGTCTATGCCACCGGCAAGGCGGCCGGCTATGAGAATCTGCGGGCCTGGTTCCAGTGCCTCTATGAGGTTCTTCTTGGCCAGTCGGAAGGCCCGCGCATGGGATCTTTCTTCGCCCTCTATGGCCGCGAACAGTCGATCGCCCTGATGACCAGCGCGCTCGCCGGGGAGTTGGCCGGGGAATTGGCAAAAGACGGGGACGCGGCTTGATCTGGCGCCTCGCCGCCGGCATGGCGCGGCTGCTGCCGCCCGAGGCGGCGCACCGGGCGGCGGTGATGACGCTGCGGCATGGCATTGGCCCGGCACCAGCGCTGCCGCCCCTCACGGTCAGTGTGGCCGGCCTCGATTTCACCAACCCGCTTGGCCTTGCGGCCGGCTTTGACAAGGATGCAACCTGCCCCGACGGCGCGCTTCGGCTCGGCTTCGGTCATGTTGAGCTTGGCACCATCACGCCCCATCCCCAGCCCGGCAACCCGCGGCCGCGAGTCTTTCGGCTCGCCGGTGACGGCGCCGTCATCAACCGCTACGGGTTCAACAGCCGCGGTATGGAGGCGGCGGTGGCGGAACTGGCGCGGCGGCGT
>JAYQDX010000105.1:0-1640 GCA_038138545.1 Rhodobiaceae bacterium | reverse complement strand
ATCAATGTCGGGGCCAACAAGACCAGCGCCGCGCCAACCGAGGATTACCGTATCGCCGTGGCGCGGCTTGCCGGCTTTGCCGACTACATCACGCTGAACATTTCCTCTCCGAACACGCCGGGGCTTCGCGACCTGCAGACAGCTGACAATCTGCGCCTGCTGATTGCCGCCGGTCGCGACGGGCTGGTCGATGCCGGCTGTGAGCGCCCGCTTTTCATCAAGCTTGCGCCGGACCTGGCACCGGCCGATATCGAGGCCATCGCCGCCACGGCGGCGGATGAGGGCGTTGCCGGGCTGATCGCCACCAACACCACCATCAAGCGGCCTGACGGGCTGCGCTCGGCGCATGCCTTTGAGGCTGGCGGCCTGTCCGGCGCGCCACTGTTTGCGATGTCAACGCATGTGCTGGCTGAAATGGCCGGATGGCTGCCCGCCGGCGGCCCGGTTCTGGTTGGCGCGGGCGGTGTTGCCAGCGGCTGGCAGGCCTATGCCAAGATTCTCGTCGGTGCCAGCCTGGTACAGCTTTATACCGCGCTGGCGCTCGAGGGGCCGGACCTGCCGGCGCGCGTCATCCGAGAACTGGCGGCATTGATGGCGGCGGACGGCATCACCGACATTGCCATGGCCCGCGGCCAGATTCCGGATGCGGACAAGGCTATGCAACATGCGCTTCGTCTTGCGCAAAGCGTCTGAGCGCCAGCGGCAGCAGGGGAATGGGCGGGTCAGCTGGCGCCGGGGCCCGCAACAGGCCTTCCTGCTGCAGACGACCCAGATCGGCATCGACAAAGGGCGGGCTGTTGATCTGGCCGAGAAGTCGGAAATAGATCAGCACAACAAGCCGTGCTGACGACGCCATGCTGGAATTTCGGCGCGTATCCTCGACACGGTTGCAGAATTCGTCGAGCGATACCGCCTCGCGCAGCAGCATGCTGTCAATGCTGTCCCAGACATAGGCCTCCAGCACGATCGTCGTGCGGCGCTCGCCAATGCGGACATTGCGTTTCAGGCGCCGTCCGGTGGAGGCCGCGTTTGGCTGGGGCCCGCGGCGTGCCGCGGTGAGGGAGGGTTCGTGTCCATGCATCATGTGTCGTTACTCCGGGCGTCCATGACCCTCTCGGTGGCACCAAGGAGTGTCGCGGGGCGGTGGATATGATCCTTTCGGGTGATCCATGATAATCCGAAAGGTTTAAGATTCCGCTAAGACCAGGTCGTTTTTGCGAGCCTCCCATATCGGCCGGGCCGGCCGGTGATTCGGTCTTGACCTGATCCGGGTCGTGGCCTATACCCACGCATCGTTATTCACATCATTATTCAAGGCAGACCTGATGGTCGCCACGCCGCGCCGGACGCGGCGGATATCTGGAAAGATGGGAGCCGAAACATGGCCAAGCGTTGTCAGATCACCGGCAAGACCGTGATGTCGGGCAATAATGTCAGCCACGCGAACAACAAGACGCGTCGGCGTTTTCTTCCGAACCTTCAGCATGCCACGATGCAGAGCGAGGTCCTTGGCCGCCGGGTCAGCCTGCGGCTGTCGACCAGTGCCATGCGCACCATCGAAAAACATGGCGGCCTCGATGCTTTCCTGATGCAGGCCCGCAATGCCGAGCTTGCCGATGAGGCACGCCAGCTGAAGCGCG
>JAYQDX010000104.1:0-7409 GCA_038138545.1 Rhodobiaceae bacterium | reverse complement strand
TCAGGTGAATGAATCATGTTCGAATGATCAGGAAACATTGGCAAAATCCTTGGCTAGACAAAACAACCCAACCTTTCAACACTAGCTCAATATGCCTCTGTTAGACAGTGAATATCCGTTTTGCCTTTCTGAGAGGCTGCGCTTCTGCTGTCGGGGTAATCTGCATTGCCTTTTGTAAGTGTCAGAGTGGCGTGTCTCTTGGAAATGATTTGGCGTTGTCTCAAGGCATCACGGAATTGCCTTGTCTTCAAGGCAACCACGATGCGGGGTTTGGGATCATGTGCCAGCAATGATTTCGGCACACGCCTGCAGAAATAGCAGAAGCCAAGGTTGCGATACAGATGATGGTCTATGTGACCTGCCATGCGCCCTGCCCAATTCAGCAGTGATTGACTAACTGCTTGAATCAAGGTGCTTTATGGCAGGTATAACACGGTAAATGGTGCCCAGGAGAAGACTCGAACTTCCACGGCCTAATGGCCACTGGCACCTGAAGCCAGCGCGTCTACCAATTCCGCCACCTGGGCATCGGGGCGATTGGGGCCGGGGGCCCGTCGTTGGAGGCGCGCAGAATAGCCGGCCGGCCCGGCTTGTCAACTGAATCCGTGCGGCCTTTCGGTGACGATATCGTGATCACCGTCAGCGGGTGCCAATCTGCACTGGACGGCGGCCCTTGCTTGCCGCTATCACTCTTGCACGGGAAACGACATCGGCATGTGGGATTTGTCATGGACAGAACGGTTGCGGTCATCGGCGGGTCGGGCTTTGTCGGGCGCGCCATCGTCGAAATGCTGGCCCGCGAGGGCGCGCGCGTCATCGTGCTGTGCCGCAACGCCGAACGCGCCAAATTTCTGAAGACGATGGGCGTTGTCGGGCAGGTAACGCCGGTCGCCGGCAACGCGCTGTCCGACGAGGATCTGGAGCGGGTGATGGGCGCCGCGGATTCGGTGGTCAATCTTGTCGGGATTCTGGCCGAGGGCGGCTCGCAGCGTTTTGCCTCGCTCCAGGGCGAATTGCCGGGGCGCATCGGCACGCTGGCGGCAAAGCTTGGCATGACATCCGTCGTTCATGTGTCGGCGATCGGCGCCAGTGCCGATTCAAACAGCAGCTATGCCCGCAGCAAGGCCGCTGGCGAGGCGGCGCTGCATGCGGCCTTTCCCAAGGCGGTGATCCTGCGTCCCTCGATCATCTTCGGGCCGCGTGACAGTTTCTTCAACCGGTTCGCCGGCATGGCGATGCTGGCGCCGGGCCTGCCGCTTCCCGGTGGCGGGCGCATGCGGATGCAGCCTGTCTATGTCGGCGATGTGGTTGACGCGGTGGCCGTCGGGCTTGGGTTTCGCAACATGCCCAAAGGCGGCAAGGTGGCTGGTGGCAAGTCGGGGTCCATCGAGGGCGGGGTTTTCGAGCTTGGCGGGCCTGATATATTCACCTTCCGCGAACTGATGCAGATCACCTTGCAGGCTATCGGGCGCCGACGGTTGCTGGTGCCGGTGCCACTTGGCGCGATGTCGCTTGGCGCGATGATCACCGGGCTGCTGCCGAATCCGCCCCTGACGATGGACCAGGTACGGCTGCTTGCTGTCGATAATGTGGTGTCCGATGACGCGCGCGGCCTGGCCGATCTTGGCATTGCGCCGACATCGGTGGACGCCATCATCCCGGGTTATCTGTCCTGTTTCCGCCCCGGCGGACAATTCTCGCGGCGCGGCTGAGCGGTCTAAACGCCACCGACAGCAATCGCACCCAACAGCACGGCGCCAAGCGCCACCCGGTACCAGACGAAGATCCGGAAATCGGCCCGCGCCAGCCAGCGCATCATCCAGCCAATCGCGGCAAGAGCGAAACCGAAGGACAACAGCGCCACCAGCATCGCATCGATGCCAAGCGCCACATCTCCGTCCTTGATGATATCCAAGCCCTTCAACAACCCGGCGCCGGCAATGGTCGGGATCGACAACAGCAGCGAGAAACGCGCCGCCGATACCCTGTCAAAGCCGAGATAGCGCGCCGCGGTCATCGTTACCCCGGAACGAGACGCCCCCGGGATCAGCGCCAGGCACTGCATCAGGCCTATGGCGATGGCGCCGCCGAGCCGCATCTCCGATATCTGCCGGGCAAGCGATCCCACACGGTCGGCATGCCAGAGCAGGGCCGCAAAGACCAGATTGGCGATGGCCAATGTCCTGACATCGAGCAGCCAGGACGGGTCGTATCGATTGACGATGAAGCCGGCGATGATCACCGGCAGGGTGGCCATGGCGAGAAGCATGATCAGCCGGCGCTGTCCGGCATCCCCGCGCGGGCGCAACGCCGTCAGCATGGCGAGCAAGTCGGCCCGAAGATAGAGCATCACCGCGCCAAGTGTGCCGACATGCGCCGCCACATCGATGGCCCGCCCCTGATAGGGCTGGTCGGTGACAAGGGGGATCAGGGCCAGATGCCCGGAGGATGACACAGGCAGGAATTCGGTGAGGCCCTGAACGGCGGCCACCAGGACGATCAAAAGAACAGGCATCAGGTCTTCGTCTCCCCCGTCAGACAGCGCCGCCCGGCGCGTGCCACCGCCCCGCGCGTGCCACCATATTGATTGCCAGCAATCTACGCGCAAAGCCCCCGCAGGTCAAAATCCCGGCCTCAGGTCAAAATCCCGGATCATCCATCCAATTTAGTCTCATTATGGAACTAAATTGGATCAAATTATGATTCTCACGCAATTTTGATGGGGCTGCCCTTGCAAATCCTTCTGAAAAAGGGTAACTAATGTTGACTTTTTTGACGCGGTGCCATTGCGAGGATTGCCCCGGACGGGCGATGCGGGCGTGGACGCGTCATTCTTTTCTGCGCCGAGCAGTTTTCTGCGCGGCATAACGGGACAGGACAGCGGGGCACAGCCATGTCGAGCAAGATGCTGAAATTCGTCACCACCGACAAGAAAATGCCGGACAAGCGCGGTGCCGAGGCACGTGTTCAGGATTTCGACGAGATCTATGACGAGTTCGATGTCACCGCTGCCGAGGACCAGGCGGGCCGCTGCTCGCAATGTGGCGTGCCGTTCTGCCAGATCAACTGCCCGCTTCACAACAACATCCCGGACTGGCTGATGCTGACCGCCGAGGGGCGGATGGAGGAGGCTTACCGGTTGTCCGCGCAGACCAACAACATGCCGGAAATCTGCGGCCGCATCTGCCCGCAGGACCGGCTGTGCGAGGGAAGCTGCGTGATCGAGAAGGGGTTTGAATCGGTCACCATCGGCGCGGTCGAGAAACACATCACCGAGACGGCGTTCGAAAATGGCTGGGTGCAGCCGCCGCAACCGGTCGCGGAACGGTCCGAATCGGTTGGCATTATCGGCGCTGGGCCGGCCGGGCTCGCCGCCGCCGACATGCTGCGCCAGCGTGGCTATCAGGTGACCGTCTATGACCGGTATGACCGGGTCGGCGGGCTGCTGGTCTATGGCATTCCGGGCTTCAAGCTGGAGAAGCATGTTGTTCAGCGCCGCCATGACCTGCTTGCCGATGGCGGTGTGACCTTCCGGATGAATGTCGATATCGGTGTTGACATCAGCTTTGAGGAGATCCGGGCGGCGCATGACGCCGTGCTTGTCGCCACCGGTGTCTACAAGGCGCGCGACATCAATGCGCCGGGTGTCGGCATGGAGGGCATCGTGCCGGCGCTGGATTATCTGACCGCCTCGAACCGGAAAAGCCTTGGTGATGTGGTGCCGGATTTTGACAGCGGCACACTGGATGCCAGGGGCCGCGATGTCGTTGTCATCGGCGGCGGTGACACGGCGATGGATTGTGTCCGCACCGCGATCCGGCAAGAGGCCAAATCGGTGACATGCCTGTATCGCCGCGACCGTGCCAACATGCCGGGCTCGCAGCGCGAGGTCGCGAATGCCGAGGAAGAAGGTGTCGTTTTCAAATGGCTGTCGGCACCGCAGGCGTTCCTTGGCGACAATCACGTGCGGGCCGTGCAGGCCCAGAAAATCCATCTTGGCCAGCCCGACGCCACCGGCCGCCAGGTGCCGCAGATCATCGAGGATTCATCGCATGACATCCCGGCCGATCTGGTGATCAAGGCGCTCGGCTTCGATCCCGAGGATCTGCCGACCATGTTCGGCGCCCCGGAACTCGCAGTCTCGAAATGGGGCACCCTCGATATCGACTGGCGCACCATGATGACCAGCCTTCCGGGCGTGTTCGCCGCTGGCGATATCGTACGCGGTGCCTCGCTGGTTGTCTGGGGCGTGCGTGACGGCCGCGATGCCGCCGCCTCGATCGATTCCTACATCATGGCGCAGAGCGATGCGCCGCAGGCCGCCGCCGGCGCCTGAGACAAACGACGGGACAGAGTGATGAGCAAGACCAACAGATTTGATGCGCAGAATTATCTTGCACGGCGCGCCCGCAACGAGGCCCGGCTGACTGCTGCCGGCGTCTATGGGCCGCAGATGGAGCATGACGCCTGCGGAGTCGGGTTCGTGGCGGCGCAGGACGGCAAGCCGACCCGCGCGGTCGTGGATGCCGCCATCGAGGCGCTGCAGGCCATCTGGCATCGCGGCGCTGTCGATGCCGACGGCATGACCGGCGACGGCGCCGGCATCCATATCGAGATCCCGCGCGACTTCTTCATCGAACATATCGCGCGCACCGGCCATGATGATGATGGCGGGCGTCTGGCTGTCGGCATGGTATTTCTGCCGCGCACCGATCTGGCGGCGCAGGAACGCTGCCGCTGCATCGTCGAGCAGGAAATTCTGGCTGTCGGCCATTTCATCTATGGCTGGCGACAGGTGCCGGTCGATACCAGGGCGCTTGGCGACAAGGCCAGCGCGACACGGCCGGAGATCGAGCAGATCATGTTCTCGATGCCGGCCGATATCGATGAGACCGAGGCCGAGCGCCAGCTCTATATCGTGCGTCGCCGCATCGAAAAGGCGGTGACCGCCGAGCTGATCTCGGATTTCTACATCTGTTCGATGTCAAGCCGGTCGATCATTTACAAGGGCATGTTCCTTGCCGAACAGGTGACGGCCTTTTTCCCGGATCTGAATGACCGGCGGTTCATCTCCTCCTTCGCGGTCTATCACCAGCGCTATTCGACCAACACCATGCCGACCTGGAAGCTGGCGCAGCCCTTCCGCGTGCTGGCACATAATGGCGAGATCAATACCATCCGCGGCAACCAGAACTGGATGACCTGTCATGAGGACCGCATGGCCTCGGACATCTTCGGTGACTCGATCGACGACCTGAAACCGGTGGTGGCGAAGGGCAGTTCGGATTCGGCGGCGCTTGATGCGGTGTTCGAGCTGATGGGCCATGGCGGGCGCACCCTGCCAATGGTCAAGACCATGATGATCCCGGCCGCCGTCGATGTCGACAGCGACCATGAGCTGGCAAAGCTCTATGCCTATTGCAACTCGGTGATGGAACCGTGGGACGGGCCGGCGGCGATTGCCGCCTATGCCGACAACTGGGTCATCGCCGGCATGGACCGGAACGGTCTTCGCCCGATGCGCTATGTCGTCACCGACAACGGCCTTGTGATCGCCGGATCGGAAACCGGCATGGTGGTGGTGCCCGAGGACCATATCGTGGAACGCGGGCGGATCGGCCCCGGCCAGATGATGGGAATCGATTTGAAGCGTGGCAGGATGTTCCTCGATTCCGACCTGACCGCCGAGCTGGCCGGCAAGCGTGACTGGTCGAAATGGATCGGCCGGGCGCAGCAGATGGAAGCCGTGCTGGCAAAGCATGCCGGCAAGGGAAGCGGGCGGATGCCCGCCATCGAGGCGCGTCGCCGCCAGATGATGGCCGGTTGGACGATGGAGGATCTGGAACTGATCCTGCAGCCGATGGCCGAGACCGGCAAGGAAGCCATCGGATCGATGGGGGATGACACGCCGCTGGCCGTGCTGTCCAGCCGTTATCGCGGGCTGCATCATTTCTTCCGGCAGAATTTCTCGCAGGTGACCAACCCGCCCATCGACAGCCTGCGTGAACGTCATGTGATGACGCTGCGCACACGGCTTGGCAATCTCGGCAACATTCTCGACGAGGCACCCGAGCAATGCGACCATCTGGTGCTGAACTCGCCGGTGATGACGGTGCCGGAATGGGATGCGCTTGTTGCCTTTCTTGGCGGCAAGGCGGCGATGATCGACTGCACCTTCGATATTGACGGGCCGGATGATTTCGCCGTGGCGATGGACCGGATCGCGGCCGAGGCCGAGGAGGCCGTCAGATCGGGATGCGAGCATGTGATGCTGTCCGACCGGGCTGTCTCGGAACGCCGCGCGCCGCTGCCGATGATTCTGGCGACTGGCGCCGTGCATTCGCATCTGGTGCGCCAGCAATTGCGTACCTTCGCCTCGGTCAATGTGGCCACCGGCGAATGTCTGGATGTGCATCACTTCGCGGTGCTGATCGGTGTCGGGGCGACGACGATCAACGCCTATGTCGCCGAGGAAGCGATTGCCGAGCGGCATGATCGCGGCTTGCTGCCGGGGCTGACGCTTCCCGAGGCGGTGGCGAATTATCGCAAGGCCGTCGAGGACGGGTTGCTGAAGATCATGTCGAAAATGGGCATTTCGGTCATCGCCTCCTATCGGGGCGGCTACAACTTCGAGGCGCTTGGTCTGTCGCGTGCGCTGGTGGCGAAATTCTTCCCGCCAATGTCCTCGCGGATTTCCGGCCTCGGTCTGACTGGCATCGCCGCCCGCGTCGGCGACATGCACCGCAAGGCCTATGCTTCGGCCGATGCCTTCCTGCCGGTCGGCGGGTTTTTCCGTTATCGCCGGTCGGGTGAGCGGCATGCCTTCGACGGCCAGCTGATCCACGCCATGCAGCATGCCTGTGACAATGGTTCCTATGAAAGCTGGAAGAAATATTCGGCGCTGGTGAATGGCCAGGGGCCGGTCAATCTTCGCGACCTGATGGATTTCAAGACCGGCCGCGAAGCGGTGAAGCTTGAGGATGTGGAATCGATCACCCGTATCCGCAAGCGGCTTGTCTCGCCGGGAATCTCGCTTGGCGCGTTGAGCCCGGAGGCGCATGAAACACTGTCGATCGCGATGAACAGGATCGGCGCGAAATCCGATTCCGGCGAGGGCGGCGAGGACCCGGCCCGCTTCAAGCTGCGCGAGAATGGCGACAACCCGTCAAGCGCGATCAAGCAGATCGCCTCCGGCCGGTTCGGCGTCACCGCGGAATATCTGAACAGCTGCAAGGAGATCGAGATCAAGGTGGCGCAGGGCGCCAAGCCAGGCGAGGGTGGCCAGCTTCCCGGCATCAAGGTCGACAGCCTGATCGCGCGGCTTCGCCATTCGACCCCGGGCGTGACGCTGATCTCGCCGCCGCCGCATCACGACATCTATTCGATCGAGGATCTGGCGCAGCTGATCT
>JAYQDX010000103.1:0-7412 GCA_038138545.1 Rhodobiaceae bacterium | reverse complement strand
CGTGCCATTCAAAAAATCGGCGTTGCTGCTGGTGCTGGCATGTCTTGCCGCCGCCGTTCTGATCGGCCACCAGACCGTGCCGCCGATGGATCGCGACGAGTCACGATTTGCCCAGGCCAGCAAACAGATGGCGCAAACCGGCGATCTCGTCACCATCCGCTTTCAGGATGAGCTGCGGGCGAAGAAACCGGCCGGTATTTACTGGCTTCAGGCCGCCTCGGCGTCCCTGTTCGGCGAGAATGACATCGCGCCCTACAGGCTGCCGAGCCTGCTGGCCATGCTGCTGGCGGTCTATGGCACCTATCGCATCGCACGAACGCTCTACAAACCGCCGCGCGCGGTGCTGGCCGCCGCCGCCTGTGGCGGCGCGCTGGTCGTCTTTGCCGAGGCGCATCTGGCGAAGACGGATTCGGTGCTGATGTTGCTGTGCCTGATGCAGCAATACGGGCTGATGCAGATTTACCGGGCCTGGCAGCATGGGCGCCGGCTTTCCTATCATTCCTATCTGTGGGTATGGCTGCCGATGGCGGCGGCGGTTCTGGTCAAGGGGCCGGTGGCGCCGCTGCTGGCGCTGACGACCGTCGCCGCGCTGTCGGCCTGGCATCGGAATCTGACATGGCTTCGCATGTTGCGGGCCGGCCGCGGTATGCTGATCCTGTGTCTGGTCACGCTACCCTGGGCGGTGATGGTGACGCTGGCGACCGACGGGGCGTTTCTTGACATTGCCTTTCGCGGTGACTTTCTGGCCAAGGTACAGAGCGGCCAGGAATCGCATGGCGCGCCGGTCGGCAGCTATCTTGTGCTGGCGGCGATCCTGGTCTGGCCGGCCAGCCTGCTGTTGCCGCGCGCCATCAGCCAGATGCCGCTGTTGCTGTCGCATGTCGAAAGCCGGTTTCTGCTGGCCTGGATCCTGCCCTTCTGGCTGGTGATCGAATTCGTGCCGACCAAATTGCCGCATTATCCGCTGCCGGTGGTACCGGCGATCATGGTGCTTCTTGTCTGCGCCGTCGACGCGCCGCTTGCCGGCCAGGCGAAAGGTGGCATGCGAGCGGTGGCACGGCGCTGGCTGGCGCTCGCCGGCGAGGCTGTGATGCTGGCCGCCGGGCCGGTTCTCGTCGCCTGTTTTGCCTGGGCTGCACTCACCTATGGCGGGGTAACGGGCGGGCGGGCTTTTGCCTTTGCCATGCTGTGCGCGCTGATGGCCGGGCTGGCGCTGTGGCAGGGCATTGTCTGGCACCGGCAGGGCGGCATCCGGCCGGTGGCGATGGTGATTGCCGCCGGCGCGGTGATGAACCTGATCGCCATTGGCGGGTTGATTCCGTCCCTGTCGCGCATTCATCTGGCGCGGGCCATTGACGATGTCATCACCGCCGCCGGCGCGCCGCCGGCCATCGCCGCCGCCGGGTTTCACGAACCCTCGCTGGTCTTTCATCTCGGCCGCGACCTGTTGCTTGTCGATGGTGGCGAGGCGGCGCTGTTTCTTGCCGAGGCACCCGGCGGTCTGGCCATTGTCGAGCGTGACCAGCAGCCCGGTTTTCTTGATATGGCCGGCAATCTGGGGCTGAAAGTCGAGGCGTTCCACCAGATCGAGGGTTTCAACATGTCAAAGGGCAGGGATGTGTTAATTTTCCTTTATCGCGCCGATGCGTTTGACCCGCGCGGCGGGAGTGGGTAAAGAAACGCAAGTGTCCACGCCGTTATTCCCGCCGCTGCCGAGTGTGCCTTCATGACCCGAGCCAAGGCCGACGCCAATCCGCCATCCGCGATCGAGATCTCGGTGCTTGTGCCGGTCATGAACGAGGCCGGCAATATCCGTCCGCTTGTCGAGGAAATCGCCGCCGCGCTGGCTGGACGACGGTTCGAGATTATCTATGTTGATGATGCCAGCACCGATGACAGCCCGGCCGAGCTTGCCGGGTGCGCCGCCGACATTCCCGAGTTGCGTGTGCTGCGGCACCGGAACCGTGCCGGGCAGAGCGCGGCCATACGATCGGCCTTGCTGACCGCGCGCGGAAATCTGATCGGCGTGCTTGATGGTGATGGCCAGAATGTACCTGCCGATTTGCCGGCGCTTGAAGCCGCGCTGATCGAACATACCGGCGAGACCGGCGTCATCGGCATGGCCGCCGGCATTCGCGCCCGGCGTCAGGACAGTGCGATGCGGCTGTTCGCCTCGCGCGCCGCGCGCTGGATCCGGCGCAGCCTGCTTGCCGACACCCATCCCGACAGCGGTTGCGGCATCAAGGTGCTGCACCGCGCGCTGTTCCTGCAGCTTCCCTTCTTCAACCATATGCACCGCTTCATGCCGAGTCTGGTGCGTCGGCATGGCGGTATTGTGATCGGTGTTGATGTGGCGCATCGCCCGCGTCTTCGCGGCACGTCCAAATACCGGATTCTCGACCGTTTGGTTGTCGGGATCAGTGATATCTTCGGCGTGATCTGGCTGCTTCGCCGCGCCCCGCGCCAGGGCGAGGTGACCGAGGTCACGGCCAACAGCAAGGACACCGGCGGATGATTGCCCTTCTCTCAGCGCAGATCGAGGCCGGCGCGCGCGCCTTTGCCAGCCTTCTTGTCACGATCCTGCCCTTCCTTCCTGACAGCCTGGTCACCAATCCGGAACGGATCATGATCGTTGTCGGCTTCGCCGGCCAGGGCCTGTTCGCGATGCGCTTCATCATCCAGTGGCTGTCATCGGAAAAGCAGGCGAAATCGGTGATCCCGATCGCCTTCTGGTATTTCTCGATCGGCGGCGGGGCGGTGTTGCTTCTCTATGCCATCTGGCGGCAGGACCCGGTGATCATCTGTGGTCAGGGCCTCGGCCTGTTCATCTATCTGCGGAACCTCTATTTCATCCGCCGCGACACCTCCTCCGGCGACGACTGACCGGTTCAGGGCGGTCAGAGGGCGGTATCGCCCATCTCCATGAGAATGGCCCACTGGTCGGCGGTCACCGGTGTTACCGACAGCCGTGACTGGCGGACAAGCGCCATTTCGGCAAGACGTTCATCGGCCTTGATCTCGGCCAGCGTGACCGGCCGTGACATGCTTTTGACAGCTTTCACCGTGACCATGCCGAAACGCCCGCTGGCGTCGGTCGGATCGGGGTGATACAGCTCGATGACCTCGACAATGCCGACAATCTGCTTTTCGTTCACCGAATGATAGAAAAAGGCAAGGTCGCCGATGTCCATGGCCTTCATATTGTTCGACGCCTGATAATTGCGCACCCCGTCCCATCCTTCACCCTCGTCTCCCTTCGCCTGTTGGTCATCCCATGACCAGGTCGAGGGTTCCGATTTCATCAGCCAGTAATTCATCCTGTCCTGCCTTTCCGCCATGCCGCCTCGCACGGTTATCTGTGGAGCCGAGGTCCGTCAGCCACTATTCAACGCCGGCCCGCCGCGCCAGAAGGCCGGCCACCACGGCACCCAGCTCGGCGCCCTGATTGACGACGCTGTCGACCCCGGCGGTGATGGGGAGCTCGACACCAAGCTCGCGGCCACGCGCCGCCAGCGCCGCCACGCTGTGACGCCCCTCGGCCAGTCCTGCCGAGGGTGTCTCGCCGCGACCGAGGGCCAGCCCATAGGCCATGTTGCGGGAATGTGGGCCGGCACAGCTCAGCGCCAGATCGCCGGCTCCGGACAGGCCGTAGATTGTGTCGGGCTGTGCACCGGCCGCGGCGGCAAGGCGCGCCATCTCGGCAAGCCCGCGGGTGATCAGCGCCGCCCGCGCATTGTCGCCGAGGCCGAGGCCGGCGGCGCAGCCGGCGGCGATGGCGATAACATTCTTCATGGCGCCGCCAATGGCAACGCCGGTCGGGTCGTGATTGGCGTAGACACGAAGATGGCTTCCGGAAAAGGCCTGCTGGACGGTGGCGATGGCCCGGTCATCCCTGCTGGCGGCGGTAATGGCGGCGGGAAGGCCGCGCATCACCTCATCGGCGAAGGTAGGGCCGGACAGGATCACATGCGGTGTATCGGGAAGGAGCCGCCCGGCAAGTTCCGGCATCAGAAGCGGTGTCTCGCCTTCCATCACCAGACCCTTGGCGCACAGAATGACGGGTGTCTCTGGCACGGCGTGCACGGCGATCATCCGCAGGGCGGCGGTGGTCGCGGCAACCGGTACGACAACCAGGATCATGTCGGTGTCCGACAGGATGGCCGGATCGGTGGTGGCATCAAACGGGTCAAGCGCGGGCAGATCGGCAAGCTGGCGGCAGCGTCCGCCAGCCAGCATCGCCGCGCTGTCACGGTCGCGCACCAGCAGCGTCGGCGTGGCGGACCCGCAGCGCAGCGCATGGGCAAGCGCACTGCCCCAGCTGCCGCCACCGATGATGGCGGCGCGGATCATGCCCGCACCCCGCGGCCCGGCGGCGGTGCGGCGTCGGGATCAAGTGGCCAGCGCGGGCGCGGTGCGAAGTCCAGCCCGTCCGGGTCCTGCCGCCGTTCAAGCGCCGCCCAGGCAATCATCGCGGCATTGTCGGTGCACAGCCAGGCTGGCGGAACGACAAGGTCGAATCCCGCCGCCGCCGCCTCGCTCTCCAATCTGGCGAAGATGGCCCGGTTGGCGGCGACACCGCCGGCGATGACCAGTGTCGAGGCGCCATGCGTGGCGGCAAAGCGGTTCATGGCGCGGCGCGCTCGGTCGGCAAGACAATCGGCGATTGCCGCCTGCAGCGAAGCCGCGAGATCGGCCGGTCCGGCATCGTCACCCGCATCCGCAAGCGCGGCATGCCGGGTCGCCACGGCGGTCTTCAGACCGGAAAAGGAGAAATGGCAGTGATCGGCCCCTTTCAGCGGGCGCGGCAGCCTGATCTTGCCGGCGTCGCCGGCCGCCGCCAGCCGTTCGATTGCCGGCCCACCCGGATAGCCAAGCCCCATGATCTTGGCGCTCTTGTCGAAGGCCTCGCCGGCGGCGTCATCCATCGTCGTGCCATAGCGTTCATAGGTCCCCGGCCCATGAACGGCCAGAAGCTGGGTATGGCCGCCCGAGACAAGCAGCAGCAGATAGGGGAACGGCACCGGCGCGACCAGCCGCGGGCTCAGCGCATGACCTTCAAGATGATTGACCGCGTAATAGGGGATGCCACGGGCGGTCGCGATGGCCTTTGCCGTCACCGTCCCCACGACAACGCCGCCAATCAGGCCGGGTCCGCCCGTCGCGGCCACCCCGTCGATGGCGTCGATACCGACACCGGCGGTGGCAAGGGCGGCGTCGATCACCATGTCGATGGCGTCGAGATGCGCCCGTGCGGCAATCTCCGGCACCACCCCGCCATGCGCGGCATGGATGTCCATCTGCGATGCCACCTCGCTGGCAAGGATGGTGCCGTCCGCGGCCACGATGGCGGCCGCGGTTTCATCACAGCTGCTTTCGATGCCAAGCATCAGGAAGGTGTCGTTCATCAGGGGGTGTCCCTATCATGCCGTCGGCCCCGGATCATAGGGCATTGGCGTCCTGTTGATAAGTCCCGGCACCGGGGCCTTTTTATTTTGCAACTGCGGCGGCCGCGCTTTATTACAGGCGCCTATGACAACACCGTCCGACATCTTTGACTCGCGCCCGCTCATTCTGGGAAGCCGCGCCTCGGCGCTGGCGCTGGCGCAGGCCGATATTGTCCGCGACCGTCTGGCGCCGCTGGCCACCGACATTCTGTCCCTGACGACGCGCGGCGACAGGATTCTCGACCGTTCGCTTGCCGATGCCGGTGGCAAGGGGCTGTTCGTCAAGGAACTTGAGCGGCAGCTTCTTGATGGCAATTGCGATGCGGCGGTCCATTCGATGAAGGATATGGAAACCGTGTTCGCCGATGGCACCGCCATTGCCGCGGTGCTGCCGCGCGAGGACCGGCGTGACGCGCTGATCGGGCCGTTCGGGACGATTGACTCGCTGCCTCATGGCGCTGTCGTCGGCACCGCCTCGGTACGGCGCCGGGCGCTGCTGCACCATCACCGCCCCGACCTGCGGATCGAACTGCTGCGCGGCAATGTCAATACCAGGCTGGCGGCACTCGCGGCTGGCCGGTACGACGCCATCATCCTTGCCATGGCAGGGTTGCGGCGCCTGGCGCTTGATGTGCCGCACACGCCGCTTGATCCGGTGGTCATGCCGCCGGCGGCGGCGCAGGGGGCGCTGGCGATCCAGATTCGCGGCGGTGATGATGACCGCGCCCGCGCCGTGGCGGCGGCGATTGCCGGTCTGAACTGCGCGCGGGCCGAGGCCGAGGTGACGGCCGAGCGTGCCATGCTGGCGCACCTCGACGGGTCCTGCCACACCCCGATCGCCGCCAGCGCCACATTCGATGACAACGGCGCGCTGCATCTCGACGGCATGGTGCTGCGTCCCGATGGTACGGCAGCGCACCGCGCCACCGGGGCGGCGCCGCCGGAAAATGCGGCGGCGCTTGGCCGGCAGCTGGGTGCCAGATTACTCGAGGCAGCCGGTGGCCGGGATTTTCTCGCCTGAGGTGATGATGGCTGACGATGATGGCTGACCTCATCCTGACAGTACGCCCGGCAGCTGATGCCGCGGCTGATGTCGAGGCCCTCGGCCGGCGCGGCGTGCCGGCGATGGCGGCACCGGTCATGACGGCCACCTGCCTCGACGAGGTGGCGCTGCCAGCCGCCGGATCGGCCGGCAATGTGGCTGCCGGATCGATTGGCGGTCTGATCTTCACAAGCCGTCATGCCATCTCCGGGTTTCTGGCGCTGTGTGGCGGTGTGGTGCCGCCGGGCTGGGCGGATCTGCCGGTATTCGCCGTCGGTCGCGCCTCCGGGCGTGTCGCCCGCGGCGCCGGATTCATTGATGTCACGATCGGATCAGGTGGCGGGTCCGGCCTGGTGCCGCTGATCCTGGCCCGGTTTCCGGCGTGCCGCGAGATGAACGCGCCGCTGCTATGGCCCTGTGCGGTGAATCGCGGCTTTGACATGAAGGCGGCGCTGGCACCACGGATCGATGTGACCTTGTTGCCTGTCTATGAGATGAAGCCGGTGACGGCGTTTGATGACAGGGCGCTGGCGGCCATTGATCAGGGGCGCGTCGGTGCGGTGATTCTGATGTCGGCACGCTCGGCCAGCCTGTTTCGTGACCTGCTGGCGCGGCATGATCTGGACGCGCGGGTCACCGACATGGCGCTGATCGCCGGCAGCGCGGCCATCGCCGCTGCGGCCGGGGCCGGCTGGAAGGAGGAATTCGTCGCCAGACGTTCAACGCGCGCACGGCTTTTAGCCATCGCCGCTTTGTTCTATCATCGCCGGATGACAGGGTGTTGATGGCTCGCCGTACCAGCAGGGCCATGTCCAGAGAGCCATGTCCATATGGGGGCCTGACGACAGCATGACCGGCAAAAAGACCTCAGACAATGATCCCGAGATCATCGAAGGCGTCGCCGTTGAAAAGCCGGTCTCCCGGGC
>JAYQDX010000102.1:4008-7434 GCA_038138545.1 Rhodobiaceae bacterium | reverse complement strand
CGACAATCCATGACCCGTCGGGCTGTGCCGTCAGGCCGGCAAGGTCGACATCATGTTCGTCATCGATGTCGCCGACGATCTCCTCGAGGATGTCCTCCAGCGTGACGATTCCCTGCAGGTCGCCATATTCGTCGACAACGACGGCGAAATGCTCGCGACGTGTGCGAAAGGCCTGCAGCTGGTCAAACAGAAGCGTCGTCTCGGGTACGAAATAGGGTTCGCTGACAATATTCTGCAGCAGCCCAAGCCCGTCGCCCGGCGGCGTGTCGGCACCCTGTCCGTCGATGGCGCGCAGCAGATCCTTGACGTGAAGCACGCCGATGATGTTGTCCGGATTGCCGGAATAGACAGGATGGCGGGTGTGCGGCGAGGCCAGCACCTCGCGAAGCAGCGATTCAAGGTCGCTGTCGGCATCGATCATCTTCACCCCGGCGCGGTGCGTCATGATCTGCTCGACACTGATTTCGTTCAGATCAAGAACCGAGGACAGCATCGCCTGTGTCTCGCGGCTGTCGCCGTCACCCTCGGCGCCGTGCAGCTCGATCATCCCGCGAAGCTCCTCCTCGCGGTCGGACTCGTCGGTCTGGCGTTTGCGGATCAGACTGTTGGCCAGCATCCGCAGCGCGATCGACAGCGGACTCAGCACGACCACGACAAGCCGTACCGCCGGCGCGATCACCAGCGCGTATTTGTCGGAATGGTTCAGCGCATAGGTCTTCGGCATGACCTCGGCAAACACCACCAGCACCACGGTCATGGTGATCGTGGCCCAGATGACGCCGGCATCATCGAAGACCGAGATGAACACCGATGTCGCCAGCGCCGAGGCGATGACATTGACCGCATTATTGCCGATCAGGATCGATCCGATGAGCCCCTCGCGGTCATCCCGAAGCGTCTCGACAAGCCTGGCCCGCCGGTTGCCCTTGCCGGCAAGCTGACGCATGCGGGCATCCGATGCCGCGGTCAGCGCGGTTTCGGCACTGGAAAAGAAAGCCGAGGCAAGGATCAACAGCAGGATGACGGCAATAAGCCCCAGAAGATCACCGTTCATCGGCTTGCCTCCAGAATCTGTGTCAGCAGCGCTTCCGGTACCTCGTCACAGACAAAGCTGTCGCCGATGGCGCGTGGCAGCACGAAACGCATGCGGCCATGCCGCGCCTTCTTGTCGCGTCGCATGATGCTGATCAGCTCGGGTGTGGTGGCGGTGGCGGCCGGAATGTCGGCAAGCCGTGTCGACAGGCCGCTGGCGGCGATATGCGCTGCGGCGCGCCCGCCATCCTGTCCCGGGCACAGCCCCATCTCGCCAGCAAGCCGGTAGGCCAGCGCCATGCCAACCCCGACCGCCTCGCCATGCAGAAGTCGCCCGTCATAGCCGCAGACCGATTCAAAGGCATGCGCGAAGGTGTGGCCCAGATTCAGCAGCGCCCGGCGGCCGGCCTCGCGCTCATCGGCCTCGACAATCCGCGCCTTGGCGGTGCATGAGGTGATGATGGCATGGCGCAGCGCCGCCTCGTCGCGGCGCAGAACGTCATGGCCATGCGACTCGAGCCATTCGAAAAAGGCGGCATCGCCAAGCAGCCCGTATTTGATCACCTCGGCGTAGCCGGCGCGAAGTTCACGGTCAGGCAGTGTTGCCAGCGTGTCGATGTCGATGATCACGGCGCGGGGCTGGTGGAAGGCACCGATCAGATTCTTGCCGGCAGCGGCGTTGACCCCGGTCTTGCCGCCAACCGAGCTGTCAACCTGCGCCAGCAATGTTGTCGGCACCTGGATGAAATCAACACCACGAAGCAGGCTTGCCGCGGCGAAACCTGCAAGATCACCGATGACCCCGCCGCCAAGCGCGACAAGCACCACGTCGCGGTCGACGCCAAGCGCCAGGATCTCCTCGAGAAGACCGGCCAGAACGGCCATGCTCTTGCTGGCCTCGCCGGAGGCAATCGTCAGACTGTCAACCCGGCGGCAGCAGTGGGCGCAGGCCGTCTCCAGCGGTGCCAGGTGATGCGGCGCCACCGCATCATCGGCGATGATCACCACATGGCGGCCGGAAAGCTGCGCGTCGGCGATCTCGCCAAGGCGCGCGATCAGGCCGCGGCCGACGGTGATGTCATAGGCGCGATCGTCGAGCCCGACGGTCAGGTTGGAATTGTCTGTCATAATGACAACGACCTATGAGACCGTGAGATGGCTGTCAAGGGCGCGCAGCACTGCCGCCACGGCCGCCGCGGCGGACAGCTGGTCGGTGGTGACGGTGATATGGGCCTTGCCATAATCCGCGGCGCGGCGTTCGGCAAGGTCGCGCAGCGTCGCCAGCGGATCATCCGTATGCAGCAGCGGCCGGCTGCTGATCGAGCCGATCCGTGACAGCAGGGTTTCCGGCTTGGCCTGCAACCATATGACTATCGTCCGCTCGCACAGCAACGCCGCTGTTTCCGGCGTACAGATCGACCCGCCACCGGTTGACAGCACCAACGGGCCGGCATCGGCAGCGTCGCTGATGGCGTTACGCTCGAGGGTGCGGAACTTGTCCTCGCCGGCCAGTTCAAAGATTTCGGTGATGGTGATGCCGGCACTCTTCTCGATTTCGGCGTCGCTGTCGATAAAGGGAAGATCAAGCCGCTGTGCCAGCCGCCGGCCGACAAGTGACTTGCCGCTTCCCATCATGCCGACAAGCGCGAGGGGCCTGTCGATGGCCCGGGCAAGGGCGGCGATATCCGGCATGGAGGAATGACTGTTTGGCATGGCGGCGAGCATAATGCCTGACATGGCGGGCGCCCGCAATTCCGCAAAAGCCGTAATTTTACCGGTGCCGCGAATATCCACCCGTCACTGGGGCGATGCGCCCTCAAACCGAGCCACACTCCTGTCCATGGTGCCGTATTGCAGACATATTCTTGCCATACACAGGAAATTATCTGAGTTGTGATCGGATTGTCGGTCGGGAGATGCGCCGCGCCTCATGGACAGGGTGGCGGGCAGGATGATAGGCAGGATGGCGGAGCGGACATGAATCGTGTTGGTATTGTTTTGATTGTTATAGCCGGCTTTGTTGGCGCCGGACTTTTCGCGTTGTCGGCGTGGAAAATCCCGGCCCCGACGGTTGCCGTGAACAAGGTTGTCCCCAATGAACAGCTTTCCAATTGAGTGGTCCGTCATGGCGCGCCAACAGGTGACGCGTAGCGGTGCGCCGCTTGCTGGCCTCCTCGTGTCCGGGTTTGTCCTTGTCAGCGGCGCTTTTGTAGGCGGCGCGGCCCTCGCGCAGCAATATTCGGCCAGCCAGTCGGCGGGCCAGACATCGGGCCAGACAACCGGTCAGGTCGATCTTCTGTCGACGGTGCAGGACAATGGCGGCCAGGGCACCGACCTTCCGTCACCGACCATTTCCTCCATCGACGAGGCGATCGAGGTGATTTCGGGTGGTGC
>JAYQDX010000102.1:2036-3908 GCA_038138545.1 Rhodobiaceae bacterium | reverse complement strand
GACAGACAATGCGACGGGCAATGCGACGGGCAATGGGACGGGCACCGCACCGGTGATCATCGCCGTGTCGCCGCCAGTGGCCGACAATGCCGCCGGGACCAGCACCGGGACCAGCACCGGGACCACAATGACCTCGTCCGGCAGCGTCAGTCTGAACAAGGCCGACGCGCCGAGTTTTGGCGTCGCTGATATTGGCATCGATCCGGCGCTCGGTGATAACAGCGGACTGACGGCAACCATCTGGCGCGGCACCTCGATCGAGCGCGCCACCATGCTGCTGAACAGTGACGCGGTGATCGGCTCTTCACCGGCCCTGTCATGGCTGGCTGGTGACGTGGTGGCGCGGCGCGCGGTCCGGCCGGACGGGGCAAGCGATACCGACCAGACACTGATGGCAGCGCGTCTTGACTGGCTCGCCGCCGCTGGCCGGTCACAGGATCTGGCGCAGATGGTTGACCAGCTTCCCAATGAGGCGCCTTGGCTTGACTGGAAACAGTGGCTTGTCGAAACGCAATTGATGTCGCGCCGCGACGCCGATGCCTGCCGCACTGTCATGTATCAGGCTGGCCGCACCTTTGAGCCGTTCTGGCACAAGACAAAGGTGATCTGCACCGCCGTCCACAAGGGTGACATTGCCGGCGCGCAGTTTGCCGCCGACATTCTGATGGCGACAGGTGTCGATGACCCGGTGTTTGTCGACCTTGTAGGCAAGCTTCTGAACGGCACCGATCCCGGGCCCATTGACCCGGCGCTTGTCGACCAGCTTCACATCGTTCTGATGGAGGCTGCGCATCATGATATCGACATTGCAGGCCTTGATGCGCTTCCCGCCAGCTCGACCCAGACAGCGGTCGGGCTTCGTTATCTTGACCCGGATGCGCGTCTCGTGGCGACCTGGCGGGCGCTCGGTCATGGGCTGATCGACCATGAACGCGCGGCCAAGCTGTGGCGCAGCGCGGCGGTCGAGACCGATCCGCCGCAATTGGCGCTTGCCCGCCATCAGAGCCAGCCATCCGCGCTGACCCGGGCTCTTGTCTGGCGGGCGCTGGATGCTGACAAATCGGCCACGCGTCTGTCTTTTATCGCCGCGGCGATGGATGTTGATATTGCCGCCGGTGCCGGCCGGATGATGGCACCGCTCTATGCCGAACTGGCGCGTGAAGCGTTGGGGTTCACTGGTGCCGAGGACCAGCTTGTGGCCAATGACGGGGCGCTTGGCGCCAAACTGGCCTTGCTGATCGGTGTCGGTGATACTGCCGATCTGCCGGCAGGCATAGCCGGTGGCGCGGCCGATGCGGCGCGCGATCTGCTGGCGATGGCGCAGACCGGGCGCGTCGACATGACCTCACTGGCGATATTTGGCAAATACAGCCTGCTGCCTCTTGCCGCCGCCTCCGATGGCGCGACGGCCATGGAACCCGGCGAGGCGATGTCGTGGCTTGTCTCGGCATCGCCCGGTGCGATCGGACCCGAGTCATTCCTTGCGGTGTCGCCGATCATGTTGCAGGCGCTTGACGATGCCGCCGCCGCCGGCCGTGTGGCGGAAACCATTCTGCTGGCGCATCGGGCCGTCGGCACCCACAGCCTCGCCGAGATGAATCCGGCGGATATGGCCAGGATTGCCGCCGCCCTTGAGGCGGTCGGTCAGCGGCTGCCGGCACAGCGGTTCCGGCGCGATGTGGTGGCGGCGCATCTTCTGGCAGCCGCGCAGGCGCGGAAGGTCGACCTGCCGCCTGTTGCCGGCGCGATGCCGAGCCCGCCGCAGGACCCCGACAGTGCCGCCCCGAATACCGCCTCGGGAACCACGCCTGAAACAGTATCTGAACAGACTGCCGGATCGGATTCCGGTCAGGATATCAGCATGCAGGCCAG
>JAYQDX010000102.1:0-1936 GCA_038138545.1 Rhodobiaceae bacterium | reverse complement strand
CTGACACCGACATCCGGCACCGTCCCCGCCGCAGCGCAGCAGAGTGATGACAACAACCTCTAGCCCGGCGGCGACCGCACCGGTCGTCACCGAATTCCTGCAGGCAATGGCCGCCGATCGCGGCCTGGCGCGGAACAGCCTTGCCGCTTATCGGCGCGACCTGCTTGCCAGCTTCGATGTCCTTGCCGCGCGTGGCAGTGATTTCGAGAGCTGTACGGCGGATGATCTGCGTGATCTTCTTGGTGACTGGCATGCCGACGGTCTGGCGGCCCGTTCGGTGGCGAGGCGGCTGAGTGCGCTTCGCCAGCTGATGGGCTGGCTTGTCGAGGAGGGGATCCGGACGGACAATCCCTGTCGCTGGATTGACAGCCCGAAGCAGCCCGCGGCCCTGCCAAAAAGCCTGTCGGAGGCCGAAATGGCGGCGCTGATCACCGCCGCGCGCGAATTGCCCGAGAGGGCGCAGGCGCGGCGCATGACCGCCATGCTGGAGCTTCTCTACGCCACCGGTCTGCGGGTCTCGGAGCTGGTGTCGCTGCCGGTCGACCAGTTCCGGCGCGATCTGGCAACCATCATCGTGACCGGCAAGGGCGGGCGCGAGCGGCTTGTGGCGCTTGGATCGCCGGCCCGCGCCGCCATCGCCGCCTGGCTGGAGGAACGCGATGCCAAACCGGCCCATGTCACCTCGTCCTTCCTGTTTCCGCATGGCGACACGCATCTGTCACGCCAGCAATTCGCGGCGGCGCTGAAGCGGCTGGCCGGCAGGGCCGGACTTGATCCGCGCCGGGTCAGCCCGCATGTCGTGCGGCACAGTTTCGCGACGCATATGCTGAACCGCGGCGCCGATCTGCGCGGATTGCAGACACTGCTTGGTCATGCCGATATTTCAACAACGCAGATCTATACCGCGACGCGTCCGGAACGGCTGGCCGGGCTGGTCGCCGCGGCGCATCCGCTTGCGAACCCGAATCAACAGGATTAAACTGCAACCATCGTGACAAGTTCCGTGGCCCGGGAACAGAACACAAACAATTTCAATGGATACCATGCGCCATTTTCTGGATTTCGAAAAACCGATAGCCGCCCTCGAGGGCAAGGTTGAGGAACTCCGCCATATGAGCTCGGACGGCAGCATCAACATTGCCGACGAGATCGGCAAGCTGCAGACCCGCATCGAGCGGGAGCTGAAACAGACCTATGAGAAGCTTGGTCCGTGGGAAAAGGTGCAGGTGGCGCGCCACCCCGAACGCCCCCGTGTCAGCACCATCATCAATCAGCTGTTCGAGGATTTCACGCCGCTGGCGGGTGACCGCAACTATGCCGAGGATTATGCCGTCATCGGGGGCATGGCGCGTTTCCGCGGCCAGGCCGTAATGGTCATGGGAACCGAGAAGGGCAGCAGCACCGAGGAACGGATCAAGCGCAATTTCGGCATGGCCCGGCCCGAGGGATACCGCAAGGCGGCGCGCCTGATGGAACTTGCCGGACGGTTCGGCCTGCCGGTGTTGAGTTTTGTCGATACGGCCGGCGCCTATCCGGGGCGTGGTGCCGAGGAACGCGGCCAGGCCGAGGCCATCGCCACCGCCATCCGCGCCTGTCTGCGCCTGCCGACCCCGATGGTGGCCAGCATCATCGGCGAGGGTGGCTCGGGCGGCGCCATCGCGCTGGCGACCGGCAACCGTGTCGTGATGTTCGAACATGCCATCTATTCGGTGATCTCGCCGGAAGGCTGTGCCTCGATCCTGTGGCGCAGCAGCGACCACGCCAGGGAGGCGGCCGAGGCGCTGCGCATCACCTCCGACCATATGAAGGAACTCGGGGTCATCGACGCCATCGTCGCGGAACCGCTTGGCGGGGCGCATCGTGACCAGACAGCCGCCATCGCCAGCCTTGGCGATGCCTGTTTCGCGCAGCTTCGCGATCTTCAGGACATGGATCG
>JAYQDX010000101.1:0-7497 GCA_038138545.1 Rhodobiaceae bacterium | reverse complement strand
CAGCGCCGCATGGCCCAGGCCGAGGCCGGGATCGCCGAGATGCAGAGCTTCGTCGACACGCTGATCGTGATCCCGAACCAGAACCTGTTCCGGCTCGCCAACGAGCGCACAACATTCGCCGATGCCTTCCATATGGCCGACACGGTGCTTCACCAGGGGGTTGCCGGCGTGACCGACCTGATGATCAAACCGGGCCAGATCAATCTCGACTTTGCCGATATCCGCGCCGTGATGGGCGAAATGGGCAAGGCGATGATGGGCACCGGCGAGGCCTCCGGCGATGGCCGGGCGACACAGGCCGCCGAGGCGGCGATCAACAACCCGCTGCTCGATGATATCTCGATGCAGGGGGCCAGTGCCGTGCTGATCAATGTCACCGGCGGCATGGACATGACCCTGTTCGAGGTCGACGAGGCCGCCAACAGGATCCGCCGCGAGGTCGATACCGACGCCGTGATCATCTTCGGATCCACTTTCGATGAGAAACTCGAGGGTGTGATGCGGGTGTCGATCGTGGCCACCGGCATCGAGGCCAACCTGCAGACGCGTGAACGTCCGACCTTCATCCAGGCCCCGATCACCCGCAAATCGACCATCATCTCGGCACCGACCACGATGCCGGCACCCCCGGTGGCGCCGGCGGCACTGGTCGGCGAGGCCGCGCCCATGGTCACGACTGGCAGCAAGGAGCCAGCCGAAGTGACCGCCGAAGTGACGACTGAGATGACTGCCGAAGTGACCGCCGAAACGGCCGGTGAAAGCGCTGCGGTGACAGCGGATGCCACATCAACAACGGATGAGGCGACATCGGAGGCAGAAATCGACTCCGCAGCCACGCAGGCGGCTTCTGGCCCGGCCATCGGCAGCGAGGGCGAGGGTGCCGCCGAAGCCGAAACGGCAACGGACAGCGAGGGCGACGCCATCATGCCGGGGTTCGTGCCGACAAAGGCATCACGCTCCAGACTGGCCTTCCTGTCAGGCAACCGCGCCGCCGCAACCGATCTGTCCGCACCGGACACATCCGAGGCCGGTGAGGACCAGCAGATGTCGATTGACGACGCCATCGCCAATCAGAGCGCGGTGGCCTTTGGCAGTGGCATGCCCGCATCACCCGAGGCCGCTCCGGCAACCGAAGCAAAGGCAGGTCCGGAACCGGTTATGGTTGGCGACACAGCTGACGAGGTGACGGCGGCTCGCAAGCCTTTCATCCCCGGCGCACCGGCGACGATGCCCGAGGATGAAACCGTCCCCGACGCGGCACCCGCCGGTGGCAAGACAAGCCTGATCAACAAGATCTCGCGCCTGTGGACCGAAAAGCCGCAGGAGGACGCCACATCGGAACGTCGCGAGCCGGCGGTGGAGGCAGCGTCTGTCACCACCGGGGACGTCGCAGCCGAACCGGCCCAGACCACAGCCGAGGCAGCGCCGTCAATCCTCGACCTGCCGCGCGCCGATGCGATGAACCGCGTGCCCGAACCCGCCGGCACGACGACGCTTGACCGGCCGGCAGATGATCTGGAAATTCCGGCCTTTCTGCGACGCCAGGCGAACTGACAAACCCGGCTCGCAACACATCTGTTCAACAGAGCCCGGCCTCGTGCCGGGCTCTTTTTTTCATGTTATGGTGCCCTTCATGTCACAATGTCCCGGCCCGTTTTCCTATGCTGTGAGCCAGCGGGGCCTGCACAGGGGATTTGTAACAACCGGTAACCAAATGTGATTTGATTGTGGACCCGCACTGCGTCTTAATGCATCCGTGGTCAAGCCGGAGCAGCTGCGACCCCAAAAAGAAAAACAAGCCGTTGGAACAACAAGCTGTTGGAACAACAAGCCGTCAGGATGTAGCGCGAATGCTTGGTGACCAGTCAATGATCAATAACAAACCATTGTCAGGTTCAATGCAAAGCGCGCCGATGCAACGTAGGTTGCAGTCGCCCATGCAGACCACGGTCGCCGAACTCATTTCATTCGACGGCGTCGGCCTTCATTCCGGCAGGTTCGTTCGCGTCGCCATTCATCCCGCCCCGGCCAATACCGGTATTCTGTTCCGTCGTATCGATGTCACCGAAAGCCGGCAGACAATCGCCGCCTGTCCGGCCTCCGTCCGCCAGGCGCGATTATGCACGCGGATCGTGAATGATGATGGTGTCGGGCTGGAGACAGTCGAGCATATCATGGCCGCCTTTGCCGGGCTTGGCGTTGACAACGCCATCGTCGAGATAGACGGGGGCGAGGCGCCAATCCTTGATGGCAGCAGCCTGCCGGTCGTTGAGGCCATCAACCGCGCCGGTGTGCGGCAGCTTGGCAGCAGGCGCAGGGTTCTCGTCGTCACGGCGCCCATCTCGGTCGAGCATGGCGATGGCTGGGCAAAGCTCGAGCCATGTGAGCGCCTCGAGATCGATGCCGAAATTGATTTCGATGACACCGCGATTGGCCGCCAGCGTTTCCATTACCGCCACGGCGCCGGATCGTTTGAGCGAGACCTGGCGGCGGCCCGCACATTCTGTCTGATGCGCGATGTGGCGGCGATGCAGAATGCCGGCCTCGCCCTTGGCGGCTCATTGAACAATGCCGTCGTCGTAGATAACGGCGCCGTCCTGAATGATGGCGGACTTCGCATGGAACGTGAATTTGTGCGCCACAAGATCCTCGACTGCCTTGGCGACCTCTATCTTCTTGGCATGACGATGCGCGGCAGAATGACAGCGTCACGCCCGGGTCATGCCATGTGCGCCAAACTGATCAGCACCCTGTGGAATTCACCGGCCTGCTTCCAGATCATCGAGGATGGCGCGGCAATCGACCATTCCGACGGCTACGCGTTGCCGGAAGTCGCCGCTGCCGCCGCGGTCTAGCCCGGCCCCTCGGCGCAGCCCCTGCACACCAATCGACAATCCGTAGCCCGCCCGTCTGACACCCCTCCGGCGCTCCGTCAACGGCAATCTGCCAGCCGCCGCGCCACTTGCGAATCTGGCGTCTTTTCACCCGCCTCACTTGCGGCTATTGTGGGCTGGCGTCGCGCCTGCCAGCCGACGGCGCGCCGTGCATGAGACCTGCCGCCCTCTGGAGAGCCGCCTTGGCCAAGATCTTTCTGACATCAATCGCCCTCGCTGCCACGCTTGCGCTGGTCGGGTGCGCCTCGCCCGAACCTCTTGAACAGGTCGAGCGCCCGGCCGGAACGCTCTATGACGAGGCGCTGTCGCTTGCGGCTGAGGGTGAGCCCGGCAAGGCCGCGCCGAAATTCGAGGAGGTCGAGCGCCAGCACCCCTATTCGGATCTTGCCGTTCGCTCGCAGATCATGGCCGCCTGGTCGTTCTATCAGGACAACAACTATCCACGCGCCGTCGCCTCGCTCGACCGCTTCATTGAACTCAACCCGGCCGATGGCATGGTTGAATATGCCTACTATCTGCGCGCGCTTTGCTATTATGAACAGATTGTCGATGTCGAGCGCGACGCCGAGATGACGTTGCTGGCGATGAACGCGTTTGACGAAATGCTGCTTCGCTTTCCGCAGGGAACCTATAGCCGCGATGCCAGGCTGAAGGCCGATCTGACGCGCTCGCACCTTGCTGGCAAGGAAATGGCGGTTGGCCGGTTCTACAGCGAACGCGGCTATTACGCCGCCGCCCTGCGGCGATTCGAGACGGTGGCGCGCGACTACCAGACAAGCAACCAGACTCCGGAGGCGCTGTACCGCATGGTCGAGGCCTATCTTGCGCTTGGCCTGACCGAGGAGGCCGACCGTGTCGGGTCGGTCGCCGTCTACAACTATCCTGACTCCTTCTGGACCGGGGAATTGCTGGCGCTTGCCGAGAACCCAGAGCGCTCGCTTCCCAGCGGCATGTTCCAGCGCGCCATTGAGTCCGTGTCCGACCTGTTTGATCGCTAGCCATGCTGCACAGCCTCACGGTCTCCAATATCGTTCTCATCGAGCGGTTGACGCTGACCTTCGAGCGCGGACTGACCGTGCTGACCGGCGAGACGGGCGCCGGCAAATCGATCCTTCTCGACGCGCTGGGACTGGCGCTTGGCAGCCGCGCGGATTTCCGCCTGATCCGCGAGGGTGAAGCAGGTGCGCAGGTCTCGGCAGTCTTCCATCTGCCGGCGGATCATCCGGTGTGGGAGCGTCTTGCCGCGGCCGACATCCAGCGGGATGATGAACTGATCCTGCGCCGCCGCCTGAAAAGTGACGGGAAATCATCGGCCAGCATCAATGATGTGCCGGTCTCGGCGGCGCTGCTTCGGGAAACCGGCGACGCGCTGGTCGAGATCCAGGGCCAGTTCGAGGGACGTGGCCTGCTCGATTTGTCAACGCATCTCGGGCATATCGACCGCGCCGCCAATCATCAGGATATTCTGGAAAAACTGTGCTCCGGCTGGACCAACTGGCTACAGGCCCAACGCAATTTGGCGCAGGCGAAACGCGATCTTGAGGCTGCGCGCGCCGAGGAAGAATGGCTTCGTGACGCGGTGCAGCAGCTTGACATGCTGGCCCCGCGGGCCGGCGAAGAGGACGAATTGTCCGCCGAGCGCGAACGGCTATCGAATGTCGGGCGCATCGGCGAAGGTCTGGCTGTCGCCGATGATGCGATTTTCGGCGACAGCGGCGCGCAGGCCATCATCGGCCGGGCCCGCGCCGCGCTCGACAAGGTGGCACCGCTGGCCGGCGGACTGCTTGACGAGGCACAGGCGGCGCTTGGCCGGGCCGATGCCGAACTTGCCGAGGCAGCGGCTACCATCAGCAGCGCCGGTCACGAGCTTGAAAGCGATCCGGCGCGCCTGCAGAGCGTCGATGACCGGCTGCATGAATTGCGCCAGCAGGCCCGCAAACATGATTGCACACCGGATGAGCTTGCCGTGGTCCATGAAAAGCTTGCGGGCAGCCTTGCCGGTATCGAGGATTCCGCCGGCGCGCTGGCAGAACTTGCCGACAATGAACGGCAATGGCGTGACTATTACAAACAGGTGGCGGCGGTTGTCGCCGGCAACCGGCTGACGGCGGCGGCGAGGCTCGATGCGGCGGTCACGGCGGAACTGCCGCCCCTGAAACTCGAGGGGGCACGTTTCGCCACCGCGATCACCGAGCTGCCACCGGAACAGTTCGGGCCACTTGGCACGCAGCAGGTTCGCTTCGAGGCCAGCACCAACAAGGGGATGAAGGCCGGACCGATTGACCGCATTGCCTCGGGCGGCGAACTGGCGCGGTTCCTGCTGGCGCTGAAGGTCGCGCTGGAGGGGGATGCGGCCGGCCGGACACTGATTTTCGACGAGGTCGATTCCGGCGTTGGCGGGGCTGTCGCGGCCGCGGTCGGCGAGCGGCTGGCACGGCTTGGCAAGACCACCCAGACGCTTGTCGTGACGCACTCACCGCAGGTTGCGGCGAAAGGCGACCATCATATGCGCATCGCCAAGACGGCAACAGACAGCGGCGTGATCAGCGCCACTGAACCCCTGTCGGATGTGGACCGCACCGAGGAAATCGCCCGCATGCTTGCCGGCGAACAGATCACCGCCGAGGCCCGCGCCGCCGCGCTGGCCCTTCTGGAGCGCCGGGATGATTGACAAGCAGGCGGTGATGACGCTGCGCCCGGGCACCGTGCCACCATCCGAAATGGATCGCGACGCCGTTGCCGCGGAACTGGCCGCCCTCGCCGCCGCCATCGCCTGGCATGATCAGCGCTATCATGGCGAGGATGATCCGGCGATCAGCGATGCCGACTATGACGCGCTGGTGACCCGTAACCGGGCCCTTGAGGCCGCGTTCCCCGATCTTGTGCGTGATGACAGCCCCAGCCGGCGTGTTGGCGCGCCGGCCGCAGCCGGGTTTGGCAAGGTGCGGCACACAAGGCCGATGCTGTCGCTCAATAACGGTTTTTCCGATGAGGATATCGCCGATTTCGTCACCCGCGTGAGGCGTTTTCTGTCGCTTGCCGATGACGCCCCCCTCGGTTTCACCGCCGAACCGAAGATCGACGGACTGTCCCTGTCGCTTCGTTATGTGGACGGAAGGTTCGTGCAGGCCGCCACTCGCGGAGACGGTGCCGAGGGCGAGGATGTGACAGCGAATGTGCGGATGGTCGAAGCGGTACCGGCCCGCCTTGCCGGCACACCGCCGGCAATCCTCGAGGTGCGCGGCGAGCTGTATATGGACCGCGCCGATTTTCTGGCCCTGAACGCGGCGCAGCAGGATTCCGGCGGCAAGATATTCGCCAACCCGCGCAACGCCGCCGCCGGCTCGCTGCGCCAGAAGGACCCTGCCGTCACCGCATCAAGGCGGCTGCAATTCTTCGCCTATTCGCTTGGCGAGGTCAGCGCCCCGCTTGCCGACACGCACATGCTGAGCCTCGCGGCGCTGTCGGATATGGGATTCAGCATCAACCCGCTGTCCCGGCGCTGCGATGAAGTGGCCGAGCTGCTGGCGGTCTATGGCGAGATTGGCGCGGCGCGGGCCGATCTCGGCTATGACATTGACGGTGTCGTCTACAAGGTCGACCGACATGATTATCAGGCCCGGCTTGGCCAGGTGGCGCGCGCGCCGCGCTGGGCGCTGGCGCACAAATTTCCCGCCGAGCAGGCCGAGACACTGCTGAATGCCATCGACATCCAGGTCGGCCGGACCGGCGCGCTGACACCGGTGGCGCGTCTTGAACCGGTCACCGTCGGCGGCGTTGTCGTTTCCAACGCGACGCTTCACAACGAGGATGAAATTCGCCGCAAGGACATCCGTGTCGGCGACCGGGTGGTGATCCAGCGGGCCGGTGATGTGATCCCGCAGGTTGTGCGGGTGCTTCCGGAGGCCCGACCCGCCGACAGCACCGAGTTTGTTTTCCCCGAGACATGTCCGGAATGCGGGGCACCGGCAACCCGGCCCGAGGGCGAGGCGGTGCGACGCTGTACCAACAGCCTCGAATGCCCGGCTCAGCGCCTCGAATGGCTGAAGCATTTCGTCTCGCGCGATGCCTTCGATATCGAGGGGCTTGGCGCCCGCCAGATCGACCAGTTCGTCGAGCTCGGCTGGGTCAGGCGGCCAGCCGACATCTTCCGCCTCGCCGCCCGGCGCACGGAAATGGCCGAACTTGACGGCTATGGTGATGTTTCGATCGGCAACCTTCTGGCGGCCATCGAGGCGCGCCGCGAGATCGGCTTTGAACGGTTCATCTTCGCGCTTGGCATCCGCCAGGTCGGTCAGGCGACGGCCCGCATTCTGGCGCTGCATTTCACGCGGCCGGAGGCGATGCTGGCCGCGCTGTCGCCGCCGGCCGATCTCGAGACCACCACCGCCGAGCTGGTGGCCATCGACCAGATTGGCGAGGCCATGGTGGCCGATCTGATCGGGTTTTTCGCCGGCGACAGCAACCGCGCCGCGGTCGAGGATCTGCTGGCGCAGCTCAGCGTCGTGCCGCCGGAGCGTCCGGCCGAGGACAGCGCGGTCAGCGGCAAGACGATTGTCTTCACCGGCACGCTGGCCGGCATGTCGCGGGCCGAGGCCAAGGC
>JAYQDX010000100.1:0-7526 GCA_038138545.1 Rhodobiaceae bacterium | reverse complement strand
CGCCAGGTCCAGAAACTGTCGCTGGGGTCGGGGCCGCGGGTTTCGGTCAGTCCGGCCATGGCGCGCTGGAAGGCATGGCTGTGCAGATTGACCGGGGCCGGCAGCAGCAGATCAACCGATGCGGTCCCGTTCGCCGAACCCTCGGTGATTCGCCTGATATGTCCGTCGGAGATTTCAACGCAGAGATTGCGTGCCCAGCCATCCGGTGTAAGCGCCTGACGGGCATGTATTCTTGGCACAAATGATCTCCATTGACAAAATAAGTAACTACATAATATCATTAAGAACGCTCTATCACAAGGAGAGAGTATGGCTGAACGTCTGCTGATCACACATGCATCCATCGCCGGGATGGGTGAGCTGGACGGTGGATATGGCCTGCTTCATGACGGGGCCGTTCTGATTGACGGTGACCGCATTGGATGGGTCGGTCACACCGGGGATATCGGTCCCGCGCTTGGCGATGTCCGGCGTATGAATGCCGATGGATGTCTGCTGACCCCGGCGCTCATCGATTGCCACACCCATATTGTTCATGGCGGCAACCGCGCGCGCGAATTCGAGATGCGGCTCACCGGTGCAAGCTACGAGGACATCGCGCGTGCCGGCGGCGGCATTGTCTCGACGGTCACGGCGACACGCGAAACCGATGAGGCGACACTGCTTTCTGAAGCCTTGAAACGTGCGGATGCGCTGATCGCCGAAGGCGTCGGCGTGATCGAGATCAAATCCGGCTATGGCCTTGATCTGGATACCGAGCTCAAGATGCTGCGGGTGGCGCGCGCCATCGGCAGGGCACGGCCGGTTCGCATCCTCACATCCTTTCTCGGGGCCCATGCCGTGCCCCGCGGTATGGATGCCGACAGCTATATCGACACGGTTTGCATTCCGGCGCTTGAGGCGGCGCATTCCGAGGGGCTTGTGGATGCGGTGGACGGGTTCTGTGAGGGAATTGCCTTTGACGCCGCGCAGATCGCACGCGTTTTCGACAAGGCCCGGCAATTGGAATTGCCGGTCAAGTTGCATGCCGAGCAGCTCTCCAACATTGGTGGCACCAGACTTGCCGCTGACTATGGCGCGCTGTCCGTGGATCATGTCGAATATGCCGACGCGAAGGACGTCGCGGCGATGGCCAGCGCCGGAAGCGTCGCGGTGTTGCTTCCCGGCGCCTTTTACACGCTGCATGAAACGCAGACACCGCCGGTGGAATCGTTTCGTGAACATGGTGTGCCGATGGCCGTGGCGACAGACTGGAATCCCGGCTCATCGCCCCTGGGATCGCTGCTGCTTGCCATGAACATGGCCTGCACGCTGTTTGGTCTGACGCCGGCCGAGGCGCTCGCCGGAACCACCCGAAATGCCGCGCGGGCGCTGGGTCTTGATGATTGCGGCGTCATCGCGCCGGGAATGCGGGCGGATCTGGCGCTCTGGGATGTCGGGGATCCGGCAGAATTGAGTTGCTGTTTTGGCGTCAATGCGCTGAAGGCCCGGTTTTTCGGGGGCCGGACATGAATATCGCGCTGCAACCCGCGGCAACCGACCTCAAGACGCTGGAAACGATCTGGCGTGATGGCGCGCCGGCGCATCTTGTGCCGGCGGCCCGTCAGGTGATCGAGCTGTCAGCCGAGCAGGTGCATCTTGCCGCGATGGGTGACCGGCCGGTCTACGGGATCAACACCGGCTTTGGAAAACTGGCGTCGGTGCGTATCTCGCCACGGGACACCGAAACGCTGCAACGCAACCTGATCCTGTCGCATTGCTGCGGCGTGGGTGAACCGCTGGATATTCCGACCGCGCGACTGATGATGACGCTGAAGCTGCTGTCGCTTGGTCGCGGGGCGTCGGGGGTCAGGTGGGAGGTATGCGCCCTGATAGAGGCCATGCTCGACCGCGGTGTCACGCCCTTGATCCCGACCCAGGGCTCGGTCGGCGCGTCGGGTGATCTTGCGCCGCTGGCGCATATGGCGGCTGTGATGATCGGTCAGGGCGAAGCGATCATCGACGATGAATGTCTGCCCGGCGGTGCGGCGCTCAGGCAGGCGGGGTTGTCACCGGTGGTTCTGGGCCCGAAAGAGGGGTTGGCGCTGATCAACGGCACGCAATTTTCGACGGCCTGTGCGCTTGCCGCCCTGTTCGATGCGGCACGGATGGTACGAGGCTCGGTCGTTACGGCGGCAATGTCGACCGATGCGATCATGGGCTCGACGCAGCCTTTGCGGCCCGAGATTCATGCGCTGCGCGGCCAGAAGGGGCAAATCGACATTGCCTGTGCGATGTCGGAGTTGATGAAAGGAAGCGAGATTCGCGAAAGCCACCGCGACGGTGATAGCCGCGTGCAGGATCCATATTGCGTTCGCTGCATGCCGCAGGTCGCGGGTGCGTCGCTGGACCTTCTTCGCTTTGCCGCGCAGACGCTGGAAATCGAGGCCAACGCGGTGACGGATAACCCGCTGGTGACGGAAAGCGGGATTCTGTCCGGCGGCAATTTCCATGCCGAGCCGGTGGCGTTCGCCGCCGATCAGATTGCGTTGGCGATTGCCGAGCTTGGCGCGATCGCGCAGCGCCGTGTGGCCCTCATGGTGGACCCGACCCTGAGTTTTGATCTTCCGCCCTTTCTGACCCCGGCACCGGGTTTGAATTCCGGCTTCATGATCGCCGAGGTCACGACCGCCGCGCTGATGAGCGAGAACAAGCATCTCGCCAACCCGTGCTCCACCGACAGTACGCCGACCTCCGCCAACCAGGAGGATCATGTGAGCATGGCCGCCCACGGTGCCCGCCGGCTGAAGCGCATGGTGGGCAATCTGTCCGTCATCCTTGGTGTCGAGGCGCTGTGCGCGGCGCAGGGGATCGAGGCCCGCGCGCCGCTCAAGACCTCCGAGGCTCTTCAAAGGGCGGTCGGTTTCCTGCGGACCGTGGTTCCGTCTCTGACCTCGGATCGTTACATGGCGCCCGAACTGGAGGCGGCAGCGGGACTGATAGGTTCTGACGCTCTGGCGCGGTCTGCCGGTGTGGAGGTGATACTGTGAGCTTTCTTGAGATCAGCCGCGGTGATGGCCCGCTTGTGCTGGGACTTCCCCATACCGGCACCGAGCTGCCGGAGAACGTGGCGAAAGACCTCAACGAAACCGGCCGAGCGAGGGCCGATACGGATTGGCATATTCACCAGCTCTATGACGGGCTCGTGCCCGATGTGACGACGGTGCGCACGCTGATACACCGTTATGCCATCGATGTGAATCGCGATCCCGCCGGCACGAGCCTCTATCCGGGGCAGAACACCACCGCGCTGTGCCCGGTCACCGATTTTGACGGGCTGCCGATCTATCAGGACGGCGCGGAACCGGATGCCGCCGAGACCGAAAGCCGCAGACAGCTTTATCATGCCCCGTACCACGCGGCGCTGGGCGCCGAACTGGCGCGGGTCAAGGCCATCCATGGCTTTGCGATCCTCTATGATTGTCACTCTATCCGGTCGCAGATCCCGTTTCTTTTCGAGGGCGTGTTGCCGGATTTCAATATCGGTACGGATGGTGGCCGCACCTGCGCGTCGGCGATTGAGGCCCTGGTGACGCAAAGATGCCATGCGGCCGAAGGCTACAGGACAATACTGAATGGCCGGTTCAAGGGAGGCTGGACGACGCGTCATTATGGCCGTCCGGCTGACGGGCTGCATGCGATCCAGATGGAACTCGCACAATCCACCTACATGCTTGAACAGGCCCCCTGGAATTATGAAGGGGATGTCGCGGCGCGCCTGCGCCCGCACCTCAAGCTCATTCTTCAAGATCTAACCCGTTGGAGCCCCGCATGACCAATCTGCGTCACAACATTCGAGACATCTATCCGCCAACGGGCACCGAGATCAGCGCCAAGAGCTGGCTGACCGAGGCCGCGATGCGGATGCTGATGAACAACCTGCATCCCGAGGTGGCCGAGAACCCCCATGAACTGGTGGTCTATGGCGGCATCGGCCGCGCGGCGCGCACCTGGGAGGATTTCGACCGGATCGTCGCCGGCCTGAAGGATCTTGAATCGGATGAAACGCTCGTGGTGCAGTCCGGCAAGCCGGTCGCCATCGTGAAAACCCATACGGACGCGCCACGCGTTCTGATCGCCAATTCGAACATCGTGCCGCACTGGGCCAATTGGGACCATTTCAACGAGCTCGATAAAAAGGGCCTGATGATGTACGGCCAGATGACCGCCGGCTCATGGATCTATATCGGCAGTCAGGGCATCGTGCAGGGTACCTACGAGACCTTTGCCGAGGCTGGTCGGCAGCATTATGGCGGCGACCTGACGGGAAGATGGATACTGACCGGAGGCCTTGGCGGCATGGGCGGCGCCCAACCTCTGGCCGCCGTGATGGCGGGGGCCTGCTGCCTTGCGGTCGAATGCAACCCGGACAGCATCGATTTCCGGCTGCGCACCCGCTATGTGGATGAACGGACCGACAGTCTTGACGAGGCGCTGGACATGATCGGGCGCTGGACAAGGGCTGGCGAGGCGAAATCGGTCGCGCTGCTTGGCAATGCGGCGGATATCTTTCCGGAAATCCACCGCCGGGGTGTCCGCCCCGATATCGTCACCGATCAGACCAGCGCCCATGACCCGCTCAATGGTTACCTGCCGCAGGGCTGGAGCATGGCCAGATGGCGCGAGATTCGCGAAAGTGATCCGAAGGCCGCCGAGGCGGCATCGCGTGCCTCGATGAAGACGCATGTCAAGGCAATGGTCGATTTCTGGAACGACGGCGTGCCGACGCTCGATTACGGCAACAATATCCGTCAGGTCGCACTTGATGAGGGGCTGGAAAACGCCTTTGCCTTCCCGGGCTTTGTTCCGGCCTATATCCGGCCGCTGTTCTGCAAGGGGATCGGTCCCTTCCGGTGGTGCGCGCTTTCCGGCGATCCGGAGGATATCTACAGGACCGATCAGGCGATGAAGGAGCTGTTTCCGGATAACACCCATCTGCATAACTGGCTGGACATGGCCAGAGAGCGGATCCCGTTTCAGGGCTTGCCGGCACGCATCTGCTGGATCGGGCTGGGAGACCGCCATCGGGCGGGTCTGAAGTTCAACGAAATGGTCGCCAGCGGTGAAGTGAAAGCCCCCATCGTGATTGGCCGTGATCATCTTGATGGTGGTTCTGTCGCCAGCCCCAACCGCGAGACAGAAGCCATGAAGGACGGGTCGGACGCCATCAGCGACTGGCCGCTGCTGAACGCGCTGGTGAACACTGCCAGCGGTGCCACCTGGGTCAGCCTGCATCATGGCGGCGGTGTCGGTATGGGCTTTTCGCAGCATGCCGGTGTGGTGATCGTTGCCGACGGAACGCCGGAAGCGGCCGGACGTCTGGACCGTGTTCTGTGGAACGATCCGGCGTCAGGCGTCTGGCGTCATGCCGATGCCGGCTACGACGTCGCGCTGGATTGCGCAAAGGAACACGGGCTTCGGCTGCCGGGAATTCTGGGGAACTGAGCCATGCATTACGCGCCTGACAGCGAGGACTGCCCGCTTCCCTTCTCACCGTTCAAGGCCTGCACGGTGCCAAGGCCGATCGGCTGGCTGTCGACGATCAGCCCCGACGGTGTGCACAACCTTGCCCCCTACAGCCAGTGGCAGAACCTGACCTTCGACCCGCCGATGGTGATGTTCGCCGCCAACCAGCACCCCGATGGACGACGCAAGGACACGGTTGTCAATGCCGAGCAGACCGGCTGGTTCGTCTGGAACATGGCGACCTATGACCTTCGCGAGGCGGTCAATATCTCGGCGATGGCCCTGCCGCCCGATGAGGATGAGTTCGAGCGTGCGGGCCTTACAAAGGCCGATTGCATCGATGCTCCCGGCGCGCGTGTGGCGGAAAGCCCCTGCCATTTTGAATGCCGGTACCTGTCCACCCACAGACTGCCCGGCAATAGCCCTGTCGGCTGCGTCGATGTGGTGTATGGGCAGGTCATGCGCATTCATGTGGCGGACCGGGTGATCCTGCCGTCGGGCAGGCTCGACATTGCAAAAATCCGGCCGATCGCCCGCATGGGCTATTACGATTATGCAACCATTACGGATATTTTTGAGATGCGTATCCCAAGCGCATCAGGAGCCGCGGAAGACGGACTGGAAGGCAAACCCCCATCAGTCAATAAGGAGTGACGACAATGGATAGACGGAAATTCATCAAAGCCGGTGTCATCGGTGCTGCTGCCGTGCCTCTGGCAACGCCGGCCATCGCACAGGGTGTGAAGCAGTGGAAAATGGTCACGGCATGGCCGAAGAATCTGCCCGGGCCCGGCGTGGCGGCGCAGATGCTGGCTGATCGCATTACCACCCTTTCGGGTGGGCGGATCGAGGTAAAGCTGTTCGCCGCCGGCGAACTGGTGCCGGGGCGCGGTGTCTTTGATGCCGTCAGCGAAGGTACGGCGGAGCTTTACCATGCCGTTCCGGCCTATTGGGGCTCAAAATCCAAGGGCATCCTGCTCTTTGGCTCGCAACCCTTCGGCCTGCGCGCGGACGAGCAGTTCGGCTGGCTCTACCATGGTGGCGGACAGGCGCTCTATGATGAAATGTATGGCCGTTTCGGCATCAAGCCGTTCCTGTGCGGCAATTCAGGCCCGCAATGGGGCGGCTGGTTCCGTAAGGAGATCAACTCGGTCGAGGACCTCAAGGGGCTGAAATTCCGCACCACCGGGCTTGCCTCGGAGATGTGCGCCAGGATTGGTATGGCCGCCGAGGCGATGAGTGGCCCGGCCATGTTCCAGGCGCTTCAAACCGGTGCGCTGGATGCGGGCGAGTTCATCGGACCCTGGACAGACAGCGCCCTTGGTTATCATCAGATAGCCAAGAATTACTACTGGCCCGGTGTGGGCGAACCGTCGTCGGCCGAGGAATGCGGCGTCAATGCCGCTGCCTACAACGCGCTTGGCGATGATTTGAAACAGGCCGTCGCGCTGGCCTGCGAGAGCCTCTACAATCCGGTCTGGTCCGAATATACGACGAAGCATGCCATTTCGCTGCAAAAGCTGGTCAAGGAACATGGTGTCCAGGTCAGGAAATTCCCGCAGGAAGTGATCGACGCCATGGGTGTCGCCGCCGCCGAGGTGATCGAGGAGCTGCGCAGTGACGATGATGAGCTGGTAAGGCGCATCACCGAAAGCTTCGTCGCCCATCGCGACAACGTCGGCGCCTACATGACCTATGCCGACAACGGGCAGATGAACGCCCGTGCCCATGTAATGGGTTACTGACGAAGGCCGGGCGCATGGCTGAAAGGGTCATGCGCCCATTGCGTTGATATCTCTGGAGAGCATGCATGCTGCGTCTGGCTGACTGGATTGATTCGCTCAACCGCGCCGTGGCGCGCATCGTGCGATGGTTCGCGCTGGCCATGGTGCTGATTCAGTTCGGCATCGTGATCGGGCGCTATATTTTCGGCGTCAACTCGATCTGGGCACAGGAAAGCGTGCTTTACCTTCACGCGGCACTGTTCATGCTCGCCGCCGGATATACGCTGCTTGTCGACA
>JAYQDX010000099.1:0-7675 GCA_038138545.1 Rhodobiaceae bacterium | reverse complement strand
GTGATGAACACGCTCAGCAACGATGTGGCGCCGATACCGCCGGCACCGCGCGTCTACTGACCGGCAAGTTGGACAAGGCATTCGGGCTGCAGGTAGCAAGGCAGTTGATAACAAGGCATTTTGGGGGCTGGCGACATCATGGCTGAATTCACCCTTCCCGCGCATTCAAGGATCACCTCCGGGGATCATTATCCGGCTCCCGAGGGCGCGTCGAACGTCCGTGTGTTCCAGATCTATCGCTGGTCACCGGATGATGACGACAACCCGCGCGTCGACAAATTCGAGGTCGATCTCGATGAATGTGGCCCGATGGTTCTCGATGCGCTGATCAAGATCAAGAGCGAGCAGGACAGCAGCCTGACCTTCCGGCGCTCCTGCCGCGAGGGAATCTGTGGGTCCTGCTCGATGAATATCGACGGCACCAACACGCTGGCCTGTCTGAAAAGCATCGAGGATGTGAAGGGTGACGTGAAGATCTTCCCGCTGCCGCACATGCCGGTGGTCAAGGATCTTGTCCCCGATCTGAGCAACGCCTATCGCCAGCTTGCCTCGATTGAACCCTGGCTGAAGGCGGATGGCGACGCGCCGGAGGGTGAGGAACGCCGCCAGTCGCCGGCCGAGCGCGAGAAGCTCGACGGGCTGTGGGAATGCGTATTGTGTTTCAGCTGTTCGACGGCCTGCCCGAGCTATTGGTGGAATGGCGACGAATATCTGGGGCCGGCGGTGCTGCTTCAGGCCTATCGCTGGGTCGCTGACAGCCGTGATGACCGTACGGCCGAGCGACTTGACGCGCTGGATGACAGTTTCGCGCTCTATCGCTGCCACACCATCATGAACTGCGCGAAGACCTGCCCCAAGGGGCTGAATCCGGGCCAGGCCATCGCCAGCATCAAGAGCGAGATCGCCAGCCGGTGATGCCATCGCGCTGCGCCCTGACCCGGCTGCCGGAATGACGAATGGCTGACTCCGCCGCACCCGCCACAACAGGCGCCACGGTAGGCGCCGCCCTCGCCGCCCGCATTGACAATGGCGCGCTGTCGCATGATGCCGGCCAGATGGCCGTGGCGGCGGCGCTCGATGATCTGATCGCGAGACTGGAACAGGTGCCGAAACGGCGCTGGTTCACCGGTATTGGACGCCGTGCCACGCCTGTCACCGGGCTCTATATCCATGGCGGGGTGGGGCGTGGCAAGACCATGCTGATGGACATGTTCCACCATGCGCTTGCCGAATCAAGTGACGAAATCCGGCCGTTCCGCCTGCATTTTCATGATTTCATGGTGATGGCGCAGGATGCGGTCCACGCCGCCCGCGAAGCCGGTGCCGATGATCCGATCGCGGCGGCCGCCAACAGCCTGGCGGCGCATGGCCGGGTATTGTGCTTCGATGAAATGGAGGTGCGGGACATTGCTGATGCGATGATCCTGGCGCGGCTTTTCACGGCACTGTTCGATCGCGGCGTGACGGTGGTGGCCACCTCGAACCGGCATGCTGACGAGCTCTACAGGAATGGCCTTCATCGAGACCGCTTCCTTCCCTTTATCGAGCTGTTGAAGACGCGGTGCGCAATTCACGAAATAGCGGATGGGCAGGACTGGCGCGCCAGCATGCTGGCCTCGCTGCCGGCCTGGTATGTGCCGGATGACCAGCGCGCCGAAACCGCGCTTGCTGACAGCTTTCGCCAGCTTGCCGGCACCGCCCCGGTCACCGGCGATGTCATCCGGGTCGCCGGGCGCGAGATCCATTTCGACCGGGTGGCGGGCGATGTGGCGCGGGCCAGTTTCGCGGCGCTGTGCGAGGCACCGCTGGCGGCGCGTGACTATCTTGCCATTGCCGGGCGTTTTGCTGGCCTGATCGTTGATCATGTGCCGGAACTGTCGGATGCGAACGAGGCGTCGGCGCGGCGCTTCATGTGGCTTGTTGATGCGCTCTATGACCGGCAGCGCTTTCTGATCGCGTCGGCCGCCTGCGAGATCGAGACGCTGTATGACGGTCATCTGTTCGCCTTTGAATTTGACCGGACGCGATCACGGCTTGGGGAAATGACACGCCGTCATGTCGAGCCATAGAGTGCGACCGCGTGTCGGCACCCGCCGGCAAGGATGCCGGGGAGCGGCAATTCCTCTTGTTTAGACGGGTGGATTCCGGTAAACCACCGGCAACATTTCGTCGCACGCCCCCAGGTGCCGGCGATGCACAATTCCAAACGCATTCCAGGAACCGCAGGATATGGCTCGCAACAAAATTTCACTGGTCGGTGCCGGCAACATCGGGGGCACCCTGGCCCTTCTCGCCGGCCTGAAGCAACTTGGCGACGTTACGCTTTTCGACATCGCCGAGGGTATCCCGCAGGGCAAGGCTCTTGATATCGCGCAGGCAAGCCCGATCGAGGGGTTCGATGCGGCTCTCGACGGGTCCAACGACTATGCGGCGCTGGCCGGAAGCGATGTGGTGATCGTCACCGCCGGGGTCGCCCGCAAGCCAGGCATGAGCCGTGACGATCTGATCGGCATCAACACCAAGGTCATGCAGCAGGTTGGCGCCGGCATCCGCGACAATTGCCCCGATGCCTTCGTGATCTGCATCACCAATCCGCTTGATGTGATGGTCGGTGTGCTGCAGCAGGCCGCGGGCCTGCCGACGGCGCGTGTTGTCGGCATGGCCGGCGTTCTGGACTCGGCGCGTTTCCGCTATTTTCTGGCCGAGGAATTCAAGGTTTCGGTCGAGGATGTGACAGCCTTTGTTCTTGGTGGACATGGCGATACGATGGTGCCGCTTGTCCGCTATTCGACGGTGGCCGGCATTCCGGTGCCGGACCTGATCGCCATGGGATGGTCGACCGAGGCGAAGATCGCCGAGATCGTGCAGCGCACCCGCGATGGCGGCGCTGAAATCGTCGGCCTGCTGAAAACCGGCTCGGCCTTCTATGCGCCGGCCTCCTCGGCCATCGAGATGGCAGAGGCCTATCTTCTCGACAAGAAACGCGTGCTTCCCTGCGCCGCCTATGTGGATGGCGCCTACGGGCTGTCGGGTCTTTATGTCGGTGTGCCGGTCGTGCTTGGTGCCGGCGGCGTCGAGCGCATTGTCGAGATTGCGCTTGATGATGAGGAAAAGGCAATGTTCGACCATTCGGTCGCCGCGGTGCGGGCGCTTAACGAGGTTGTCGACTCTCTGGAATAGGTTCTGGTGCGGGCGATGGCTCGCTTTGCGGGGGAATTCAGATGAACATCCATGAACATCAGGCCAAGACCTTGCTGGCCGGTTTCGGGGTTGCGGTGCCGCGTGGCAAACCGGCATTCTCGGTCGCCGAGGCGGTCGATGCCGCCACCGAGCTTGGCGGGCCGGTGCATGTCGTGAAGGCGCAGATCCATGCCGGTGGCCGCGGCAAGGCGGGCGGTGTCAAGGTTGTCGCCTCGGTTGACGAGGTGCGCGAGGTTGCCGAGGACCTCCTCGGCAAGACCCTCGTCACGCACCAGACCGGCCCGCAGGGCCGCGAGGTCAAGCGCCTGTATGTCGAGGAAGGCTGCGATATCGGGGATGAGCTTTATCTGTCCCTGTTGGTGGATCGTGGCAGCAGCCGGATCACCATCATCGCCTCCAGCGAGGGCGGCATGGATATCGAGGAGGTCGCCGCCACCCAGCCCGACAAGATCCTGTCCGTCGCCATTGACCCGGCAACCGGCCTGCAGCCGCATCACGCGCGCCGCCTTGCCGGGGTCATGGGGCTGACCGGCGCGACGGCGAAGCAGCTTCCGAAATTCCTCGGCGGCCTGTATGAGGCGTTCAGCGCGCTTGATGCCAGCCTGATTGAGATCAACCCGCTGGTCGTGACCGGTGCCGGCGATCTGCTGGCGCTTGATGCCAAGATGAGCTTTGATGACAACGCGCTGTACCGGCATCCCGAGGTGATGGCGCTTCGCGATCTCGCCGAGGAGGACCCGGCCGAGGTCCGCGCCAGCGAGTTCGATCTCAACTACATCAAGCTCGACGGCAATATCGGCTGCATGGTCAATGGTGCCGGCCTCGCCATGGCGACGATGGATATCATCCAGCTTCAGGGCGGCTCGCCGGCCAATTTCCTGGATGTCGGCGGCAGCGCGACGACGGAGCGCGTGACCGAGGCCTTCAAGATCATTCTCTCGGACGAGAATGTACGCGGTATTCTGGTGAACATCTTCGGCGGCATCATGCGCTGTGACATCATCGCCGAGGGCGTTGTCGGCGCGGCGCGCACGCTCGGCCTCGACAAGCCGCTTGTCGTGCGACTCGAGGGCACGAATGTCGATGAAGGCAAGCGCATCATGGCCGAAAGCGGCCTCGACATCATTCCGGCGGACAATCTGGCCGATGCGGCGGCGAAGATTGTCGCCGCCACCGCCTGACGGGGGAAAGTCATGTCAGTTCTCGTGAATAGCCAGACAAGGGTCATCTGCCAGGGCTTTACCGGCTCGCAGGGCACCTTTCATTCCGAACAGGCGATTGATTACGGCACCGTCATGGTCGGCGGCGTGACGCCGGGCAAGGGCGGGCAGACGCATCTTGGCCTGCCGGTGTTCAATTCGGTTGGCGAGGCGATGGCCGAGACCGGCGCCAACGCCTCGGTCATCTATGTGCCGCCACCCTTCGCCGCGGATTCGATCCTTGAGGCCATTGATGCCGGCATGCCGTTGATCATCTGCATCACCGAGGGCATTCCGGTGCTTGACATGGTGCGGGTGAAGCGGGCGCTTGACGGTAGCCAAAGCCGCCTGATCGGCCCGAACTGCCCCGGCATCATCACCCCGGGCGAGTGCAAGATCGGCATCATGCCCGGCCATATCCACACCCCGGGCAAGGTCGGGATCGTGTCGCGCTCGGGAACGCTGACCTATGAGGCGGTGGCCCAGACCAGCGCCGTCGGGCTTGGCCAGTCGACCTGCATCGGCATTGGCGGCGACCCGGTGAACGGCACCAATTTCATTGACTGCCTCGAGATGTTCCTCGCCGACGACCAGACCGAGGCGATCGTGATGATCGGCGAAATCGGCGGGTCTGCCGAGGAAGAGGCAGCGGCCTTCTATAGCGCGCAGCCGCAGCGCAAGCCGATTGCCGGCTTCATTGCCGGCCAGACAGCGCCGCCGGGCCGCCGCATGGGGCATGCCGGCGCCATCGTCAGCGGTGGCAGTGGGGGCGCTGCCGACAAGATCGGCGCCATGCAGGCGGCCGGGTTCGAGATGGCGGAATCGCCGGCGGATATCGGCAATGCCGTGACCCGCGCCATGGCGCGGGGCGTCTGAAACGCTGATGGCTTGAATCTCAGCCGGCAGAGCCTAGACTGGGGACGGGACACAACATGAACGGGTGCTTTACATATGGATGACGCGGCGCAGGTGCCAGCCCCGCCAGATCCGGCTGGTGACTTTGATCTGACCTTCCTGTCGGCGGCCAACGCCACCTTCATTGCCGAGATGAACGCTGCCTGGCGGCGCGACCCGTCGGCGGTCGATGCGCGCTGGGCGCGCTATTTCGAAAAGCTGAACGCGCTTGGCGACAGCGGCGCCGAAATCGATCATGGCCCCAGCTGGGCGCGGAATGCCAGCCGTATCGTCGGCGCCACCGATCCGGCGGAATCGATCAATGCCGTTGCCGCCGGTCATGCCGCCGGCCGGCGGATGAATGCCGATGACATGCGGGCGGCGACGCTGGATTCGCTTCGCGCCGTGATGCTGATCCGCGCCTACCGGATCCGTGGGCATCTGATCGCCGATCTGGATCCCTTGTCGCTGGAGAACAAACCGCTTCATCCCGAGCTTGATCCGGTCACCTACGGTTTCACCGACGAGGATTGGGACCGTCCGATCTTCATCAATTACGTTCTAGGGCTGGAAACAGCGACACTTCGTGAAATCGTCGAGACGCTGCGCCGCACCTATTGCGGGACCATCGGTGTCGAATTCATGCATATTCAGGACCCGGCGCAAAAGGCCTGGATCCAGGAACGTATCGAGGCCATCGGCAACCGCACCGATTTCACCAAGCGCGGCAAGAAGGCGATTTATGAACGTCTTGTCGATGCCGAGGAATTCGAGAAATATCTGCACAAGAAATATACCGGCACCAAGCGGTTCGGCATGGATGGTGGCGAGGCGATGATCCCGGCCATCGAGCAGATCCTGAAGCGTGGGTCGCAGCTTGGCCTTGGCGAGATTGTCGTCGGCATGGCGCATCGTGGCCGCCTGAACATGCTTCACAATGTGTTCGGCAAGCCGTTCCGTGCCATCATCTCGGAATTTCTCGGCAACCCGGCCAACCCGGAGGATGCCGGCGGGTCGGGTGATGTGAAATACCATATGGGGGCGTCCTCGGACCGTGAGTTCGACGGCAGGACCGTGCATCTCAGCCTGGCGCCGAACCCGTCGCATCTCGAAATCGTCGATCCGGTCGTTGTCGGCCGGGTCCGCGCCAAGCAGCAGCAGCGCGACGATGTCGACCGGCGCGAGGTTGTCGGCATCCTTCTGCATGGCGATGCCGCCTTTGCCGGCCAGGGTGTGGTTGGCGAGACCTTTGCCTTTTCAGCGCTTCGCGGCTATCGCACCGGCGGCACCATCCACATCATCGTGAACAACCAGATCGGGTTCACGACAAGCCCGCATTATTCGCGCTCGTCGCCCTATCCGACCGATGTTGCGAAGATGGTGATGGCGCCGATCTTCCATGTGAATGGCGATGATCCCGAGGCGGTTGTCCATGCGGCGCGGATTGCCATCGAGTTCCGTCAGGCTTTCGGCACCGATGTGGTGCTGGACATGTTCTGCTATCGCCGCTTTGGCCATAATGAGGGTGACGAGCCGATGTTCACCCAGCCATTGATGTACAAGACCATTGGCAAACATCCGACAACGCGCACCATCTATGCCGACAAGCTTGTTGCCGAGGGCATCATGAGCCGGGCCGAGACGCAGGCGGTTGTCGATGAGCGGATTGCCTATCTCGATGCGGAATTCGAGGCCGGCACAAGCTATCGGCCGAACAAGGCCGACTGGCTCGAGGGAAGCTGGTCCGGCATGCGCACCGCACATGGTGTCGAACGGCGCGGCGAGACCGCCGTCGATATCGACACGCTGCGCCGGATCGGCAAGACGATGACAACGGTTCCCGAGCATATGACGCTGAACCCGAAGCTGACCCGTATCATCGAGGCACGGGCGGCGCGGATCGGTGAAGGCGAGGGTCTGGACTGGGCCACCGCCGAGCATCTGGCCTTCGGCTCGCTGCTGCTTGAAGGCGATATGGTGCGGCTTTCCGGACAGGATTCCTGCCGTGGCACCTTCAGCCAGCGTCACGCCGTTCTTGTCGATCAGGCGAGCGAGGAACGGTACGCGCCGCTGGCGCATCTGTCGCCGGACCAGGCGGATTTCGAGGTCATCGACTCCCCCCTGTCCGAAGCGTCGGTGATGGGGTTTGAATATGGCTTCTCGCAGGTCGAGCCGAACGCGCTGGTGATGTGGGAGGCGCAGTTCGGTGATTTTGCGAATGGCGCGCAGGTGGTGATCGACCAGTTCATCTCTTCGGGTGAGGCGAAATGGCTGCGCATGAACGCGCTGGTGCTGCTGTTGCCGCATGGCTATGAGGGGCAGGGCCCCGAACATTCATCGGCGCGGCTGGAACGCTATCTGCAGCTGTGCGCCGAGGACAA
>JAYQDX010000098.1:0-7789 GCA_038138545.1 Rhodobiaceae bacterium | reverse complement strand
AGTGGCCCGCCGCGCTTTCACATCAGCGACCCGGTCAAGCCAGCCCGTGTTGGGATCCGCCTCTGAATCAACCGCTGTCAACAATGGCGGCAGGGCATCGCAAAGCCTGGCATGGATCCCGACATCGACCGCGGCGCTGCGGCCGATCTGCGCCTCGTCAATATCGATATGGATGACCTTCATCGCATCATCCTGGCCCCATGACATGATCTGGCTTTGCAGGCGCGTGCCAAGACCGATGACAAGATCGACATCCGCCCACAGGCTGTGCGCGACCGGCATGCCGATCGACAGCGGCTCGTCATCCGGCATGATCCCATGGCCGGTGCGAAAGGCCACGACCGGCGCGCCAATCCGGCGGGCCAGCCGGCGCACCGCCTCGGCATCATCCTGCGCGCCGCCTCCGACCACGATCATCGGGGACCGGGCCGCGGCGATCAGGGATGCCGCCCGGTCAATGGCATCTGTATCGAGGCTTGGCATGGCCCCGGGATCGACCCGCAGGCCGTCGACATCCCCGGCCGCGTGCTGGCCCCACAGATTGACGGCGATCTCCAGTCCAACCGGGCGCGGGCGGCCGGATTTCAGATCGCGAAAGGCGGCCTGCAAGGTGGCGGCGGCATCCTCGGGGCCGGTTATACGATGGCTGGATTTCGTGAGCCGTTCCAGAATGCCGAACTGATCCGGTATTTCATGCAAAAGCCCGTGCCCCTTGCCCTGCGCGCCAAGCGGGATCTGGCCGGCGAGTGCCAGCACCGGCGCGTTTACCGCCCAGGCGGTTGACAGTGCCGCGGTCGTGTTCAGGAACCCGGGCCCGGGCACGACACAGAAGGCTTGCGGACGACCGGTGGCCAGCGCCGCACCGGTCGCCATATAGGCCGCGCCCTGTTCATGGCGTGTCTGGATCGGCGTGATCCGGTCGGTGCGGTCGAACAACGAATCGAAGAACCCGTCATTCTGAATTCCGGGAAGGCAATAAAGCTGGTCGATGCCGTTGGCGATCAACGATTCCGCGACAAGGTCTGCAATCTTCATCTCTGGCATTCCGGTTTTTTCCTTCGCGGTTCAGGTGGGTCTGTCATTCAAACCCGTGACCGTCGATCAGCGATGACGGGCTGGTCAACTGGCCCTGATATGAAGGTCGCGCGATGCGGCAGACCTGTCAACGGATCGGCTGTCTCGCGCGATCCGTTGGAAAATTTTTTCAGTATCTGCCGGGTTATCGAGCTTTCACCGGTTGCGAAGCCAGGGCAGACACGCATAATGGCGCGCAATCCAGAATATACACCACCGGATGCGCCGTGCCCGGATGCTACGCCGCTCCGGCCTTTTCCAGTTTTCGCCTGTGGTGCCCCGGTCAGGGGGCGTTACGAAGGCAGGACCCGTTGGCATCCGCCGACAGGCAAGGGGTGGAACAAATATGCGCGCGCAACGTGACTTTGCTGATGAATGGCTGCGGAATCTCTATCAATTCCGTAGCCAGGGCATGCAGGTGACCGATGTCAATCCGGTATCGGCCCTTGCCGACCTCATCGGCGAGCAACTCTATGATGGCGAGGCGACGGTGGCGGATCTGCGCCAGGTGCTTGATCTTCATGCCACCGGGCTGTGGCAGGAACGGGTGGCGGAGCTGCGCCGGCAGACAGGCCTCGACTGCGCCGGACAAAATAGTCTGCCGGACCTGTCCGAACATGACATATCACGCCCGATCTATCGCGCCGTCTTCACCGCCCACCCGGTGTTTGCGCTTCGCTGCGAGGTATCCCGCTCGCTGTGCGAGGCGGCCACCAGAGGCGGTGACGAGATGCCGGAAGACGCCTTTGCGCCGCGTGACCGGGTGACGCTGGATGACGAACATGCCGAGGCGATGCAGGCGGTGCGTCATGCCCGTGTTGCCGTCAATGACATCAATGCCGATATCCTGCGGCAGCGGCAGGCCACGCACGCGAACACATGGCGGGACAGCCTGCCGGGCCTGATCGGCGTCTCGACCTGGGTCGGGTATGATCTCGACGGGCGTTCCGACATCAGCTGGATTGACAGTTTCTGCCTGCGGCTTCGCGAAAAGGCAATGGCGCTGGAGGGATACCGGGCCACAATCGATTCGCTTGGCCTGTCCGCGCTGGAGGGTATTGCCGCCTCTCTTGCCGCGGAACAGGCGCTTGTCGAAGAAGCCCTTGCCGGGTTTGAACAGCCCGGCGAGAGGGACTTCACAGCGATCATCAACAAACTGACGGGGGCAGACAACCGCCTTGTCTCCAGCCGGACGCTGTCGCGTGACCTGCATGACGTTGCGCGCGAACTGGATGATGAGGCGGCGCTTTGCGTGATGGTTCTGGCCGCCGATATCGCCACGCATGGCTTTGGCATGGGCGAGGTACATCTTCGCATCAACGCCGCGCAGATTCGCAACGCCATGCGGCCTGTCGACGGGCGGGCCGTCTCGGTGAGTGACGGCGCGACGTCGTCGCGCATGCTGATTGAAAGACTGGCCAACCGAATCCGGACCGAGTCACCCTGGCAGATCAATTTCGGCAATCTTGACGCCGAGACGGCGACCGCCCGGCGGCAATTGATGCTGGCGACACAGATCCTGAAACATATCGATTCCGATCAGCCGATCCGGCTGTTGATCGCCGAATGCGAACGCCCCATCACGATCATGTCGGCCCTCTATCTGGCGCATAAGTTCGATATTGCCGACCGGCTGGATATTTCGCCGCTTTTCGAGACCGGATATGGCCTTGAACATGGCGACAAGGTTATTGACCAGCTTTTACAGCAGTCTGTTTTCATTGACTATATCAGGCGTCGTGGCAGGCTTTCCATCCAGACGGGATTCTCGGATGCCGGGCGGTTCGTTGGCCAGATTGCCGCCAATATGGCCATCGAGAGATTGCAGCTGAAACTGCTTCGCTCGCTTCGGCATCGCATCGGTGACGATGTCGATTTGCTGATCTTCAACACGCATGGTGAGTCGCTTGGCAGAGGCGGCATGCAGGCACCGATGGCCGAACGCCAGGCCTGGTTGATGACGCCCTATGTCCGGCATGAAGCCGCGCATCTCGGCGTCGGTGTCTACCATCAGTCGAGTTTTCAGGGTGGTGACGGATATCGCCTGTTTGGCACCGCCGAACTCGCCGCAGCAACGATGCGGGGTCTGCTTGCCGCCGAGGCGGCGCCTCCACCTTCAGACTGCGTGGATGATGTCTTCTATCAGAAAACAGATTTCTCCCTCGATCTGTTTCTGGAACTCAAGACATGGCACGAGGCCCTTGTCGCGGACCCGAATTATGGCGATCTGATCGACCTTTTCGGCAGCAATCTGTTGCCGCCGACAGGATCACGGCCAACAAAACGGGTGGTGCAGGCTGGCGGGGAGCGGCGTGGCCCGTCGAAAATCCGCGCCATCGCGCATAACGCCATCCTCCAGCAGGTCGGGTTCCTGGCCAATGTCATTTCCGGCATGGGCCGGGCGGCGACAGTCGATATCGATGAATTCGTCGAGATCCACCGGCACTCGCCACGTCTGCGGCAATGTCTTGATCATGTGCTTGCCGGCAAGGCGCTTGGCTCGCTGAATACGGTTCTTGCCTATTGCCGCCTTGCCGATCCCGGGTTCTGGGTGAACCGGGCCTATCATGGCAAGCAGCAGCGCAACCAGAGGGCGCTTCGCCGGCTGGCCCAGCACCTTCGTGGCCGGCCGCGATTCCGCGATATCAAGCAGACTGTGTGGGCATTGCGGGATGATCTTGTCGATCTGTACCGGCTTGTTGACAAGGTCGGTGCGGACAATGCGCGGGTCACCGGCGAGAGACGCGGGGCGCTCGACCTGCTTCACGCGATGAGGCTTGCCGTCATCACGGACAGTCTGATGATCATCTGCCGGACGCCGAATTTGGGGGAAAGCAACCAATACAGCAATGACGACATCCTCGCCCTTGGCCTGTCGCTCGATTTCGCCGGGGTTGCCGGGATTATCCAGGACGCCTTCAGCCGCAAGCCACGCGCCGCGGTCGGCAGCATGCTGGATGAGAGGGAAACCTACAGCACCGAAAGTGATGGCAATTTTGCGGCCATCGAGAGGGAAATCCTTCACCCCTTGCGTGAAAACCAGATCCTGATCGACCGAATCACCCAGATGGTCTCGGCGCATTATGGAGCGCACGGCTAGACGGCGGTGCCGAAATCCATCCGATTTCTGCCGATTCACCGACAAACAGCTTTCGGATTGGTAGCAAAGACGCAAGATCGCTTTGATCATTCAGCAAAAACCTGACAGACTGCCAAAGGCCGGTCGGGTAAGGCTGATGGCCCATCCGTTGGCGGATTGCTTGCGGGGCGGTCTGGGCAGTCCGCAAAGAATTGCCACCACCGTCACTGAAGCTGTCGCCGGGTGAAAGAAAATTGCATAGCCACGACAACAAAACAGCACTGTTCAACCTCACATGAATCCAGCGCAATGGCGTGCATGACGCACCAACAACCGGGTGCCGAGACTTGGGAGTTAACATAATGATCAGACTAATCGCAAAATCACTCGCGGTGGCCCTTCTGGGTGTCCTCGCGTCGGCGTCGAGTTTCGCCGCCACAAAGATCCAGTTCGCGCTGGACTGGAAGTTCGAGGGACCATCGGCCCCCTATTTCCTCGCCATTGACAATGGCCATTTCGCCGCCGCCGGCCTTGATGTCGAGATTTCCCCCGGCAAGGGCTCGCTTGACGCCATTCCAAAGGTGGCGACGGGTGCTTTTCCTGTCGGATTCGCTGACATCAACTCTTTGATCAAGTTCCTTGACCAGAACCCCGGCGCGCCGGTCACCGCGGTGATGATGGTGTATGACAAGCCGCCTTTCGCGGTTGTCGGTCGCAAGTCGCTCGGCATTTCCGGGCCGTCCGATCTTGAAGGGTCGGTTCTTGGTGCCCCGCCACCTGATGGTGCCTGGGCTCAGTTCCCGTCCTTTGCGAAGGCCAATAATCTCGATATGGACAAGATCAAGGTCGAGCCTGTCGGTTTCCCGACCCGCGAGCCGATGCTGGCCGAGGGCAAGGTCGACTCGGTCACCGGATTTTCCTTCTCCTCCTATCTGAACCTGGTGCGCCTTGGTGTGCCGGAGGACGATATCTCGACCATCCTGATGGCCGACCACGGGCTGCAGCTTTATGGCAACGCCATCATCGTCAATACCGAGTTCGCGGCTGCGAATGCCGATACCGTCAAGGGCTTCCTTGGCGCTGTCGCCGCGGGGTGGAAGGATGCCATTGCCAGCCCGTCCGCGGCTGCCGACGCGCTGGTCAAACGCAACCCGGCCGCCGATGCCGCGCTTGAGCAGCGCCGCCTGAGTCTGGCCATCGAAGCGAATGTCCTGACCGATAATGTGAAGGCCAACGGCATGGGTGCCATCGATGACGCCCGCTTTGCCGCCGCCATCGAGCAACTCAGCGAAACCTATGAGTACAAGGGCACACCGGATGCGTCGCTGTATTTCACGGATGCCTATCTGCCCTCCGGCGGCTTCGCGCTGAACTGACAAAATCAGGGGCAGGGCGGCGCCTGCTGGCGCTGTCCTGTCTTTCTTCATGGCAAGATATCCGCCATGGCTGAATGAATACCGGAATGAATGTTGTTCAAGATAAATGAATTCCGGGCCGTATAATTTCCGTGGTCGAATAAATGGCACATACCCCCGAGAGCAAGGCAGGCGACGGCGATCTCATCGTCATTGACGGCGTCTCGCATACCTACAGGACGAATACCGGTCCGCTTCCGGTCCTTGATGATCTGACGATCCGTGTGCCGCGGCATGGCTTCAGCGCCATTGTCGGCCCGTCGGGATGCGGCAAATCCACCGTGACACGCCTTGTCGCCGGTCTGATGAAGCCTGACGCCGGCACTGTCTGGCTACAGGGTGAGCGGGTGGTGTCCCCCCGATCGAACGTCGGGATGGCGTTCCAGAATCCGGTCCTTCTGGAATGGCGAAGCATTCTGAAAAACGTCATGCTGCCGCTGGAAATCGTGCCAAGCAAGCTCAACGCCGCCGCGAAGGAGCGCCGCGCGCGTGATTTGCTGAAACTTGTCGGTCTGGCCGGGTTCGAGGACAAGCGCCCGTCCGAACTGTCCGGCGGCATGCGCCAGCGCGCCTCGCTGTGCCGTGCATTGGTGCATCAGCCGGAGGTGCTGATCCTTGATGAGCCTTTTGGCGCGCTCGATGCCTTCACCCGCGAGGATCTGTGGCTGACGATGCACCGGCTCCGCGCCGAGGAACCTTTTACCGGCGTGCTGATCACGCATGACCTTCGCGAGGCCATTTTCCTTGCCGACGAGGTCATCGTCCTGTCGGGCCGGCCGGCGACGGTGCAATACAGCCTGCAACTGCCCGATACCGGGCCAAGGACGCTGGATCATCTCTATACAAACGAGGCAACGGAAACGCTGAATGTGTTGCGTGACCAGATCCGGATTGCCCGTGAAGGCGAGGAGGCGGGCCAATGAGACAGGTATTCGTGCCGCTGCTGGCCATTGTCATTTTCCTCGTTTTTTGGGAGGCGCTTGTATGGGTCAATGACTGGCCAAACTACAAGATGGCCTCGCCAAGCGATCTCTGGCCGGCATTCTGGCGTTTCAAGGGGCTGTTCCTGACCTTTGGCTGGGAGACCTTGTGGCGAACCGTCGTCGGCCTGCTGATCGCCATCGTTGTCGGCGTGCTCTTTGGCATGATCATGGGGTTCTCACGGGTCCTGCGCGAGGGGCTCTATCCGCTTCTGGTCGGGTTCAACGCCATTCCGAAGGCCACCGTCGTTCCGATCGTCGCACTGATGTTCGTTGGCCAGCATGATTTGAACACGGTCCTGATCGCCTTCATGATTTCCTTCTTCCCGATCGCCGTGTCGGTCTCGATCGGCTTGTCCACTCTTGAGCCGGAATATCGCGATATCCTGCGCTCGCTCGGCGCGTCAAAGGTGACCATCTTCTGGAAGATCGCGCTGCCAAAGACGCTGCCGGAATTCTTTGGCGCGCTGAAGGTTGCGGTAACGCTTGCCTTTATCGGCACAAACCTGATGGAAATCGTGTCGCCGCATGGTCGCGGGCTTGGCGCGCTGTTTGACAGCGGCAAGACCAATTCCGATTATCCGCTGATGTTCGCCGTTCTGATCGCGCTCGCCGTGCTTGGCATCGCGCTCTATTACGTCGTTGTGATGCTCGAGAAGATCTTTGCCGGATGGGCGGAACGAACAGCCGAATGATCGCGATCATACCGCCTGGATTGATATGATAAACCACATTAGTATTGCAACCTAAATATCTGGTTTTATTTTATTTCCATATTCTTTCGAGTATGGAAAGCCAGTTTTCAACGCACAGTTTGGCAATCAGTTCCTCACCGAAGCCATGTTGCCGCATCGCCGCGACAAGACGGGGCAGGTCGGCCGCGCTGGTGAGCGTCTCCGGCATCACCGCACCGTCATAATCCGAGCCGAGCCCGACATGATCCTCACCAAGAATGCCGATCATGTGGTCGAGATGGCGCAGCATCAGATCGAGCGGCACATCCGCCAGCATCCTGCCGTCGGGCCGCAGGAAGGCGGTGGCGAAATTCAACCCGACCATCCCGCCACTGTCGCGGATGGCATGTAGCTGCTCATCGGTCAGATTGCGGGCATGCGGGCATATGGTGTGCGCGTTGGAATGTGTGGCGATGAGGGGATTCGTCGAATGCCGTGCGACATCCCGGAATCCGGCCTCGTTCATATGTGACAGGTCGATCAGGATGCCAAGCTCGTCGCAGCGTT
>JAYQDX010000097.1:5492-7914 GCA_038138545.1 Rhodobiaceae bacterium | reverse complement strand
ATGCCGCGCTGACGATGCTCGAGGAGCTGGGGATGAAGATCCTGCTTCCCGAGGCACGGCGTATTTTTGCCGCTGGCGGCGCACAAATAGACGAGTCAGCGGAGATGGTCCGGATCGGCCGCGAGATGGTGACGGCGGCGCTGGACAGCGCGCCCCGGTCGATTCTGTGCCGCGCCGCGCGGCCGGATCGCGATGTGCTGCTGGAACCCGGCATGCTGGTCTTCCAGCCGGGGGCCGGCGCGCCGCACGCCACCGACCTTGAACGCGGGCGCCGCCCGGGAACGGGATCGGACTTTCGCGAACTGATCAGGCTGACGCAGCATTTCGACGTCCTGCAGATGGTACCGCCGCTTGTCGAGCCACAGGATGTGCCAATGAATCTGCGGCACTATTTCACCATGCAGGCACAGCTGACCCTGTCGGACAAGCTTCCCTTCATTTTCAGCCGCGGCACGCCGCAGGTGATGGAGAGCTTCGAGATGCTGCGCGACTTCCGCGGCTGTGATGATGCCGGTTTCGGAATGGAAAGCCATTGCTACACCATCATCAACACCAACTCGCCGCGCCAGATCGATATCCCGATGGCGCAGGGGCTGATCGATTTCGCCCGCCACGGGCAGCTGTCGATCGTCACCCCCTTCACCCTGATGGGGGCAATGGCACCAATCACCGTCGAGGCGGCGATGACGCTGAGCCATGCCGAGGCGCTGGCGGCCATCACGCTGACCCAGCTGGCGCGACCCGGCGCGCCGGTCTGCTATGGCACCTTCACCTCGAATGTCGATATGAAATCGGGCGCGCCGGCCTTTGGCACGCCGGAACATTTCCGCGCCTCGCTTGTCGCCGGCCAACTGGCGCGGCATATCGATCTTCCCTGGCGCTGCGCCAGCGGTTCGGCCGCCAACATCAATGATTCACAGGCGGCCAATGAAACCCAGTTCGCGCTGTGGGGGTGCCTGATGGCTGGCGCGACGGTGGTGATCCACGCCGCCGGCTGGCTGGAAGGCGGGCTGACGGTATCCTATGAAAAGCTGATCACCGACATGGAAGTGCTGCAGATGGTGGCCGAGCTGTGTGCCGACAGCACGCCAGACAGCCCGCAGGTCAATCTCGACGCCCTTGCCGAGGTGGCACCTGGCGGGCATTTCTTCGCCGCCGCCCACACCATGACGCGTTACCAGACCGAATTCTATGAACCGCTGGTCGCCGACTGGGCCAATTTCGGCACCTGGACGGACAACGGCGCGAAGACGGCAAGCCAGCGCGCCACCGGCATCTGGAAGGACATCGTCAGCCGCGATGCCGGGCTTGGCCATGACCCGGCACGCATTGACGCAATGCAGAATTTTATCGCCGCACGAACCGCCGCTGGTGGCGCCCTGCCGGAAAGCTGAGCATCGCCCTTGCGGCGGCAACGGCACGGGCACAAGAAACGGGCCGGCAAGGCCGGCCCGTCTACAGGGAGGAACCATGAAGGTATGATGCAAGATTGCAACGCCAGCATGGTCGCATAATGGTCCAAAAAAGGCCATTTCTGGGCAGAATGGCCACCCCCTTGAACCGCCGGTTTATCACCCCATATCGAAACCGTAACGCCGTAACGGGTTACAAACCAAACGTCAAACCGCCATCTTGCCTGACAGGGAGATGGCACCAGACTCGCTTGAAAGAGGAGATGAAAATGACTCTGTTTACCACCCCCATGGCCCGCCAGTTCGTTGGCTTCGACAGCCTGTTCGAGGAACTGAACCGCCTTGCCGACCGCAAGGAGCCGAACTACCCGGCCTACAACATCGCCAAGGATGATGAGGAGCATTACCGGATCGAGCTTGCGCTTGCCGGTTTTGGCACCGACGACATCAGCATCCAGACCGAAAAGGGCGTGCTGACCATCGAGGCCAACAAGGGCGAGGATGCCGGCAACTATCTCTATCAGGGGATCGCGCAGCGCGGTTTTTCCAAGATGTTCCGCCTTGCCGAATATATGAAGGTCGAGGACGCGCAGTTCGTCGACGGCATTCTGACCGTCTTTCTGAAGCGCGAGATCCCGGAAGCCGACAAGCCGAAGCAGATCAGCATCAATGCCAATCCGAAGACACTGATCGACGCTGCATAGGCCTATATCAGACCTCAGAATCGGGGGTGGCGGCCGCGGGGTCGCCGCCTTTTTTGTGCCGTCCTGTTCGGCAACCAGAGCCGGCTGGCAGCTTGCCTCAGGGCAAAGAAGATCCCCGGTGGCACACACCACCGGGGAACCGAGTTTCAGGAGGGAGAAACATGAAAAACTGCTCATGCACCCTCTCAAACGGCGAGTTGCGGAATTTGTTTAATCCGGTGAATCGACAACGGTGACATATCGTTGCCCATCCGGCCTGTTCTGTCCTGAACACTGACTTAGATATGCGGGGCCAGATATGCGGGG
>JAYQDX010000097.1:0-5392 GCA_038138545.1 Rhodobiaceae bacterium | reverse complement strand
AGATATGCGGGGCCAGATATGCGGGGGCAGCGCCGCCCGAGGCATGGCACTAGGCGTCGAACCTTTCGGCCACCCTCGCCAGATCGACACATTCCGGCACCGGGCTGATGACACGCCCGTCGGCAAGATGCTGCAACAGATTGTCAACGACGAGGTTGCCCATGGCGCGGCGGGTCTCGACCGTGGCGCTGCCGATATGTGGTGTGAGAACGACATTTGTCATGCCAAACAACACCTCCGGCACATGCGGCTCATTCGCGAAGACATCCAGTCCGGCACCGCCAAGCCGCCCCTCCCGAAGCGCCGCGACAAGCGCCGCCTCATCGACCACCGACCCGCGCGAGACATTCACCAGCAAGCCGTCCGGACCAAGCGCGTCAAGCACCGCCCGGTCGACAAGGCCGCGCGTATCATCCCCGCCCGGGGTCACGACAAACAGGATTTCACAGGCGGCGGCCATCTCGACCAGATCATCGTAATATTGATAGGGCACATCGCGAGGTGAGCGGTTGTGATAGGCAATCTCGGCATGGAAAGGTTCCAGCTTGCGCGCCAGCGCCAGTCCGATCCGGCCAAGGCCGAGAATTCCGACCCGCCGGTTATCCGCCGAACGCGAAAGGTTCAGCTGCCCGTCACCGGCCCATCGCCCGGCCCGCACATAGGAATCGCTGGCCAGAAGATCACGATAACTTGCCAGCATCAGCATCAGCGCGGTTGTCGCCACCTCGTCATTCAGCACCTCCGGCGTGTGCGTCACGAGAACCCCGCGCGACACCGACAGACCGACATCGATGGCGTCATAGCCGACGCCATAATTGCTGATCAAGGCAAGGTTCGGCATCGCATCCATCCAGTCGCGCGGGACCCCGTAATGTCCGTCGGTCAGGACATAGCCGATGTTGTCGCCCCGGCGGGCCAGAAAGCCGGTCATGTCGTCGATCCGGTGTGCATCGTGAAGGTCGAGATGGCCGGCGAGGCGGTCGCGCATTTCGGCTGTGATGTCCCCGATGACAAGAAGGCCAATCGTCATTGCTTTGTTCCAATTCGGTGCTTTGTTCCCATTCGATGATCTTCATGATCGCGCGGCAAACACGCCATATCGGCCTGCGTCAAGGCAGGCTGGCGCTACATCGTCGCGCCGATCTGCCAGGGTACGAATTCATAGTCACCAAGCCCCTGCGCCTCGGATTTTGAACGCACGCCAGACGCCACATCAAGCAGCATCTGATAGATTTCACGCCCCATCTCCTCAAGGCTTCGCCCCTCGGTCAGCATCGCGCCGGCATTGATATCCATATCGGCAATCAGCCGCTCATACATCTCGGTGTTGGTCGCGATCTTGATGCAGGGTGACGGTTTCGATCCGAAGGCCGATCCGCGGCCGGTGGTGAAGGTCACCAGGTTGCAGCCACTGGCGATCTGCCCGGTCACCGATGCCGGGTCATAGCCTGGCGAATCCATGAAGGTGAAGCCGCGCGCCGTCACCGGTTCAGCATATCTATACACCCCGGCCAGTGGCGAGGTGCCCCCCTTTGCCGCCGCACCAAGCGACTTTTCAAGTATCGTCGTCAGCCCGCCCTTCCTGTTGCCGGGGCTGGGATTGTTGTCCATCGAACCACGGTTGCGCTCGGTATAGTCCTGCCACCACTCGATGAGGTCGACAAGACGCTGTCCGGTGGACTCATCAACGGCGCGGCGCGTCAGCAGATGTTCGGCGCCATAGATTTCCGGCGTTTCGGCAAGCACCCCGGTGCCACCCTGCGCGACCAGCAGATCACAGGCATAGCCAAGCGCCGGATTGGCGGTCACGCCCGACAGCGCGTCCGACCCGCCGCATTGCAGCGCCACCATCAGCTCCGACGCCGGGCATGGCGCGCGGCTTGCCCTGTTCACCTCGGGCAGCATCTCGCGCACCATCGCGATCCCGGCCTCGACGGTCTTCGCCAGCCCCATCGAATCCTGAATGTTCATGGTTTTGAACAGCGGCCCCTGCTTCAGGCCATAGGCCTCGAGAAGCCAGTCGATCTGGTTCATCTCGCATCCCAGACCAACCATCAGCACCCCGCCATGATTGGGGTTGCGGGCATAGCCCCACATCACCCTTTGCAGCGCCTCGAAACCCTCACCTGACCCCGCCATGCCGCAGCCGGTGCCATGGACGAACGCCACGACACCGTCGACATTGGGATAATGGGCCATCTCCTCGGGCCCGAAGGCCGAGGCGATCATGCGCGCCGCCGTGGCCGAGCAATTCACCGATGTCAGAATGCCGATATAGTTGCGCGTGCCGACACGGCCATCGGCGCGACGAAAGCCCATGAAGCTGTCCCGTGCCGCCGCCTCGACAGGCACGACCGGGCGCAGATCGGTGGCGAATTCATAATTCGCCTCGGTGGCGCGGAATTCGACATTCTGCACATGCACATGCGCGCCTGCCGGAATGTCCTCGCTGGCATAGCCGATCACCTGCGCATATTTGCGAACCGCCTCGCCAGCATTGATCGGCCGCGATGCCACCTTGTGATGGCGCGGAATGATCGCCTGCGTCACCACATCCTCGACCGGCGTCCCGGCTTCAAGGGTCAGGGTGGCTGTCACGACATTGTCGGCTGGATCGAGTCGGATGGTCTTCGACATGTCAGGGCGCCTCTCTCGCGAACTGATTCGGTCGGCATGGTATCGCCGGACAGAACGATCCGGTCATGAATGGTATCTGATCAGCCGGGATCCGGAGTAGCAAGTCGCAGCACGCCGGCTGCTTCATATCAAAGTAAACGAATGGCGGCGATGTCTTGTCAAGCTGGAAACCCTTGACTGGAAACCCATGAATTCATGGATCACGCATGGCCAAAGATATGTCCGTGTGGTGTGGTTGTGCTATCTATATGAAAGGCCGGAAAGCGACGATGGCCGGGAGACAATCCGACGGAACCGGGGTTTTCATGACTGAACAGGGCAGACTTGCCGGCAAGGCGGCGCTGATCACGGCGGCAGGACAGGGAATTGGCCGCGCCACCGCGCTGGCGATGGCGGCAGAGGGCGCGCATGTGTTCGCCACCGACATCAATGCCGCAACGCTGGCGACACTCGACGGCACCGACGGCGTCACGACCTTCACGCTCGACGTCATGGATGAGACATCGATTGTCGAGGGGGTGGGCCGCGCCACGCCCGACATTCTGTTCAACTGCGCCGGTTTCGTGCATCACGGCACGATCCTTGACGCCACCGACGATGAATGGAATTTCGGCTTCGAGCTGAATGTGCGCTCGATGTTCCGCACATCCCGCGCCGTCATTCCCGGCATGATTGAGCGTGGCGGCGGGTCGATCATCAATATGTCCTCGGTCGCCTCGTCGGTCATCGGCGCGCCGAACCGATTTGTCTATGGCGCCAGCAAGGCGGCGGTGATCGGATTGACGAAATCGATCGCCAGCGATTTTGTCACCAGTGGCCTTCGCTGCAACGCGATCTGCCCCGGAACGGTCGAGAGTCCGTCGCTGGAAGACCGGCTCAGCAACACCGGCGATTATGACAAGGCACGAACGGCCTTCATCGCGCGCCAGCCGATGGGGCGTTTCGGCACAGCCGAGGAAATCGCCGCACTGGCTGTCTATCTGGCCTCCGACGAGAGCGCTTTCGTCACCGGTCAGGCGATCAATATCGATGGTGGTTGGACAGCGTGACAGGTAAAAACGGCCCGACCGGGCCCGGCGTGATAACAACCCGGCATGACAACAAACAGATCAACAAGGTGGCAGGCATGACAGACCGCAAGATCAAACCGGCACAGCTTCGCTCACGGCAATGGTTCAACAACCCGGATGATGCCGAGATGACAGCGCTCTACACCGAGCGCTATCTGAATTACGGGCTGACCCGCGAGGAACTTCGTGATGGCCGGCCAATCATCGCCATCGCGCAGACAGGGTCCGACCTGTCGCCCTGCAACCGGCATCATCTCGAACTGGCAAAACGTGTCCGCGACGGCATCATCGCCGCTGGCGGCCTGCCGATGGAAATACCGGTTCATCCCATCCAGGAAACCGGCAAGCGGCCAACCGCGATGCTGGACAGGAACCTTGCCTATCTCAGCCTTGTCGAGACGCTGTATGGCTATCCGATTGACGGGGTCGTGCTGATGATCGGCTGTGACAAGACCACACCGGCGCTTCTGATGGCGGCGGCGACAGTCGATATTCCGGCCATCGCGCTGTCCGTCGGGCCGATGCTGAATGGCTGGCATGATGGCCAGCGGACCGGGTCCGGCACCATCATCTGGAAGGCGCGCCAGATGATCGCCGCCGGCGAGATCGATGATGATGGTTTCCTTGATCTTGTCACATCCTCCACCCCCTCGACCGGCTATTGCAACACGATGGGAACCGCGACGACAATGAATTCCCTTGCCGAGGGGCTTGGCATGCAGCTTCCCGGCGCGGCGGCGATCCCGGCCCCCTATCGTGAGCGCGGGCAGATCGCCTACCATACCGGCAACCGCATCGTCGACATGGTGTGGGATGACCTGAAGCCGTCGGACATCATGACACGCGCCGCCTTCGAAAACGCCATCGTGCTGAATTCGGCGATTGGCGGGTCGACCAACGCGCCGATCCATCTGAATGCGGTGGCGCGGCATCTCGGGATCGAGCTGACGAATGATGACTGGCAGGCGCATGGCCACGAGATACCGTTGCTTGTGAACCTGCAACCGGCCGGCGAATATCTTGGCGAGGATTATCACCGCGCCGGCGGTGTGCCGGCGGTCATCGGCGAGCTGATGCGTCATCATCTGCTGCCAAACCCGCAGGCCGTCACCGCGAATGGCCGCACCATCGGCGATAATTGCCGCAATACGGCCATCGCCAATCCGGACGTCATCTGGCCAGTCGAGGCACCGATGAAGCCGCAGGCCGGATTCATCAATCTTCACGGCAATCTGTTCGACAGCGCGATCATGAAGACAAGTGTCATCAGCCCGTCATTCGCCGAGAGATTCCTGTCCAACCCAGACGACCCGAACGCCTTCGAGGGCACCGCCTATGTCTTTGACGGTCCCGTCGATTTCCATCAGCGGATCGATGATGAGTCGCTTGCCATGGACGGCACCGCGGTTCTGGTGATGCGCGGCGCCGGCCCCATCGGTTATCCCGGCGGCGCCGAGGTCGTCAATATGCGCCCGCCCGCCTACCTGATCAAACAGGGCATCGACGAGCTGCCCTGCATTGGCGACGGGCGGCAGTCAGGCACCTCCGGCTCACCCTCGATCCTGAACGCCTCGCCGGAGGCGGCGGATGGCGGCGGGTTGGCGCTGATCAGGACCGGTGACCGGGTGCGTGTCGATCTGAACAACTGCACTGTCAACATGCTGGTGCCGGAGGAAGAGCTGGCC
>JAYQDX010000096.1:2811-7962 GCA_038138545.1 Rhodobiaceae bacterium | reverse complement strand
CGTATATTTACCAGAAGCGTGGCTTTTACTACTTCTCTCGCCGTGTGCCGAAGGATGTACAGCCATTGCATGGTAAGCAGCGCATCGTGCTTGCGCTGAACACTCGTAGCCGTGCCAAGGCACTCAAATACTCTCAAGTGACATCCTTGCTCAAACCCTGACCAGTCGAACAGCGTAGTCAGAGTGACGGCCATTGGGCCGTTATTTTGTATGAAGAAGTGAATTGACCCTCAGACATCATCGACCGGATAGGTGGGTGGTCAAAGAAGTCAGCCGGGCAAGGCTATGCGCAGGGATTTGGTCTTATGGCGCTTGCTGCAAACCCCATCGCAGGCGCAACACTCAATTAAGCCTTTCTGTAAACTTGTGAATGTTCGAGAACAAGTTGCCAGCCTCATAATTCTCGTTGATTGAAATCGTCAGTAAAAGGGTTTTGTTCGCCTGGTCCAGGACTATGAATTGACCACCGTGCCCCTGCAGCACCAATGACGGCGTGCCATTCACGTCATATACCCATGACTGATATCCATAGCGGGACCCGTTTTTCTTGCCGGTATCAACCGCATTGTCGATTCCGTCTTTGAAGAAGGACCCCAGGCAAGTCTCTTCTTCCATTTGCGTCATCAAATAATTGCCGAAGTCAGCCCAATCTCGCGCTGTCATTACAAGGTCGGAAAACGCGACTGTCGTGCCGGACTTGTCACTCGTCCAGTGCATGTATCCGCTCTTGCCGAAGGACTTGTAAATTTTGTCGTGGAAATATTGGCTAAGCGGCATTCCGCTCGCGTCTTCAACCAGCAAAGACAGGGTTAACGTATCGGTGGAGTGATAGTTCATCCTCTGACCCTGCTCTCTTGATGCAGACTTGTAGAAGCGCAACGCGTCGCGGACGCTGGCCTGTCCATCAAACTTTTCCACTCCACGTGCTTTTCTGTTGAATTTCTTTTCATCAGCACGACCCAGCGGGCTGACGCCACTATTCATTTGCAAAACATTCCTGACCGTCACTTCGGCAAACGCGGTGTCGCGGAGAAAGCTGGAATAGGAACCCACCTTGTCATCAATGCTTTTAATTCGGCCCTCGCAAATCAAGCTGCCGACGGAGGCCGCAACCGCGGTTTTGCTCATAGACATGCCAAGCAGGGGTGTATTGCTATTTACATTTCGCCTGCTGTTGTAGGCCTCGTGGACGATGTCACCATTTTTCATGACAATTGACGCAAGACTGAACTTGTCGCTGAGAAATTTGCTGAAACCCTCATCCGGGCCTGACGTGATTGGCATGTCTGGAAGACTGCCAAATTTTGCGACGTTGACTTTGAACGGCCCAAGCCGCCCTGTTTCGCCCAATTGGCTAAAGGCTTTGAAATTCCTCATCATTTTTTTAGGAGGATGGTCAGCAAACGCAACAATGCCACCCAACGAAATTGCCGGTAACAGAACGCAAATTAAAAGGGCCAGGCACCTATACATCACAAATCCTCGCAAGCATTGCACAATGTCTAGAAAATAATGTGTCAGCGCATGATCTCCTAGAAAAAATGGTGCTGGTGGAGAAGTAGGTTCCCCTGTGTAAACACCATTATCGCCTCGCAGCATGCGTTGGCCTGGCCCGTCTAACTGACATCATATGGCACAACGCCCCGGTAGGGCACGAATTTGGCGATGTGATGCAGAGGGTTCCCGTTGCCATCTAGACCATCCTGCAAGCTTGCCTGATGTCTTACAGGGCCGCGCCGCACCGCCCTGACGGCTTTGACGAACGGCGCGTCTGGAACCGCGACACCGGCATATCTCGGCTGGCGGGTGGATGAAACCGCGCTGTTCATGCAGGATGGAGGCAGAATCCTGCCCATTCGTTTTTGGAGAACCAGCTTTGAAACTCGAATTTCATCACATCAACTACGTATCAAAGGACGTCGACGGCTTGCAACGCTTCTACATCGACATATTGAAGATGGAGCCGATCGCGCCGCAGAATTTCCCGCGCACGACCGCCAGCAAGGATGCGGGCTATGACGGCAACATCAAATTCGCCACCGAAGGCAGCATGCAGATGCATCTTGCCGAGCGGGATCTGGATGTCGCCGCCAGGAACGGTCAGCATATCAATCCGGTCGAACGCGGCCATATCGCCTTTCGCACGGATGACATTGACGCCTTCAAGCAGCATCTTCGTGACAATGATATCGCCTTCGCCGATTACGGCACCGCCTTTGCCGCCGAATGGCATCAGATTTTCTTCCATGATCCTGAAGGCAACATCATCGAGGTTCATCAGCAGGTGGGCTGACGACCGGGCGGACGGCCACAGCGGCGGTGTCAGGACCCCTTTATCCAGGCGCCGGGCGGCGCCGGGCAGCAGTGCCGGGCCGAACACCCGGTCAGTCGATACGGGCTGAATGGCGGATGACATTCCGGCTGGCCTCGATCACCGCGCCGGTCGATTTGATTTCGTCCATCAATGGCGCCGTGAATTCCTTCATGATGTCCTGACAGGCCTTGAAGGCCTCCGGGCTCTCATATTCATACATGATGGAGGTCTTGAAGGTGCCGGGACTGTTCCAGACCTGATTATAGGAATAGGCTGTGCAGCCCTTGTCTTTCAGCTTCTCGAACATGGCCGGAAAATGCACCTCCCAGATCTTGATATGGAGCAGCATCTGCGCCTCGCTCGGGAAGGTGAACACGTTATAGCTCATCAGGGCTGCGGGCTTTGACATCTTGTTTACTCACATTCGGAACACTTGGGCCGGACAGTCAATCGGGAGTCGGTGACAGACCCCGTCGCCACCACACCACGAATGGCGTCAAAGGTAACAACAAAATCGTCCGCAGGCCACGCCTCCCCACAAAACCCTGCCGTCATGCCCGGCACATGTCAGGCCGGGGCCTGATCGCGTCGCGACCTGGAAAACAGCACGTCCACATTGTTTGCCTTCTGGATCTTCCACCTGACATCGAACCCGTTCGCCTCCATGATCTCGAAGACCGCCATGCTGTCTTGATCCACTTCGATAAAGACCTCCTTGACCGCATCAGATGCCAGGATTTCCCGCGCACCATGCAGGACACCGACTTCCGCGCCATCGACATCGATCTTGATATGAGACGGCATAACCGCGTTCGCGCGTGCGAAATCATCCAGCGCCAGCGTCATGACCTCGTATTCATAGGGAACGTTTTTCTTGTGAAGAGCCGCAAGATGGGTGTCAGAATTCGCCGTTATGGTTATCAACTGGCCTGATGTTGCCGCGATGGCGGCAAATGTGAATTTGTATCTGTCTTCATTCAATGTCCTGTTCAGCGCGCAGAAATGACTTTGGTAAAGACCACAATCAAAGCCAAACACACGCACCTTTCTGTCCCGGAAGGAAGAAGCCAACGCGGATTCCTGCCCGTAACTTGTCCCGACGTCGAAAAATATCGCTCCATCCTCCATGTCATACAGCCATCTGTATAACTCCGGCTCTCGCTTTTTCTGTTCGATATCAATAAGATCATCGCAGATATAATGATTGTTGATCGGCACGAAGAACGTCGCCTCCATGCCATGAAGTTTGAGCCTTCTGGTTTTCGGCAAAACCCTGAAGGCCCGCGCCAAAAAACGATAGATGTGAAGCAACATCCGGATTTTCTCCGATATTCAGGTCAATCACATTGACCGGCCCTGAGTTATGACAACAACCTGATTTATGACAACAACCTGACTTATGGCAACAAAGGGCGGCACCGGTCAAACCGGTTCAATCAGCGCTGACACTGACAGCTGCACCGACACCGCCCCGGCGAGGGCGTTGGCGCAGGCATCATCCGGCGCCGATCCGGGCCGAAGAGATAATTTCACCCATCCCCACGCCAGATTGCCCCGAAATCACACGAAATAAGCCGTTTAGGTCTGGACACTTTGTGAAATTCGTGTATTGAAAACCCTATTCTGCACGGTTGCAGAACGGTTTCCACGATTTTCTCACCAGAATTGAATGGCTTACCTAATTCCCATTCACAGGAGAGAAATATGAGTGTTGGGACAGTAAAGTGGTTTAACGCCACCAAGGGTTACGGATTCATCGAGCCGGAGGACCAGTCCTCGGACGTGTTCGTTCACATCACGGCCGTACAGGCCGCCGGTCTGACCGACCTTCAGGAAGGCCAGAAGGTCACATTCGAGCTTGAGACAGGCCGCAACGGCAAAACCTCGGCCACAAATCTGGCGGTTGCCCAGTAAGTGACGTTTCCCGCAGGGGGTGGCATCGCCTCTCCCTGCGGATGATCTCCGTTTATTTCAGTTTTTTCAGAAGTTTCACCGCGGTGCCAAGACGCGCGGTCAGCTCTTTCTGCTGAGCTTCGATATCGCTGATCTCGGCGCGCAGCTGGTTGAGCAGCTTTTCCTGTCGGCCCCGCGAGGTCGATGCCGGGTTGTCGGACTGCCCCTCCTCGGCCATCAGATGCGTTGGACTGACGCCCAGGATGCCAGCCAGATTGACAAGCTTGTTCACCCGCGGTGCGCTCCTGTCACGTTCCCAGTCACGCAGCGTCGTCGGTTTCACACCGGCAAGGTGCGAGGCCATGGCCAGCGACAAGCCGGCGCTTTCGCGCGCCTTCTGCAATCGTTCACCGAGCGTCGTTTCCGGCTCGGACGGGGACAACACGTTGGAACTGAGATTTGCAATCAAGATAAAATATCCTTATTCCGTCACTGCGTCGAAATTAAGACATTTTAAGTAATTTTGTCAATGATTTTGGCAGATGCTCACGAACGCGCTGCCTTTATCAGACCCGCTCTCATGCCACCAGCGCAAGGCGTCTGTCATGCGGAAGAGCGCGTGACTGTTCAGTCCTCCACACCCTCGATGATCATCAGATCCGTGTCCGAACATGTCTCCCTTACAGCCTTGGCGGCCTGGTATTCCGGACTGAAATAAAAGGTTTCCGCGGCCGCCTTGCTGGCAAACTCGATCATCATGACGGTGCCGGTCAGGCTGCCTTCATGTCTGTCGGCACCCGCGCCCCGCGCCAGTACCGTACCGCCATATTTCTGGATCGCCGGGGCGGCCATGCCCGAAAATGAGGCGAACTTGTCGGCATCCGTGACCCTGATATTCGCTACAAGATATGCCTTTGCCATGATGTGGCTCCTCCATTGCGGTT
>JAYQDX010000096.1:0-2711 GCA_038138545.1 Rhodobiaceae bacterium | reverse complement strand
CCGATGACCGATATCACGCCCACGCGGCTGGATAACAGGCATGCACAGCCATCTCATAAATGTTAGCGTTTGGTTTATAAGTGCCTTCAACATTCACCTGAACATCAAGTCAGAAGAACGTCAAATCAGAAAAGGGAAATCAACATGCCAAACCTGTTCAAGAAATCCTTCAGTGACGCGGATGAAGTGAAATCACCCGAAAAGACACATGCCGAAGTCGTGAAGCTTGGCAATGTGAACGTGACCAGGCTGGAGTTGCAGCCGGGCTGGAAATGGTCGGAATGCATCAAGCCCGTGGTTGGCGGTGACAGCTGTCAGGCCGGGCATGTCGGCGTGATCCTGCAGGGCAAGATGATGTGCGTTCATGACGATGGCACCGAGATTCTCGCCGAGGCGGGTGACGCCTATTATTTCGCGCCGGGTCATGATGGCTGGGTTGTCGGTGACGAGCCGCTGATCGGCTATGAATTCGCTGATGCCGGCAAGGATTTCGGCCCCTGGAAAACCTCGGGCTGACACTGGCCGCATTCAACGAACACAGTCAGTGCCCGTCGGCGGAACACACAGACCGGCGGGCACTGGTATGATGAGCTATCGCGCCTCACACCTCGGCGGCGGCGGCGCACATCACCTTCAGCTTGGCGACGGCAAGATCGCGGGTCAGCATGCCAAGCCCGCAATCAGGCGCCACCACCAGCCTGTCACGGTCGATATGCTCCAGCGCCTGACGAAGGCGGGTCATGACCTCCTCGACGCTCTCGATGCGGCTGCGGGCCACGGCAACCGACCCGAAGATCACCTGCTTGCTGGCAAACAGGTCCAGAAGCCCCAGATCATTGCAGCAATGCGCATCCTCGATCGACACCTGATCAAAGGCGAGACCATCCATCTCGCTGGCAAGCCGGTGATAGCTTGACGGGTCGGCCTTCTTGTAATCCTCATCATCAAGATGATCCGGGTAGCCACAACAGATATGCACCGCACGGGTGACGTGCGACGGTACCTTGTGGAAGCACCGCTCGATCCCCTCAAGCCCGAATGCCATCGCATCCTCGACCTGCCGTGCGAACAGCGGCTCGTCGAGCTGGATGAACCGGCACCCGGCATCGACCAGCGCCAGTATTTCCCTGTTCACTGTCGCCGCCAGATCGCGCGCCAGACGCGGCCGGTCGTGATAATGGCAGTCGGCGGTTGTGTCCATGATCGTCAACGGCCCCGGCAGGGTGAATTTGACCGGCTTGCCACTGACCGACTGGCTTGCCTTGAAATCATGTGGACTGTAGGGCGCGGTATCGTGGCTGACATCCCCCCTGATGGCCGGCAGGTCGGTCTCATAGGCACCGTCGCGCAACACCCGGTGTTCCAGATCCACGAAATCGAAACCTGTGACATGCCGGCAATGGTAGTGGATATAGTTCTCACGCCGCACTTCGCCATCGGTCGGCACATCGATACCGGCATCGACCTGCAACCCGATCACCTCCTTGGCGGCCTGCACAAACAGCGCCTCATCACTGTCGGACATGCTATAGGCCGAATAGCCTTGTGTGACCTCGGGCGCGTTCATCGTGCCACGATCACGGGCTGAATCGAACCAGTCACGGATCGGCAGATAGTCGGGCTTGGGAAAAGACCCGATAACAGTTGTAGGAAGCTTGTCCGGCACGATAACTCTCCTTGATCCCAGCCTCTGGACACCGGAGGTTAGCCCTTGCTTCAACTCTTTTCAGTCTCGTAATGGCTGAAGTTCCGCCGGTTCTTCGACGCAATATACGCGCCGGCGGCGATTGGCGGAAGAATATTGATGTCCGCCTCGGGATCAAAATCACGCGGATCGACGATGGCATCGCTTGACGGGTCGCAGAAGATCGGGATCGAAAAGCGTGACTTGCCGGACCGGTTCAACACCCGATGCGGCGTCGACACCAGACGGCCATTCGTCCAGCGTTCAAGCAAATCACCGATATTGCACACAAAGGTATTGTCGATCGGCATCGCCTCGATCCATTCATCGGACCGGTTGCGCACCTGCAAGCCGCCAAGATTGTCCTGCTGCAGGATCGTCAGCACGCCGAAATCACTATGTTCGGCCGCACCGAAGCGCTGTGCGGCGACATCTTCCTCGCCAAGCGCCGGGTAATAGACAAGCTGCCCGCGGCCAAGCGGCCGGTCATAGGCGCGCACGAATATATCGGGATCGGCGCCAAGCCCGTTGGCCAGACAGGTCAGGATCCGCAGCCCGAGCGCCATCACCGCCTCGTAATAGGGAAGGATCCCCTCGCGAAGGAACGGCGCCGCCCGGTCCGGCCACTGGTTCGGATGGACAAGCGGCAGCCCGGCCAGCACGTCCGGATCATCCGGCGCCACCTCGCGGCCCCAGAAAAATACCTCCTTGGCGTCATGTGTTGCCGCGCCCTCAAGATTGGCCAGCCCCTGCGCCATCCAGCCCCGCTGGTGGCTGTCAATGGTGATGTCGATCTTGCCGCCCGTATAGTCACGCACCTTGTCGGCGAAGACGATTCCCATCTCGGAATGGAAATTGGTCGCCGCATAGGCCATCGGCATGTCCCACTTCTCGGCATGCGCCGAGGTGACAGCCAGCGTCATGGTGGCCGCTGCGGCCACCGAAAGCAGTTGTTTGTGCATTTGTCTCTCCCCTGGTGGCCCCCGACCGCACCCGCCGTCGGGCCGGAGCTGCAAGGGCCACACGG
>JAYQDX010000095.1:0-8034 GCA_038138545.1 Rhodobiaceae bacterium | reverse complement strand
TCGCCGCCTGGCCGGCCACCGTGTTCGACGAGGTGACGAACGGATAGGTGCCGTGATCGATATCCAGCATCACGCCCTGCGCGCCCTCGAACAGCACCCGCTTGCTGCCCGCGCGCGCCTCTTCCAGCACCCGCCAGCTCTGCCCGGCGAAGGGCAGGATCTGATCGCGGATGGCCATCAGCCCGGCCAGCATCGCGTCCGGGTCGGCCTCGGGCTCGCCGGCCGCCGCCAGCCAGACATTGTGATGCGCCGCCAGCGCCGTCAGCTTCGCCCGCAGCGTGTCCTCGCTTGCCAGATCGCCAAGCCGCACGGCGCGGCGCGCCACCTTGTCCTCATAGGCCGGGCCGATGCCGCGGCCGGTGGTGCCGATCCTGCCACTGCCGCGCATCGCCTCGCGCGCATGATCGACCGCCTGATGAAGCGGCAGGATCAGCGCGGCGGTGTCGGAGACGATCAGGCTGGCAGGCGAGATGTCGGCCCCCTGACCGCGAAGCTGCGCGATCTCGGCGATCAGATGGTGCGGGTCGATGACGACGCCATTGCCGATCACCGACAGCTTGCCCGGGCGCACGATGCCAGATGGCAGCAGTGACAGCTTGTATTCCACCCCGCCGATGACCAGCGTATGGCCGGCATTGTGCCCGCCCTGGAAGCGGACAACGACATCGGCGCGGCTGGACAGCCAGTCGACGATCTTGCCCTTGCCCTCATCGCCCCATTGGGCGCCGATCACGGCCACATTTGTCATGCTGATACCTGTCCTGCGGGAATGTCATGGCTGGGGCGCCGCACCGGCGCGCGACCGGCGTCAGTGATAGCCAAAAAACACGCCCCCGGCAAGCCGCGCCGCGCCTCGGGGCGGCTGATCAGGACGATCAGGCGAAATGCAGCAGGTCGGCCCGCACCACCTGTGGCAGGCCGCGAAGCTCGGCCATCACATCGGCGTCGATCTGCTGGTCGATCTCGACCAGCGCGATGGCCTCGCCGCCCTCCTCGCGCCGACCAAGATGGAAGGTCGCGATGTTGATGCCATGGCGCCCGCACAGGCTGCCGAGATCACCGATGAAGCCGGGCTTGTCGTAATTGCGAAGATACAGAAGCGTGTCGGGGAAATCGGCCTCGACCGGGATCGACTGCACCTCGACGATCCGCGCCTTGTCGCCGCCGACAAGCGTGCCGGCGATGGTCCGCGTGTTGCCGCCATAGGTGACGGTGACGCGAAGCAGCGTTTCATAGTCGCAGCGCCGCTCATGCCGTACCGTCGACAACGCGATGCCGTTCGAGGCGGCCAGCGCCGCCGCGTTCACCATATTCACCGAATCCATCACCGGGCCGAGCAGGCCGGCCACCGTCGAGGCGACGACGGGGTCCGGGTTGAGGCCGGCCGCCTTGCCGTCGAATTCGATGCTGACCGAGGTCAGATCGGGGTTTTCCACCTGCCCGAGGAACGCCCCCAGCTTGCGGCCAAGCTCCATATAGGGTTTCAGGATCGGCGCCTCCTCGGCGCTGACCGAGGCCATGTTGAGCGCGTTCGTCACCGCGCCATTGACCAGGAAATCGGCCATCTGCTCGGCCACCTGAAGGGCGACCTTCTCCTGCGCCTCGGTCGTGCTGGCGCCAAGATGCGGTGTGGCGATGACATTCTCCATGCCGAACAGCGGGTTCTCGCGTGCCGGTTCGGTCTCGAACACGTCAAGCGCGGCGCCGGCGACATGGCCGTTCGCCAGCGCCGCCGCCAGCGCCAGCTCGTCAATCAGACCGCCGCGCGCGCAATTGACGATGCGCACCCCGGCCCGCGTCTTGTTCAGCGCGTCGGCCGACAGGATGTTACGCGTCTGGTCGGTCAGCGGCGTGTGAAGCGTGATGACATCGGCGGCGGCGAGCAGCTCGTCAAGCTCGACCTTTTCCACCCCGATGCGGCGCGCATGCTCCGGCGTCAGGAACGGGTCATAGGCAATCACCTTCATCTTCAGCCCCTGCGCGCGGTCGGCGACGATCGAGCCGATATTGCCGCATCCGACCAGCCCCAGCGTCTTGCCGGTGATCTCGGTTCCCATGAAGCGGGATTTCTCCCACTTGCCGGCCTGCGTCGATTCATTCGCCGCCGGAATCTGCCGGGCCAGCGCCAGGATCATCGAGATGGCGTGCTCGGCCGTCGTCACCGCGTTGCCATGCGGCGTGTTCATCACCACGACACCGCGCGCCGTCGCCGCCGGAATATCGACATTGTCAACGCCGATGCCGGCCCGGCCGACAATTGTCAGATTGTCCGCCGCCGCCAGAATCTCCTCGGTCACCTTGGTGGCGGACCGGATGGCCAGCCCGTCATACTCGCCGATGATGGCGGCAAGTTCGGCCGGATCAAGACCTGTCTTCACATCCACCTCGACCCCGCGGGCCTCGAAAATATCCACAGCCCGCGGGCTGAGCTTGTCGCTGATAAGAACCTTTGGCACGGTATCGTCCCTCCTGACGCGGCGCGTCATCTGCAATATTGGGTGGTGGTCAGGCGGGTGTCGGTTGATGGCTGACGCCCGCCCTTTCGACGCTCAGGCGGCTTCCTGCCGGTGATGCGCGCGGGCGCTCTCATAGGCCCAGTCGATCCAGGGCAACAGCCGCTCTATATCCGCCGGATCGACGGTCGGCCCGCCCCAGATCCGCAGGCCGGTCGGCGCGTCACGATAGGCTCCGATATCGACCGCCACGCCCTCTTCCTCAAGGCAGGCCAGCATGTCCTTCACCAGCTGCTTCTGCAATGCGCCCTCCTGCGCCAGGAACCAGGCATCGGTCACAACAACGCACAGGGCGGTTGGTGACATGGTGGCCGGGTCCCGCGCCAGCGAGGCGAACCAGGGGGTGCGCTCGAGCCAGGCCCGGTAATGATCAAAGCTTTCATCGACACGGGCGATCAGCCCCTTCGCACCGCCAAGCCCCTCGGCCCAGCTCAGCGTATCGATGGCATCCTCGATCACCAGCATTGACGGGGTGTTGATGGTCGCCCCCTCGAACAGCGCGGTGTCGAGCCCGCCCTTCTTGTGAAGCTTGAAGATTTTCGGCACCGGCCGCGGCGGCTGATAGCTGTTCACCCGCTCGACGGCGCGTGGTGACAGGATGATGACGCCATGACCGCCCTCGCCGCCAAGCGCCTTCTGGAAGCTGAAAGTGACAACATCCAGCTTGTCCCAGGGCATCTCCATCGCGAAAACGGCCGAGGTGGCGTCACAGATTGTCAGGCCGGCGCGGTCATCCGGGATCCACTCCCCGTCCGGAACGCGCACACCCGAAGCGGTGCCGTTCCAGGTGAAAACGACATCATGGTCGAAATTGACCTTCGCAAGATCGGGAAGATCGCCATATTCGGCCTCATGGCAGACGAGCCTGTCGAGTTTCAACTCGCTGACGGCGTCCTTGATCCACAGCTTGCCGAACGCCTCCCAGCCAAGAACATCGACCCCGCGCGCGCCCAGAAGCGACCACATCGCCATCTCGACGGCGCCGGTATCCGATCCCGGCACGATGCCGACAAGATAATCGTCCGGCAAGGCCAGATTGGCGTGGATCAGATCGATGCACTGTTTGATACGGGATTTGGGGTGCCTGGCGCGGTGCGAGCGGCCAAGCGAGGCGGTGTCGAGCGCGTTGGGGGTCCATCCTGGCCGTTTGCGGGTTGGTCCCGTCGAAAACAGCGGCGATTCCGGCCGGGTGGCCGGTTTGGCTGGTGACAGCCCGGTTATGATGCTCATAACGCCCTCGTCAATCATGTTGCCACCCGTTGGGGGGTGACGGCCCACGCAGAAGATGGGGCAGCCGGCGGTTCAGGTCAACCGCCGATCCGGAACAAGAGGTGAAAGATTTTGCTGATATCTATCTAGCTGAATAAGTTAGGTATTTTCTGCTTCTCTCTCGATAAGCAAAATTATTTCACGGATCGTGCCGTCGACAAGCGCCTCGTCATCGGCCTCGACCATCACCCGCAGCAGGTTCTCGGTACCGGAGGCGCGGACCAGAATTCGTCCCTTGCCGGCAAGGCCCGACTCGATAATGGCCAGGCCGTCGACCACCGCCGGCAGATCGAGAACGGCACGTTCGAAGCCGCGCAGATTCTCCATCTTCTGGCATTTCGGCGTGAAGGCATGAAAGAGCCTGCTTGCCGGCCGGTCACCGTCGGCCAGAAGGCGCAGCATCTGCAGCGCCGCGATCAGACCGTCGCCGGAGGTGCTGAGTGATGTCATCAGGATATGGCCCGAGGATTCACCGCCAAGATTGATCCCGTGATCGCGCATCGCCTCCAGCACATAGCGATCGCCGACCCTGGTGCGATGCAGGACAAGGCCAAGCCGGTCAAGGAAAGGCTCGATACCGCCATTCGTCATCATCGTGCCGACAATGCCGCCGCCGGTCAGCGTGCCGGCCTGCTGCATCGCGCCGGCAAGACAGGCAAGCACCTGATCGCCATCAATCACCGCGCCGGTCTCGTCAACAAGGATCAGCCTGTCGGCATCGCCATCAAGGGCAATACCGATATCGGCACCGGTTTCCACCACCCGCGCCGCCAGCGCTTCGGGATGCACGGCACCACATCCGTCATTGATGTTGAACCCGTCTGGATCATTGGCCATCACCGTTACATCCGCGCCAAGATCGCGAAGCGTGTCCGGAGCGGTGCGGTAGGCGGCGCCATTGGCGCAGTCGACGACGATCTTCAGCCCGTCAAGCCTGACCTCGGACGGCAGGGTGGATTTGGCGAATTCGACATAGCGGCCCACTGAATCCAGCATGCGGGCAGCGCGGCCGAGTTCAGCCGGGGCGGACAGTTCGATCGACCCGGCGGCAAGATCGGAGATGCCTTCCTCGATCTCGTCGGCAAGCTTGTAGCCGTCGGGTCCGAACAGCTTGATGCCGTTATCCTCGAACGGGTTGTGGCTTGCCGAGATCATCACCCCCAGATGCGCCCGCAGCGACATGGTAAGATAGGCGACCCCCGGCGTCGGCATCGGGCCCAGAAGGCGGCAATCCATCCCGATCGATGTGAAGCCGGCGACCAGCGCGGCCTCGACCATATAGCCCGAGACGCGGGTATCCTTGCCGATCACGACCAGCGGCCTGCCGGTCCGGCCTTCCGGGTTGTTGTCGATGAACCAGCGGCCAGAGGCCAGCGCCAGCCTGACAATCGCCTCGGCGGTCATGGTGCCGGTATTGACCCGCGCCCGCACACCGTCCGTTCCAAACATTCCCGCCATCAGCGCGTTTCCCCGTCAGGTCTCTTCACTGGCCACAATAGGTTCGGGCACGGCGTTTCTCAAGCCGCTATACGCTTGCCGCCAGCGCCATCTGAATGGCCAGCGCCTGCCTTGTCTCGGCGACATCATGGACGCGAAGGATCTGGCACCCCTGCGCCACCGCCGCCATCGCAAGGCCAAGTGAACCGGCAAGCCGCTGGTCGGCAGGCTCACCCGCCGAAAGGGTGGCAATCGACGATTTGCGGCTTGCCCCGACGAGGATCGGCACGCCCAGACCGTGAAACATCGCCGTCCAGCCAATCACGGACAGATTGTGTGAAGGTGATTTGCCAAAACCGAAGCCCGGGTCGATAGCTATATGCCGGCGCGGAATGCCGGCGGCCTCGGCATCGGCAATCCTGTTCTCGAGGAACTCGTATATCTCAACCGGTGCAAACCCGTAATGCGGGTCCTTCTGCATCGTCTCGGGCGTGCCCTGCATATGCATGATGGCGACAGCCGCGCCACTGGCGGCGGCGGCGTCAAGCGCCCCCTCACCGCGCAGCCCGTTCACATCATTGATGATGTCGGCGCCGGCGGCGGCAGCGCGCGTCATCACCTCGGCATGACGGGTATCGATGGACAGTGCGGCCGCGGCATCCTTCAGGCCGGCGATGGGCGGCAGCACCCGCGCCAGTTCCTGGTTACGGGTCACCGGCGCGGCGCCGGGCCGCGTCGATTCACCGCCAATATCGATGATGGCGGCACCAGCTTCGATCATGGCGCGGCCAGCCGCCACCGCGCGCGCCGGCGCATTGTGCCGCCCGCCATCCGAAAAACTGTCCGGGGTCACATTGAGGATGCCCATGATGACAGGATGATCGAGCGACAGGCCGGCCCAGTCAGACCGCGAACCCATCAACCGGTCAAGCGCCGTCGCGGCGCGATTGCGATCCCCGGCCATGCCCAAGGCCTCATCCGGAGTGTGGCGGGACACGCTGTAGCCGGCATCGTCACGCTGCACAACATCGACAAGGTCGAAGGACGCCCAGCCGCCGGCAAGGCGATGCGCGCCAGCCGGCACCGGCACGGGACGTATCCAGGTCGGATTCGCGAAAGGCGGCGCTTTCGGCGCCGCCAATCGGGTCAGGTCAGGTGTGTCAGTCACGTCGGTCAGCCGGATCGGTCAATCACTGCGGCGAGGCAGGCTCGCTCCCCGGGCTCTTGCGGCCGGTACCCGGGATCGAGGCCCGCTTTCGCTTGGCGCGCGGGGTGTCGACTTCATCTGCCGGATCTTCGCGTGACAACGTGCCCCCCTCGACGATGATCTTGATCTCGTCACCGTTCAGAGTCTCATATTCCAGCAACCCCTGTGCCAGACGTTCCAGCTCGTCATCATGCTTCTTCAGGATCTTCATGGCCTCGTCATACGCCTCATCGACGATCCGGCGGGTTTCCGCATCGATGATCGATGCGGTGGCATCAGAAACATTCTTCTGCTGCGACACCGAACGGCCGAGGAAGACTTCCTGTTCGTCGGCGTTATAGGCCAGAAAGCCCAGCTTGTCTGACATGCCCCATTCGGTGACCATGCGGCGCGCCATGTCGGTGGCCATGCGGATATCCGACGAGGCGCCAGTCGTGACGCGCTCCTCGCCAAAGATCAGCTCCTCGGCGATACGGCCACCACAGGCAACGCGCAGATCGGCATAGATCTGTTCGCGGGCCAGTGAAATCCGGTCACCCTCGGGAAGACGCATCACCATGCCAAGCGCGCGGCCACGCGGAATGATGGTCGCCTTGTGGATCGGGTCGGAGGCCGGGCAGTGCAGCGCCACCACGGCGTGGCCGGCCTCGTGATAGGCTGTCAGGCGCTTTTCATCATCGGTCATCACCATCGACCGGCGCTCGGACCCGAGCATGACCTTGTCCTTGGCCTCCTCGAATTCCTGCATCGATACGGTGCGACGCCCTTTGCGGGCGGCAAGAAGGGCCGCCTCATTCACAAGATTGGCAAGGTCCGCGCCGGAGAATCCGGGCGTGCCGCGGGCGATGATGCGGGCATCCACACCCTCGGCGAGCGGCGTCTTGCGCATATGCACCTTCAGGATTTTCTCGCGGCCGACAACATCGGGGTTCGGCACCACGACCTGGCGGTCAAAGCGGCCGGGGCGGAGCAGCGCCGGATCAAGAACATCGGGGCGGTTGGTCGCGGCGATCAGGATCACGCCCTCATTGGCCTCGAAACCGTCCATCTCGACCAGCATCTGGTTCAGCGTCTGTTCGCGTTCGTCATTGCCGCCACCGAGCCCGGCACCGCGATGCCGTCCCACAGCGTCGATCTCGTCAATGAAGATGATGCAGGGCGCATTCTTCTTGCCCTGCTCGAACATGTCACGGACACGGCTGGCACCGACACCGACAAACATTTCGACGAAGTCGGAACCGGAGATGGTGAAGAAGGGAACATTGGCCTCGCCGGCGATGGCCTTGGCTAGGAGCGTCTTGCCGGTGCCGGGCGGGCCGACAAGAAGCACCCCTTTCGGGATCTTGCCGCCAAGCCGCTGAAACTTGCCGGGGTCCTTCAGAAACTCGACAACCTCTTCAAGCTCGGTCTTCGCCTCGTCGATACCGGCGACATCCTCAAAGGTCACGCGGCCCTGATGCTCGGTCAGCAATTTGGCGCGCGACTTGCCAAATCCCATGGCACCGCGAGAGCCGCCCTGCATCTGACGCATGAAAAACACCCAGATGCCAATAAACAGCAGCATCGGGAACCAGGACAGCAGGATCGACAGGAAGCTCGGCATGCCGC
>JAYQDX010000094.1:0-8553 GCA_038138545.1 Rhodobiaceae bacterium | reverse complement strand
TTCGAGATGGGCGACGAGACGGTGACGTTCGGTCCCGGCGATTTCCTGTTCGTGCCGGCCGGTGTGCCGCACCGCTTCCGCGATTTCGGTGAATCGATGATGACCTGGGTCATGTTCTATGGTCCCGAGGGCGGCGAGGACGCCTAGGTGAGTCTTTCCGAACTGCGGTCCGAAATGTGGGCGCTGAGCCTGTTTGGCGGCAGGCTGGCGGCGGCCGAGCTGATCCTGTTCTCGGTGTTCCTGACCGATATCGTGATGCTGGGCTATATGAGCGAGCTGAGCCTGTCGGCGGCACTGCTGGCGAATGCCCTGTTCGTCGTTGTGTTCGTGACCGCGCTGGGGTTCCTGCAGGGCGCCCTGCCGCTGGCATCAATATATTTCAAGCAGGGACGGACCCTCAACTTTCACGGCATGGTCATCATGTCATGCCTGCAGGCGGTGGCATTGGGCGTTCTTGTTGGCATCATTTTCATGCTGTTCCCGGTCTTGCTGCGCCTGATTTCCTACCCGGTCGATCTGATTGCGGAAAGCTGGGCCTATATCGCCTGGGTCCTGCCAGCCTATATGCTGTCGATGCTGTATATCGCTGTCCGGAATGCCGTGATCGCCACCGGCAACAGCCGTGGTTTCATGACGCTCAGCTTTATCGCTCTGGGCTTGAATGCAGCACTCAATTACCTTCTCGGGTTCGGCTTCAGCCTTGGCAGCTTTGCCTTTGGCGGCATGGGAATTTCCGGAATCGGACTGGCCTCAAGCCTTGGTGACTGCATTCTGTTTGGCGGGGTTGTCTATCTGCTGTTCAAAAACGGCTTTCACCCGCGGCATTTCCCCATAAGCGATATGGACGGCGGTATCGGCGCAGTATGGCGGGCCTTGCGGCCCTATCTCGCCCCGACGCTGGCCATCGGGATTCCCGTCGGCATCGTGTTCTTCATCGACACGACCCTGTTCTCGGTCGCGCTCATCATCGTCGGGCGGCATGATGTCCAGGGCATGGCCGCCCTTGCCGTCATCCGGGAATGGTCGGCATTGGCGATCATGATTCCCGTCGGCCTGTCAGAAGCCATCGTCCAGCGCGTCGCGCAGGCAACCGACAGGATCATTGATCCCGACCGTTTTCGCATTCTCGCCACATCGGCGCTTTATGTGTCCTTGATCTACACGGCGGTGCTGGCCTTCATCTATTTCGGCCTTGGCATCAACGTGCCGGCATTGTTCATCGTCAATGATTCCGCCCATCCCGGGCTGCTCGCACGACTCGACGATCTGGCGCTACTGGCGCTGCTGGCGCCGGTCACGCATAGTTTCGTCATCTGCCTCAGCAGCATCCTGCGCGGCATCATGGATGTGAACACCAGCCTTTATGCCACCATTGCCTGCTATTGGGGCATTGGACTCGGCCTGACATTCCTGTTTGTCGAATATATGGCTCTTGGCGCGGATTACGCGCTGCTGGCCGTGGTGATCGGACAGGCGGCGTCAGCCATCTGGATCGGGGCGCGGCTTCGCTTTCAGATGCGGCATAATCCAGCCGCCATCTAGAAACGCATGCCATAGGGCTCGAGGCTGGCCGCCAGCGCATCGCGCCGGTCATCACCCATGGCGCGGAAAGGCGGGCGCAAATTGTTCCAGCGCGCCTCGCCGGTGCGCCGCGCGAGCAACGCTTTCTGCGCCGGGATCGGCGCATAGTCCTGAAACAGCATCCGCACCTCCTTCACCGGTTTGTGCGCCGCCTCGGCCTCGTCCCATTTGCCGGCATGGCACAGATCAATGACATGCGCGATATCACCACCATTCAGGTTCGCCGTCGCCGAGATACAGCCCGGCCCGCCAAGACGAATGGCGTCGATCACCGGCAGTTCGGCCCCCGGATAGACGATCAGACCGTCAATGGCGAGGAGCCGCCGCGTATTGTCCCAGTCGCCGGAACTGTCCTTGATGCCGACAATGACATCGGGATAGGCGGTGCGCAGCCGCGTCACCAGATCGATCGACAGCCCGACGCCGGACACCTGCGGGATGTGATAGAGGTAGATTTTCAGGTCGGGATGATCGACACCGTCAATCAGCTTCTCGAAATAGTCGAAATAGCCGTCATCGCCCATGCCCTTGAAATAGAAGGGCGGCAGCGTCATCACGCCGGCGCAGCCATGCTCGACAGCGTGCCGCGACAGCGCGATGCTTTCCGGCAGATTGCACAGTCCGGTGCCGGGAATGATGCATTGCGGGTCGATACCTGCGGCGATCAGCCCTTCAAGGGCGGCCATCCGCTCGCCACTGCTGACTGACAGCGCCTCACCGGTGGTGCCAAACGGCGCCAGACCCGAACAGCCGGTCGAGAGAAGTTCGGCGGCAAGCTCGTTATAGAGTTCCTGGTTGAATGACAGATCGTCATTGAACGGCGACAGGATCGGCGCAATCAGGCCCTTGATCATGAGATGTCCCTTTCCGGTGATAAGCTGACACGGCTGGATATCCTCCGGGATATCACTGATGCCGACTGACCGCCAGACGCAATTCGTCCCACCTCCTGTCACGCCCGCAGGCTGGTAAGGAAGCTTTCAATCTCGTGCCAGAGTTCGGCCTGCACCTCTTCGGTTTCGAACAGCAATTCATGCCGCGCCCCGTCAAGGCGTACATGCCGACAATTCGGCAGGCAGGGCAGCATCCGGTCGGTCGAAGGCTGGTGGACAATCCGCTCATCGCCGGCTGTCAGCGCCAGCACGGGCACCTCCACCCGCCGCATCCAGGCCTTGTCCAGCGTTGTCGCCGCACAGCTTTCATAGGCGGCTCGCACCCACCCCGCTGTCGGCCCGCTGCGACGCAGCCCCGGCGCGTCATCGAACCACACAAACTGGTCCTCATACCCCTTGCGGACACGCGTCAGGCCGTTGTTCTCACGAAACACCCGTTCATCGGCCAGATCGGCCGGTTGCCGGCCAAGCGCCGGTCGCCGCCCGAAGCCGGCAAGGACTATGGCGAGAGCCAACAGCCGCACGCCCCAGACCGGCATCACCGGCGGCGCGATCATCGGCGAGAGAATGACAGCGCCGCGGGCAACTTCCCGATGTCGCACCGCCAGCCGCAGCGCCAGATGTCCGCCCATTGAATGACCGAGACACACAACCGGCCGTGCGGCAAGGCCGACAGCCGCCATCAACGCGTCGGCCGCATGAAGATGATCCTCGAAATCATCGATATGAACCGACAGGGGCAATTCGCCAAGATGGCCGGAACGCCCCTGTCCCGGCCAGTCGATGATCAGAACGTCATGGCCAAGAGCCGTCAGGCGCGCTGCGACACCGGCATATCTCTCGCAGAATTCGGTAAAGCCGGGACAGATGACAACCGGCATGCCTCGTGGTGCCGGCGCCGGCCAGTAATGGCCGCGCACCCGGCCGGTATTGGTTTCCACATGAATATCCTCGCCGCCAAGCTGGGCCAGACCGGCGGCAATGGCGGCGGGGAAATGATCAGCACCGGTCGCCATCACCACGCCCTCTATTCCGCCGGCTGCGTCGTGGCAAGCGGCACCACTTCGCCGCTGCTGTCCATGTCACCCTCGGCAAAGCCCTTCGACTGGCGGTCCCACATCTGCTTGTAGAGCCCGTTCAGCGCCAGAAGATCGCCATGTCTGCCGCGCTCGACAACACGCCCTTCCGACAGCACCAGAATTTCATCGGCGTCAATGATGGTCGACAACCGGTGCGCGATGACCAGCGTCGTGCGCGCCTTCGACACCTCGTTCAGCGATGCCTGGATTTCCTTTTCGGTGCGGCTGTCCAGCGCCGACGTCGCCTCGTCGAACAGAAAGATCGAGGGCCGTTTCAGAATCGCACGGGCGATGGCGACGCGCTGCTTCTCGCCGCCGGAGAGCTTCAGGCCTCGCTCACCGACCATGGTGTCATAATGTTCGGGAAGATTGGCGATGAACCCGTCAATCGCGGCCATTCTCGAGGCTGTCTCGATATCCTCCTGGCTGGCGCCAGGCCGGCCATAGCCGATATTGTAACCGATGGTGGCGTTGAACATCACGGTGTCCTGCGGCACCATACCGATCGCCGCGCGGACACTGCCCTGCTTGACCTCGGTCAGGTTCTGGCCGTCGATGCGGACCGTTCCCTGCTGCGGGTCATAGAAACGGAACAGAAGGCGCGAGATCGTCGTCTTGCCGGACCCGCTCGGCCCGACCACCGCGACCCTCTTGCCCGGTGGCACGGTGAAGCTGACACCCTGCAGGATTCGCCGGTCACCATAGGAGAAATGCACATCCTCGAAACTGATGGCGGCGCCCTCGATGTTGAGGTCAGGCGCACCGGGACGGTCGCGGATATCGACATCCTCCTCCAGCAGGCCGAACATCCGTTCCATATCGACCAGCGCCTGGCGCAGCTCGCGATAGACCCAGCCAAGGAAGTTCAGTGGCATGTAGAGCTGCAGCAGATACGTGTTCACCGCGACGAAATCACCGACGGTCAACCGGCCTTCCTGGATGTGCAGGCCGGCCATGCCCATCATCAGCATCAGGCCAATGGCAATGATCGCCCCCTGCCCGATATTCACCACAGACAGTGAAGTGCGCGAGCGCACCGCCATGATTTCATAGCGTTTCATCGCCTCGTCATACCGGTCTGTCTCAACCGCCTCGGCGTTGAAATATTTCACCGTTTCGTAATTGAGCAATGAATCGACGGCCCGCGTGGCGGCCTTTTCATCGGCATCGTTCATCTCGCGCCGGAACTTGATCCGCCATTCGGTGACGCGGATGGTGAAATAGCAGTAGGCCATCACGGTGATGAAGGTGACCGCGGCATAGAAGCCGCCGAACATGACCCACATGATGATGCTGACAAGTACCACCTCGACAAACAGTGGCAGCACCTCGAAAAAGATGATGGTCAGCAGGAATTCGATTCCCTTGGCGCCGCGGTCGATGGCGCGGGTCAGCCCGCCTGTCTGCCGGTCGAGATGGAACTGCAGTGACAGCTGATGGAGATATTCAAAACAGCGGATGGCCGCGCCGCGCACCGCGCGCTGCGCCACCGCGGCGAACAGATATTGCTTTGCCTCGGCAAATACCTGCTGGCCAAGCCGTGACAGCGCATAGCCGGCGATCACCAGCAACAGCATCTTCAGCGAGAAACCGGCCTCCCTGTTCACGATATCGACAGCGGCGCCATACATCAGCGGGGTGATGATGTTCGACCCGCGCGAGGCGACAAGCGCGCTGAAGGCGGCGGCGATCCGGCCACGAACCCGCCAGTCGCCGCGCGGCGCCGTATAGCGCCACAGCTCGCCAAACAGCGCGAAAGTCTTTTGCAATGAAGATGCTGCCATCAGACATGTCCAGCGGTCAGGGCGTCAGGCATGACGCCCTGCTGCCCGGGTGGCCCTTGATCAGTCCTGCGCGGCGACGGTGAAACTCTCACCACAGCCACAGCGCGCGGCCTCGTTCGGGTTGTTGAATACAAAGCGGGAGGCGAATTTGGTTTCCTCCCAGTCCATTTCCGAGCCGACAAGGAACATTACCGCGGTCGGGTCGATGAACAGCGTCACGCCCTTTTCCTCGATACGGTCCTCGAAGGGCTTCGCCTCGGTGGCATATTGCACATCATATTGCAGGCCGGAACAGCCCGCCGTCTTGATGCCGATGCGAAGACCAAGAATGTCGGAGTCGGCCGTGTCAATCAGCTGGCGCGCCTGTGCGGCGGCGGCGTCTGACAGGGTGACTATTGGTTTCGACGGGTCAAACATCTTTTCGCTTCCATTGGCATATCTGCGTTCAGGACATGCACTGCATCTCTATGGCTATCAAAATCCGAGGTCGAGCGCCAGCTTTGCATCCTCGCTCATCCGCTCCGGGCTCCAGGCCGGCTCCCAGACCAGCTCGACGGTGACCGCCCCCACCCCATCCGCGGCGGCGACTGCCTCGGCCACCTGGCCCGGCATCTCACCGGCGACCGGACATCCCGGGGCGGTCAGTGACATGGTGATATAGACATCTCCATCCTGCCGCCGATCAACATCATAGATCAAACCGAGATCGAAGATGTTTACCGGAATTTCCGGATCGTGAACGCTTTTCAATGCCGCTTCGACGCACGCAGCGTCAGCCGGACCGGTCGCGCCGGCAAGCGACGTCCCCGCCGTCGCCCTGAAACCCGATGATGTGTCGGGCAGAAAGTCAGCCAGCCCGGGCCCATCGGCAAGACGACTTCCCGGGCCACCGGGAAGATAGGGGTTGTAATCCTGGTCGTTCATCGCGTCCTACCCGAAAATCCGCCTGACCTTCTCGAGAGAGTCGGCAAGCACGTCGAAATCCTCGGTCCGCGAATAGACGCCAACCGAAGCCCGCGCCGTCGACGGCAGATCGAGGTGATCCATCAATGGCTGCGCGCAGTGATGTCCGGCCCGGATCGCCACACCATGATGATCAATGATGGTCGAGATATCATGCGGATGCGCGCAGTCCAGCGTGAAGGACACCACACCCGACTTGCCGGCCGCCGTACCGATCAGGTTCAGCCCCTCGACCGCCGACAGGCGCTGATGCGCGTAGCTGAGGATTCTCTGCTCATGCTCGCGGATCGCCGCCATGCCGATCGACTGTACGTAATCCACAGCGGCACCAAGCGCGATTGTCTCGGCGATGGCCGGCGTGCCGGCCTCGAAACGCTGCGGCGGCGGCGCGTAGGTGGATTTTTCGATGGTCACCCGGTCGATCATATCGCCCCCACCAAGGAAGGGCGGCATTTCGGCCAGAATTTCAGCGCGACCCCACAACACGCCGACCCCGTTCGGGCCATACAGCTTATGCGCTGAAAAGACATAGAAATCAGCCCCAAGCGCCGTCACATCAACCGGCATGTGAACAACACCCTGACACCCATCGACCACCAGCAGCGCACCGATATCGCGCGCCACGCTGGCAATGTCGGCGATCGGGAACACGGTGCCAAGCACGTTCGAGACATGCGGCACCGCGATGATGCGAGTCCGGTCGGTGATCTCGGCGCGAAGCCGGTCCATCGAAAAGGCACCGTCATCTTCCAGAGTGAAGGCGCGTACCTTTGCCCCGGTTTTTTCGGCCACCATCTGCCAGGGAACGATATTGGCGTGATGCTCGGCGATGCTGATCAGGATTTCATCACCCGGTTGCAGGCGCGGCTCCGCCCATGACCGCGCGATCAGGTTCAGCGACATCGTTGCGCCGGCGGTCAGGACAATCTCGTCACCGGAAGCGGCGCCGATAAAATCAGCCACCTTGCCGCGCACCGCCTCATAGAGATCGGTCGAGGCCTCGGACAGGAAATGCAGCCCGCGATGGACATTGGAATAGGTGTCCTGATAGGCCGACAGCAGCGCATCCAGCACCTGTTGCGGCTTTTGCGCCGAGGCCGCGCTGTCGAGATAGACAAGCGGCTTGCCATGCACGGTCCGCGACAGGATCGGAAAGTCCGCCCTGATGGCCTCAAGATCGAATTCGCGGCGCACACCGTCCATCACAAATCCTTTCCACCGGCAAGCCACGCCTCTGCCACCGGCCGCAACAGTCCGGCAAGGGTGTCGTTCTCGATGGTCTCGATGGTGTCGATGAGGAAGGCCTCGATCAGCATGGCGCGCGCCGTCTCATAAGGGATGCCGCGGCTTGTCAGATAGAAAAGCTGCGTCGCGTCAAGCTCTCCTACCGTGGCACCATGCGCGCACACCACATCATCGGCATAGATTTCCAGCTCCGGCTTGGCGTCGGCCTCGGCCTTGCGCGAGAGAAGCAGCGCGCGGGCCATCTGCTGGCCATCGGTTTTCTGGGCATCGGGTGCCACATGGACCCGCCCCTGATAGACCCCGCGCGAGCTGTCATCCAGCACCCCGCGGATGATCTGGTTCGAGGTGCATTCGGCGACAGCATGATCCATATAGGTGGTGATGTCCTGATGCTGATCACCGCGGCCCATATAGATGGCGGACAACTCGCAATCGGCCCCCGACCCGGCAAGCGCCACATGCGTTTCCAGCCGCGCCAGCGCACCGCCCGTGCACAGGCTGAAACCGGCAATCGACGCGCCTTCGCCCAGCGCGACGCCGGTGGCGGCAAGATGCGTTGTCGCCGCACCCTCGGCCTGTACCTTGACCTGTTCGAGGCGCGCACCAGCGGCGATATCGACACCGATCAGTGGCGCCGCCAGTCCGACATCTGACTGATGCCATTCGGCAAGCTGCAGATGCGCCTTCGGCGCCAGCCGGATGAGGATGGCGGGGTGCGCAGACGCGCCGGTCTCGCCGCCCTCGAACAGCAGCATCAGCGGCGACGACACAGCGCCGTCGACATCGATGACGATGCCGCCGGTCATCGCGGCAAGCGACAGGTCGCTGACCGGATGGCCTTTCGGGGCAATCTGCTGGAGACGCGACAGCGCCTGTTCATCATCCATCATTTCGCGCACCACCAGGCCAGCCGGAAGGGCGGCAAGACCGGACGGGTCGAGAATGCCGTTCTCGAACCTGATCACATGCGCCGAAATGCCCGCTGCCGCCACCGCGCCCGGGCCACTG
>JAYQDX010000093.1:6722-8567 GCA_038138545.1 Rhodobiaceae bacterium | reverse complement strand
ATCTTCAGCGCAAGGATGGCAAGACCATCATCATGGTCGAACAGAACGCGAAAAAGGGCCTGGCCTTTGCCGATCTCGGCTATGTGCTTGTGTCCGGTGAAACAGCCATCGCCGGTGACGGTGACGAACTTCTCGACAACCCGGATGTCGGTCGCCTGTTCCTTGGCGGCTGACCGGCAGGGTAACGCGGTTTGGCACGTCCGGGACCGGTCCCCGGGATCCTTGACGGGACCCGGCCGACCGCACTGATCATCATCACCTGCATGGCCGGCGTGCTGGCGATGGTCAGCTATGCGATCTGGCCGGTCTTCCTTGTGTCGCTGGGGCCGGAATGGGGTCTGAGCAACACTGAAATCGGCTGGATCAGCGGCGCCTATTTTATCGGCTATGTTATCGCCACCCCCCTGCTTGTCGGATTGACCGACATCATCGATGCCAAGCGGGTGTTCATCGGCGGCAGCCTGACCGCCGCCATCGGCTGCGCCGGCTTCGCCACCATCACTGACGGGTTCTGGGGCGCCGCGGCAACCTGGAGTCTTGTCGGTGCCGGGCTGGCCGGCACCTACATGCCGGGGCTGCAGATCCTGAACGCAAGGCTGTCGGATCAACAGCGTTTGAAGGCTGTGCCGTTCTATACCTCATGTTTTGGTATCGGCACGGGCGGGTCCTTTTATCTGAACGGCTATCTGCTGATCAATTTCGACCATCTGATCGCCGCCTGGCTTGGCTGTGGTGGGGCGATCCTGGCGGCGCTGGCGGTGTTCTGTCTTGTTCGTGCCGCGCCGCCGGCCGAACGACCGGCTGCCGAACGTCGCCGCCATCCGCTGGATCTGCGGCCGGCCTTTCGCAACAGGCTGGCGCTTGGCTATATCTTTGCCTATGGCGCGCATACATATGAGCTGTTCGCCTACCGTGGCTGGAGCTTTGCGATGTTCGCCTTCATCGGCGCCACGGCACAGCCGGCGCTGTCGCTGTCGGTCGTCACGCTGCTGGTCAGCCTGTTGACGCTGACCGGCATGGCGGCCTCGATCATTGGCGCGCGCTACTGCCTTGCCTATGGACGGCATCGCGTGATCGCGATCATCGGCGCGCTGTCGGTCGGATTTGCGGTGCTGTCGGCGCTGGCACTCGACGGGCCGGTGTGGTTGGCGCTGGCCTGCCTGTGGATCTACAACATCTGCATCATGCTCGACAGTGGCGCACTGACGGCCGGCACGGTGGCCGCGGCGCCGGCGCATGAACGCGGCGCGCTTCTTGCGGTGCATTCGATGGTCGGGTTCTCCGGCGGCGCGCTTGGCGGGCCGGCGGTCGGGATGATGCTTGATCTTGGCGGCGGCGAGGCGTCGATGGATGCGTGGTTCTGGGCGATTCTGATCATGGGTGTCGGGTCGGTCATTGTCGCCATCATCCAGTGGCGGGCCTGGCGGCTGCGGGGACATGGGGCCTAGGCTATGATGGCAGACCAGGCGCATTTCACTGTCTGCGGCGGCTGCCATATTGACCGGCAGCTGCGTCTGAGCGCGCCGCCACAGCCCGGCAGGACCAACCCGGCCACTTCCCGCGAACGGCTTGGCGGTGTGGCAACGAACATCGCCTGCCAGCTTGCCGGGTTTGGTGCGTCGGTGCGGCTTGTCTCGGTGCAGCCACCGGACAGTCTTGCGGTGGTCGCGTCACGTCTCGCCGATATCGGCATCGATCCGTGGCTGGCCCCGCTTGCCGGCGAGCCGCCCGGATATACCGCGCTGCTCGCCCCGGATGGCGAGCTGCTGATCGGGGCGGCGGCGATGGCGCTCTATGACATGGTGCCGGCATCCGTGATCCAACCCGCGATCGAAGGATCGACCG
>JAYQDX010000093.1:3325-6622 GCA_038138545.1 Rhodobiaceae bacterium | reverse complement strand
GGCCGATCATCCTTGATGCGAATTTTCCAGCCGACACTATCACCGCCATTGCCGGTGAATTCGGGACGGCGCGGTCACTATGTGCCGCCGGCACCTCGATCGCCAAGGTCACGAGGCTGATGGCCGTTCTGCCCTCGCTTGACGCGCTGGTGCTGAATCGCGGCGAGGCGACGGCCCTGCTTGGCGAGGCGGGACCGGTGGACCGGATGGGGCTAGCGCTTGCCGCTGACATGCGGGGCAACGGCCTTGTTCTTGTCAGCGACGGGGCGGATATGGCGGCGCTGGCATCGGGCGGCGATGTGGTGACGGCCCGCCCGCCGCGAATTCGCCTGATGAACGCGAACGGTGCTGGCGACGTGATGGCGGCACGGCTATTCTTCGACCTTGAGACTCGCCCGGACATGGCGCTTGCGACGCGGCTTGACGCGGCGCTGGCGGCGGGGGCGGGTTACGCGGCGGGAGCGCGGACACAGACATGAAGATGACGGAACAGCCAGCTTTCACCTGCCGGATGTCCGATGAGGTCACCGCGGCCCGCCGCGCGGGCCGACCACTGGTTGCGCTTGAATCGACCCTGATCAGCCACGGCCTGCCGCACCCGCAGAATATCGAGGTCGCAACGGCGTCCGAGGCGGCTGTTCGCACGGCCGGCGCCGTGCCTGCGACCATGGCGGTGCTTGACGGGGTGGCGCATGTCGGACTTGCCGAGAGTGAGATGCATCGTCTGGCAACAGCTGACGGCGTGGCAAAGCTGTCGCGGCGTGACCTTGCCATCGCGCTGTCGGGCGCATCTGGGGCGGCGGCGCTTGGCGCGACGACCGTGTCGGCGACAATGATCCTGGCAGAACGTGCGGGCATCAGTGTCTTTGCCACTGGCGGCATTGGCGGGGTACATCGCGGCGGCGAGGCCAGCATGGATGTCTCGGCCGATCTGTTCGAGCTGGCGCATACACCGGTGGCGGTGGTCTGTTCCGGCCCCAAGGTGATCCTCGACCTGCCCCGCACCCGTGAGGTGCTGGAGACGATGGGGGTGACACTTGTCGGCTACCGGACCGACGACATGCCGGCCTTCTGGGCGCGGCATAGCGGGCTTGCCGTTGATTGCCGCGCCGACAGCCCGGCCGAGCTTGCCGCCATCATCCGGGCGCGTGCCGAACTCGGCATCGGCGGGGCGGTGCTGATCTGCAACCCGGTCGATCCGGTGCTGGCGATCGATATTGACGAGATCGAGGGCTGGATTGCGGCCTGTATCGATGATGCCCCGGCCGGCGCCGCGGCGACACCCTGGCTGCTGGCCGAAATCGCGCGCCGATCAGAGGGCCGCAGCCTTGCCGCCAACAAGCGGCTGATCATCGATAATGCGGCGCTTGCCGGTGCCGTGGCGACGGAGCTCGGAGCCTGATCCGCCGGGCGGCTTGACAGCCTTCATGCAGCCGTCATCATACGGGCAGGGGCGCGCATCACCGGATGATATGGCCTCTCACGCGTGGCTGATCCGAGGGAGATTTTCATGAGGCAGCATTACGAATCCATGCCGCGGAACGAGGCCAATTTCGTGCCGCTGTCACCGCTCAGCTTCATCTCCCGAACGGCCGACCTGTTCCCGAACCGCACCGCCGTCATCTATGGCGAGCGGCGTTATACATGGGCCGAGAGCTATGCGCGCATGCGCCGCCTCGCCTCGGCGCTGACAGCGGCCGGTTATGGGCCCGGTGACACCGTATCGGTGATCGCGGCGAATACGCCGGAGATGTTCGAGGCGCATTCCGGTGTGCCGATGGCGGGTTGCGTGCTGAATTCGATCAACACCCGTCTCGAGGCCGAGACCATCGCCTATATCCTCGAACATGGCGATTGCCGGGTGCTGATCACCGACACCGCCTTCGCCCCGACAGTGGGTGCGGCGCTTGATTCGCTGGCGCCGGAGGTGCGCGCGCGCATCCGTGTGATCGATATCCGCGACCCGGCGATGGGCGATCTGCCGCCGCTTGCCGATGAGGATTATGAGAGTTTCCTTGCCACTGGTGACCCGGATTTCGACTGGCAGATGCCGGCTGATGAATGGCAGGCGCTGGCGCTCAACTACACCTCCGGCACCTCCGGCCGTCCGAAGGGTGTCGTCTATCATCACCGCGGCGCCTATCTGATGAGCATGGGCACCGCCACCGGATGGCAGCTTCCGCAACATCCCACCTATCTCTATATCGTGCCGATGTTCCACTGCAATGGCTGGTGCCATGCCTGGACGATGACGATGATGGCCGGCACCATCGTGCTGATCCGCGAGATCAGCGCCGAGGCGATTTTCGGCGCCATCGGCACCCACCGGGTGACGCATTTCGGTGGCGCGCCGATCGTGCTCAGCCTGCTTGTGAACGCGCCCGAGGCGATGCGCCCGAAGCTGGATTACCGGGTCAAGGCCTTCACCGCCGGGGCCCCGCCACCGGCCGCGATCCTGCAGAAGATGGCCGAGATGGATTTCGAGGTGATGCAGGTCTACGGCCTGACCGAAACCTATGGTCATGTCACGCAATGTGTCTGGCGCGAGGAGTGGGAGGAGCTGTCGTTCGATGAACAGGCCGACCTGCAGAGCTGGCAGGGTGTCGCCTTCCCGATGCATGAGGGCGCGGCGGTGATGAACACCGATACCGGCGAGATGGTGCCGCGCGATGGCGAGACGCAGGGCGAGATCGTGCTGCGCGGTAATGCGGTGATGAAAGGCTATTACCGGAACGAGGCGGCGACTGCCGAATCGCTTCGCGATGGCTGGTTCTTTTCCGGCGATGCCGCGGTATGGCACGAGAACGGCTATATCCAGATCAAGGACCGGCTGAAGGATGTCATCATCTCGGGCGGCGAGAACATCTCCTCGGTCGAGGTCGAGGGCTATCTTTATCGCCATCCGGCGGTGGCGGCGGCGGCGGTGGTGGCGAAGCCTGACGAGACATGGGGCGAGGTGCCCTGCGCCTTTGTCGAGCTGAAGCCCGGCGAGAGCCTCGAGGAGGCCGAGTTTCTTGACTGGTGCCGCGGCCAGATGGCGGGATTCAAGCGGCCGAAACAGGTGGTGTTCGGCGAGCTGCCGAAAACCTCGACAGGCAAGATCCAGAAATTCGTCCTTCGCCAGAAGGTCACCGACGAGGCGTGAGGGAGACGACTTTCCCCCCAAACTCCGCAAGAAACGGGTCGATGTGGCGGGCTACCTGCCGTTATTCTTGGCAGATGAAGGTGCCTGACGATGGCACCCTGGCAGGAGGCCCCGATGCAGACCCACACCCGGCCCGAAGACACCCGGCCCGA
>JAYQDX010000093.1:0-3225 GCA_038138545.1 Rhodobiaceae bacterium | reverse complement strand
ACACCCGGCCCGAAGACACCCGGCCCGATCAGGCCCGTCTCGACTATCGGCGGATCGAGGCCGCCATCGCCTATATCGCGGCGCATTACCGCGATGCGCCGTCTCTCGACGAGATCGCCGCCGCGGCCAATCTCAGCCCGTTCCATTTCCAGCGGCTGTTCACCCGCTGGGCCGGCGTCAGCCCGAAGGCGTTTTCCCGCTATCTCAGCCTCGACCATGCCCGCGGGCTGCTCCGCCATCAGGGTGCCAGTTGCCTTGATGCCGCCTATGAGGCCGGCCTGTCGGGCCCCGGCCGTCTGCATGACATGTTCGTACGGATCGAGGCGATGACGCCGGGCGAATATGGGAGCGGCGGAGCCGGTCTGGCGATCCGTTACGGCTTTGCCGACAGCCTGTTCGGCGAGGTGATCATCGCCGCCACGCCGCGCGGCGTCTGCCATCTTGCCTTCTGTGACGATGGCGGTGGTGCCGATCGCGCCGCCGCGCTTGCCCGTCTTCGTGCCGCCTTTCCCGAAGCTGACCTGTCTCCGGCGGAAACGGGGCGGCAGGCAATGGGCATGGCGGCGCAGGCAGCCCTCGCGGCGCTGGACCGAGACTGGTCATCACCGGCCGAGATCAGCCTGCATCTTCGCGCCACCCCGTTTCAGCTGAAGGTTTGGGAGGCGTTGCTGCGAATCCCCACCGGGCGGCTGGCAAGCTATGGCGATGTCGCCGCCGCGATTGGCAAGTCCGGTGCCTCCCGCGCCGTCGGCACCGCCATCGGCGCGAATCCCGTGGCCTGGCTGATCCCGTGCCACCGGGTGATCCGGCAGAATGGTGCGACCGGCGGCTATATGTGGGGGCCGAGCCGTAAACAGGCCATCATTGGCTGGGAATCGGCACAATGTGACAGGATGGCCAGTGCCTGCGACACGGCTGGGACATCGGCATGATCCGGCATGATCATATCGACGGGGCGGCGCTTCACCGGATGATCCGGGACGGGAGGCTGACCTTTGCCGGCAATCGGCGGCTGAAGATCTTCGGGCGGCTTGACTGCCGGGCCGGGCGGCGGCTGGCGCGCGCGAACAGGATGTTCTTCACCAGCCGGTCAGAGGCCGAGCGGTCTGGCTATCGCCCCTGCGCGCGTTGTCTGCCTGCCGCATACGATGTCTGGAAATCGACGGTAAAATCCGGCATACAGATAGCGCGTGGTCCCGTAGCTCATCAGGATAGAGCGACAGATTCCTAATCTGTAGGTAGCAGGTTCGAGTCCTGCCGGGATCACCATTTCCCTGTCAGTACGACGCATGCAAAACGGGCAGCGCCCTGTGGCACTGCCCGTCTGCCGTGGTTCGGAGTGAGGAAAGAAGGCGCCGCCCGGCAGAGGGAGGAATGCCGGGCGGCGCGGCGGACGGCGATGGAGGGGCGCTGTCCGGGTCAGCTCCGTTCGGCATTGTTGCCGATGCGCGGATCGTGGACGCGGGCCAGCCCGGTGACGGGCCGACGGGTCAGCGTGCCGGGAGTCGCCGCCTGGCCGGCGGGACGCAGCATGACATGGCCGGTATCGACGTTGAGCTTGCTGACGGTCGCCGGCGCCATATCAGAGAAGATGGTGCCAATGCCAAGGCTTTCATCGAGAGCTACCGGTTCACTCATGAAAGCGGGCTCCGACCGGTCAGGAGCGTTGGCAAGGGCGCTCGTGGTCAGCGTGCCGCTGGCAAGGGCCAGACTGGCCGCGCCGACGATAAAGGTGGAAATTCCGGTGTTTCTGTTCACGGTTCAACTCCATTAGCAAAAGGTGATGAACCGAAGATGCAGTCTAAGTAGTAAACAAAACGTTAACGACTGATCACATAAGAGTTACCAAATAAACTAATTTAGTTTTTGATCATATTTTCATATACATACATCTTTATTAACATCACAACGTTGCTTTTGTGACGTCGTTCGGATAGCTGTGAATGAAGAAAATTTCATAACTGGAATGATGCCAGAGATGATGCCGGAAATGAGGCCCGCCACGGCTGCCCACCACAATCATTTGCATTACCCGGCCGATCCTGCCAGCCAGATCCCCTGGCCTTGCCGGTAGACTGCGCACGGTCTTGTCCCCCGGCCCCAGAAACTGGTATACCAAATACTGAAAGAGACGGCGCAGGGTACGGCGCGTGGCATAAACCGGGGGACGTCAGATGATTACCATCAAGTCAATTCGCGCGCGGGTGTGGAACTGGAACGGGCCGACCGTGCCGCCGCAGGGGAATTTCTGCACCAACGCCTCGGACATTCTGGGTGACCGCGGTGACGCCATGCAGTCCTTTCGTTTTCACCAGTGGCTGACCTGCGAGGTCGAGGCCAGTGACGGCACCGTGGGAATCGGCAACGCGGCGCTGGCGCCCTCGCTGGTAAAGCGCGCCATCGATGAATTCTACGCGCCGATGGTCATTGGCCAGGATCCTTTCGACTATGCCTATCTGTGGGAGAAGATGTATCGCCGCACCCATGCGTGGGGGCGCAAGGGAGTCGGCATGGTGGCGATCTCGGCGATTGACATCGGTATCTGGGATCTGATGGGCAAGCTTGCTGGCAAGCCTGTCTTCAAGCTTCTTGGCGGGCGCACCAAGGAGCGCATCCCCTGCTACTACTCGAAACTCTATGCCGGCCCGGTCGAGGCGATGCAGGCCGAGGCGGAAGAGGCAATGAAGAACGGCTATACCGGGTTCAAGACGCGCTTCGGCTATGGCCCGCGCGACGGCATGGCCGGCATGCGCGAGAACATCAAGCGTGTCGAGGCGGTGCGCGAGGTCATCGGATGGGACCGCGACATCATGCTTGAGGCCTATATGGGTTGGAACCTCGACTATACGCGCCGGATGATCCCGAAGCTCGAGAAGTTCGAACCGCGCTGGCTCGAGGAGCCGGTGATCGCCGATGATCTCAGGGGCTATGCCGAACTGAACCGCGGGCCGATCCCGATTTCCGGTGGCGAGCATGAATATTCGCTTCTTGGTTGCGCGCAGCTGCTTCAGGAAAAGGCGGTGTCGGTGCTGCAATATGACACCAACCGGGTTGGTGGCATCACGGCGGCGCAGAAGATCAATGCGGTGGCCGAGGCGCATCAGATTCCGGTCATCCCGCATGCTGGCCAGATGCATAATTACCATCTGACGATGGCCAACATGAACTGCCCGATCGCGGAATATTTCCCGGTCTTCGATGTCGAGGTCGGCAATGAGCTGTTCT
>JAYQDX010000092.1:0-8639 GCA_038138545.1 Rhodobiaceae bacterium | reverse complement strand
CCGGTCTCCAAAACCGGGGGTTGTAGGTTCGAGTCCTATCGCCCCTGCCACCTGACCAGAGCGGAATATAAAGATGAAAAGATGCCCTGCGGTTATTGCGACCGCAGGGCATTTTCTTTGCCCGCGCGCGCACCAGATCGGCGACCCGGATGGTGGTGGCCGGAATGATGTCAGGTAATCGTCGCCACCAGCAATGACACGCCGATGGCGACCAGCAGCCAATGCGCGCACTGCTTGAACCAGGTGACTGGTGCGCGCCGGAACAGATATTTGCCAAGCATGGCGCCGAGAATGGATGCCGGCACAATGAAGGCGGACCGCAGATATGTCGTTGTCTCAATGGCGTCGCGAGCCAGCAGATTGCCAAACACGACCATCACCAGCAGCCAGACGCTTAACATGATGTTGGCGCGCTGGACGGTGGGCGGTTCGCTCGCGGCAAGATAATAGACAACCATCACCGGGCCCGCCGGCACGCCGAATCCGCCCATGATGCCGCCAGTCAAAGTGCCGACAGCAAGGCTTGGCAGGTGGCCACGCGGGCCGGAATATCGGACATCAAGGATCAGCACTGTGGCGGACAGCAGGATGAAGATTCCCATGCCAAGCCGAATTGTCCCGACATCCGCGACCACCAGGAAATGCGAAGCTATCGACGCCGACACGACAAGCCCGATGAAGACTGGCACCACCTCTGACCATTTCACGGTTTTGAACAGGCCCGGCAACACCGGTACAAGCGCGACCGAACTGCAGATGGCGGTCAATGCCACGGCCTGTACAGGGCCGATCAGAAACGTGAAAAGCGGCACCATGACAAGCGCCCCGCCAAAGCCGACATAGGCGGTCATCGCAGCGGCCGCCAGCGCCACCATGGTGCCGAAGAGGAGTGTCAGGTCGATCACTTCAATGAACATCGGCGCGCCTCACCCGGTAAACCGCAGGAAGATCACCGCCAGACCGGCCGCCCCGAACCCGGCGCGAAGCGCGGCGCCATGCGGCGCGATCAGCCCGCGCCCCAGAAGCGCCAGCCCGATGCCGATCTGCAGCGCCGTCAGGATCGCCGTCATCGGCGCGGCGGCAAGGTCGGTCAGTTCGGGGTGCCGGATGATGGCAAGCGGGATCACATACAGGCCGAGACCAAGCGACATCGCGCTGCCGGCCACCCGCAACCAGTTCTCCTCGACCATGCTGGCGGCGATGAAGACACCGCCGCAGACCGGCGGCGTGATTGTTGACAGCAGCGCGTACCAGAAGATGAACAGATGCACCAGAAGCGGCGCGACCCCCATATCGATCAGCGCCGGCCCGGCGACCGACACGCAGATCACATAGGCCGCCGTTGTCGGCACCTCCATGCCGAGGATGATGCAGGCAAGTGCCGTCAGCGCCAGCGCCAGCCACAGATTGTCGCCGGAGAAGGCAAGGATGCCGGAGGTGATCTTCACACCAAGCCCGGTCATGCCCAGAATGCCGACAATGATCGAGGCGCACAGGATGATCGAGGCAATCATCGCAATCTGCCGGCCGGCGGTGATCGCCGCCATCACCAGCCGATCCCGCGACCGGCCCGCATCGAATTTCAGATCCGCACCTGTCAGCAACAGCAGCGTGGCAAGAATGATCGCGCAGGCGGCCGCGAATTGCGGTGTGTAACCGCTGAACATCACGATCAGCAGCGCGGCGAACGGCCCGGCGAAGAACAGCGAGGTGACAATGACGGTCCGTAATGCCGGCCGCATGTCCTCACGATAGGGTTTCAGACCATGCCGGTCGGCATAGCCGTTCACCCCGATCCAGACCGTCGCGAAATACAGGATGGCCGGCAACGCCGCGGCAAGAATGATCTGCGTGTAGGGAATGCCGGTCAGTTCGACCATGACGAACGCGCCGGCCCCCATCAGTGGCGGCATGATCTGCCCGCCGGTGGAGGCCACCGCCTCGACCGCGGCGGCGATCCGTTTCGGATAACCAAGGCGCCGCATCGATGGCAGCGTGACCATGCCGGTGGAGGCGACATTCGCCGACGCCGAACCGGAGATCGAGCCGAACAGGGCTGATGACAGAACCGACACCTTGGCGGCCCCGCCTTTCAGCCGGCCGGCCGCGGCGATGGCGATGTTCATGAATCCCTGACCGGCCTCGCCGGCGTTCAGCACCGCGCCGAAAATCACGAAGACGGCAACGACCGAGACCGACACGCCTGTCAGCTTGCCCCACAAACCGCCCTCGGTGATGATCAGCGTGCCGAGGAAACTGTTGAAAGGCAGGCCGGGATGCCCGAATTCACCGGGAATGTGGCTACCGAACAGGCCGTAGAACAGAAACAGCAGGGTGATCAGCGGCAAGGGCCAGCTGACGGCGCGGCGCGCCATTTCAAGCGTCAGCATGATCAGCCCGATCCCGACGGCGATCTGCCAGCCGCCGGTGATGAAGCCGTACTGGTCGGACAACGATGATTCATTGACCGCGATATAGCCGCAGAACAGGGCGCCAGCCGCGGTCAGCAGCAAGCCGATCCGGCGCTGCCAGGCCCCGTTGGCAGTGAAGATGAACACCCAGGGAAGCGCCAGCGCCATATGCAGCGGGCGCGACACCAGGCTCGGCACAAGTCCCGAGAAGATCAGCCAGATATGAAAGCCGATCGAGGCAATGCCGAGACCGACCCAGATCGGGCGGTGGTTGATGTCTGTCATGAAGCGGGCATGAAACGGAATGAAAGAGGGGGCGGCACGGGGCCGCCCCGTCTGCCTTAGTGATGCGCGGCGAGGCTTGCCCCCGCTTCTGTATAGTAGCGCTTTGCCCCGGGATGGATGTCGGTGAGGATATTGTCCAGCATGTCGAGCGACACGCCATCCCACCATTTCGCCGCGGCACCGAGCGCGCCCTTGTTTTCCCAGTAGGTCTTCGTCAGCTGGTAGGCGGTCTCGTCATCCATGTCGGTGGTGGTGAAGGCCACAACCGGCAGCGAGGTTGTCACAATGTCGCTGGCCTGGCCGGCATAGGTGCCGGCGGGGATGACAAGGCGCGTGCGCTTCGATGCCGTGACCTGCTCGTCATTCAGCGAGATCACGGTGGCGCCGGCCGAGGCGGCGGCCTCGATCACGTTCGGTGCCGGATAGGACCCGGCGGTCACGAACCCGTCGATCTGTCCGTTCTTCAGCGCCGGCACCGCGTTGGAGAGTTCCACCTCGGCAAGTGTGACCTTGCCCTCAAGGCCGAACAGCTTGAGATATTTCGCGCCTTCCCTGGCGCCGAAGGACCCCTTGCCAAGAAGAATCGTCTTGCCTTCCATGCCGGCGAAATCGGTGACGCCGGAGCTTTGTGACATGACAAAATGCATCGTCAGCGACGGGATCGGGAACAGCGCCCGGATTTCGTCAAACCGCGGGTTGCCCTTGTCCTTGAACATGGCCTTGCCGCCCCGTGCCAGCTTGATCAGCACCGGCGGGGTGGTGAAGACATAATTGTTCGTGCGGCCGATAACCTCCATGACGTTCTGCACGGATCCCTGGCTTTCCTCGACGGTGACGATGATGTCGCCGGAGGAGCCGGTCTTCATCGCCTCGGCAATCTCGACCGCCATCTGGTAATAGGATGATGTCGATTTGGCTGATTTGTAGGTGATCCTCGTGTCCGCGTTGGCAGATCCGATCAGACCGAACATCGACATGAAGATGATAAACAGATTATGAAGTTTCATTTGTACCCTCCCTTGTGCGGCAATTTACGCAAATCGTTGCCCTCGCTTCAATAGCCAAAATCGAGAAGGCACCACAGGGCATGTCCCGACGGGTCAGCTTGCCGGCGTCACCGGCACTTGGCCCGGGGCTTTGCTTGATTGCCGGCCGACATGGGTTCATACTGGCACGGTTATGCACCGATCATCGATCGGCCCGTGTGCTTTTTCCATGACTTCACAATCTGAAATCACCTCGAAAGAGGGGAGGAGAGAGCTATGCAACTCAAACATATCATCCATGGCGGAGCCGTTGCCTCTATGGTGGCCTTTGGCGCCGCGCAGGCCTTCGCCGAGCAATTCGTGTCGATTGGCACCGGCGGGGTCACCGGGGTTTACTACCCGACCGGCGGCGCGATCTGCCGTCTTGTCAACAAGGACCGCAAGTCGCACGGCATCCGCTGTTCGGCGGAGTCCACCGGTGGCTCGGTCTACAACATCAACACCGTTCGCGCCGGCGAGCTGGAATTCGGTGTTGCCCAGTCCGACTGGCAGTATCATGCCCATCGCGGCACCTCGAAATTCGCCGACAAGGGCAAGTTCGAGGACCTTCGTGCGGTCTTTTCCGTGCATCCCGAGCCGTTCACGCTGATCGCGCGCAAGGGGTCCGGCGTCACATCCTTCGCGGATCTGAAGGGCAAGAAGGTCAATGTCGGCAACCCCGGGTCCGGCCAACGCGCGACCATGGAAGTCGTCATGGACGCCTTCGGCATGACGATGGGCGACTTCTCGCTCGCCGCCGAGCTGAAGGGGTCTGAAATGGCGCAGGCGCTCTGCGATGGCAAGATCGATGCGATGATCTACACCGTCGGTCACCCGGCCGCCGCGGTGACAGAAGCCGCCACAAGCTGTGATGTCGAGCTGGTCTCGGTCACCGGAGCGCCGATCGACCGGCTTGTCGCGGACAATTCCTTCTACCGCGTCGCCACCGTGCCGGGCGGCATGTATGCCGGATCGCCGAATGACACCAGCACTTTTGGTGTCGGTGCGACGGTCATCACCTCGGCCGATGTGCCGGAGAAGGTTGTCTATACCGTGGTCAAGGCGGTGTTCGACAATTTCGCCGACTTCAAGAAACTGCACCCGGCCTTCCGCAACCTGAAGGAAGAGGAGATGATCTCCGACGGGCTGTCGGCGCCGCTTCATCCCGGGGCGGCGAAATACTACAAGGAGCGTGGCTGGATGTAGCATCGCTTCTGACGTGCAGCCTTCGGGCTGCGCGTCCTGCGTCCAGTGACCGGAACCCCGGAACGTCTTGACGATGAGCAGCACCGGACCGGCTGACAGCGCCGGCATCTCCGCCGAGGATTTCGAGGGCGGCGCACGGCGCGCCGGCCGGCTGGCGGCGTTTGTCTGCATTTTCTGGTCGCTGTTCCAGCTGTGGGTGGCGTCCGACTTCCCGTTCTATCTGAGCGAGGTGACCGGCCTGAAGCTGGTCTTCAACAATCAGGAGGCGCGGCAGATCCATCTTGCCTTCGGGCTTGGTCTGGCGCTGTCGCTCTATCCTGCCGTCCGCTCGGTGCATCCGCTTCTGGACAGGGTCGTCGGCTGGGGGCTTGCGGCCATCGGTGTCGCAGCCTGCCTCTATCTGTTCATCTTCAAGCTGGACATCGCCAACCGGGCCGGCCTGCCGAACCGGTATGATCTGTTCTTCTCCATCGCCGGCATGCTCTGCGTGATGGCGGCTGTCTATCGGGCGCTTGGCCTGCCGCTGCTGGTTGTCGCGATGGTCTTCATCATCTATGTGATGTTCGGGCATCTCGATGTCTTCCCCGACGCGATGCGCTGGAAAGGGGCGTCGCTGAACAAGGCCACCTGGCATTTCTGGATGCAGACCGAGGGGGTCTTCGGGGTGGCGCTCGGCGTCTCGGCCTCGATGATCTTCCTGTTCGTGCTGTTCGGGGCGCTTCTGGAGAGCGCCGGCGCCGGCAACTACTTCATCAAGCTGTCCTTCGCCGCGCTGGGACATCTTCGCGGCGGCCCGGCGAAGGCGGCGGTTGTCGCCTCTGGCCTGTCGGGGATCTATTCCGGGTCATCGATCGCCAATGTCGTGACCACCGGCACCTTCACCATCCCGCTGATGAAGAAAACCGGCCTCAGCGCCGAGAAGGCCGGCGCGGTCGAGGTGGCGTCCTCGACAAACGGACAGCTGACGCCGCCGGTGATGGGCGCGGCCGCCTTCCTCATCGCCGAGTTCACCGGCATCAGCTATTTCGAGCTGATCAGGCATGCGGCGCTGCCGGCGCTGGTCTCCTATGTCGCGCTGTTCTACATCGTTCATATCGAGGTGACGAAGCTTGGCCTGACCGGCCTGCCGCGCCAGGCGCCGACCAAGGGGCTGCTCCGCCGCGTCACCGGTTTTCTTCTCGGGTTTGCCGCGCTGGCGGGTATCGCCGCGCTGTTCCATCTTCTGGTCTCGCTGGTGGGTGATCATGCGCCTTCCTTCTCGCTGCCATTGGTGGTGGCGTTGTTGCTGGCCATCTATCTGCCGCTGGTCTGGCTGGCGGCGCGCCGTCCCGATCTTGGTGAAGGGCTCAGCGCCGAGGAAATGAAGATGCTGCCGCGGGTCGGCGATGTGGCGGTCACCGGCTATCATTTCGTGCTGCCGATCCTGGTGCTTCTGTGGTGTGTTCTTGTCAGCCGCCTGTCACCCGGCCTGTCGGCCTATTGGGCCTGCCTTGCGATGATGTTCGTGCTGGTGACGCAGCATCCTCTGAAAGCCCTGTTCCGCGGCCAGCCTGTCGGTGGCGGGCACTGGCGTGACGGGTGGCGGGACCTGCTTCGCGGCCTTGAAAACGGTGCCCGCAACATGATCAGCATCGCCATCGCGACGGCGATCGCCGGCATCATCATCGGCACGGTCTCGCTGACCGGCGCGCACCAGTTCATCGGCAGCTTTGTCGAGACGGTGTCGGCCGGCAACCTTGTCATCATGCTGTTGCTTGTTGCGGTGATGAGCCTGGTCCTTGGCATGGGGCTGCCGACGACGGCGAACTATATCGTCGTGTCCTCGCTGATGGCACCGGTGATCGTCATGGTCGGGGCGCAGAACGGGCTGATCGTGCCGCTTGTGGCGGTGCATCTCTTTGTCTTCTATTTCGGCATTCTGGCCGATGACACGCCGCCGGTCGGCCTTGCGGCCTTCGCCGCAGCGGCGATTTCGCGCGGCGATCCCATCCGCACCGGCATTCAGGGCTTCAGCTATGACATCCGCACCGCGGTGCTGCCCTTCATGTTCATCTTCAACACCGACATCCTGTTGATCGATGTGGGGTTTGTCGACGGGCTGGTGGCGGTGGTGGTGACCACCATCGGCATGCTGGCCTTCTGTTCGGCAACGCAGCGTTTCATGCTGATCCGCAACAGGGTATGGGAAACGCTGATCCTGCTTCTCGTCGCCTTCACCATGTTCCGGCCGGATTTCTGGCTCGACCGGTGGGTGCCACCCTTCGATATGCGTCCCGGTGCCGAGATTGTGGAGATTCTCGGGGCCGGTGGCGGAGCGACCACGCCGCGCGATCTTCGCGTTCGCTTTGTCGGGCCCGATTTCGATGATGCCGGCCGCATGGTGACGCGCAACACCATCATTCACGTGCCGCCAACGGATGACGCGCTTGCCGGTCTTGCCGATGCCGGGGTGGTGATGACGCTGGAAGGTGGCAGGGCCGTTGTCGGGGAACCGTTCCCCGGCACCCCGCTGTTCCAGGAATTGCAGGGGTTCGACTTCTATGCCGATGATCCGGTAACGCTGGATATGGTGCTTGTCGAGATCACCGGTCGGCCGGCCCGCGAATGGGCCTATCTTCCCGCCGCGCTGCTGCTTGGTCTTGTCCTGTTGCTGCAGCGGCGGCGGCGCGATGTCCTCGCCGCCAGACAGCCGGACCGGGCGCGACAGTACTGACCTCGAAAAACACGCGAAATTACTTGCCCAATGGACGCAACAGGGTTCATTCTCGCCCTCTGAAACGAGTCAAGAAATACTTTCAGGGAGAGACAGAATGAAGAACCTCACAATCAGGCTTGGCATCGGCGCGGTGGCGCTGACCCTTGCCGCCGCCGCGACGGCGGCGTCCGCGGAAACGCTGCGTTGGGCGCGCTCCGGCGACTCGCTGACGCTGGACCCGCACGCGCAGAATGAGGGCCCGACCCACACGCTGGCCCACCAGATTTACGAGCCGCTTCTGCATCGTGACATGGCTGGCCAGATCACGCCGGCGCTGGCGACCAGCTGGAAGGCGCTTGCCGACAATCCGAATGTCTGGCGCTTCACGCTTCGCAAGGGTGTGACCTTCCATGACGGGGCCGATTTCACCGCCGATGACGCTGTCTACAGCTTCAACCGCGCGATGATGCCGACCTCGGCGATGAAGGAGCTGCTGACAAGCGTCAAGGAAGTCCGCAAGGTCGACGACCATACCATCGATATGGAAACGAACGGGCCGAACCCGCTGCTGATCAACAACCTGACCAACCTGTTCATGATGGATGCCGGCTGGACCGAGGCGAATGGCGCCAGCGCGCCGCAGGATATCGCCGCTGGCGAGACCACCTTTGCCGCGCAGAACACCAACGGCACCGGCGCTTTCATGCTGGAAAGCCGGGTTCCCGACCAGAAGACGGTGCTGAAGGCGAATCCGAATTACTGGGGCAAGGGGACCTTCCCGCTGGCTGTCAGCGAGATCATCTACACGCCGATCCAGTCTGCGGCCACCCGCGTGGCGGCCCTGTTGTCGGGTGAGGTCGATTTCATCCAGGACGTGCCGGTTCAGGACCTTGGCCGCGTCGGTTCGCAGAGCGGCCTGAAAGTCGTGACCGCGGCGCAGAACCGCGTGATCTTCTTCGGCATGAACAGCGGCAAGGACGATCTGGAAACGGATAATGTCAGCGGCAAGAACCCGTT
>JAYQDX010000091.1:6600-8854 GCA_038138545.1 Rhodobiaceae bacterium | reverse complement strand
CCTTGTCCGGATCCATCATCCGCTGCGGGATGTCCGGGCTGTGGTCGAAATAGGCTGGTCCGATCGGATGGTCATTGCCAAGCGATGCCTGGCCCTTATAGACACCTTTCACAAGGCGCTGGCGGTCCATCAGATACTTCATGGCCATGATCAGGTCATGATTGCCCGACATCTCCATGTCCTTGCGGCAGGCGATGTTGATATAGGCTGCCGAGTTCAGCGACCAGACATCCTTGCCGGGTGCCGATTCAACCTGTGCAATGGCCTTTGGCGGCAGGTTCACCATGGCGTCGACGTCACCGGCGAGGAACGCGTTCAGACGCGCGACCGGGTCACCGATGCCGAAATGCTCGATCTCGTCCAGATAGCCGCCTTCACCCCAGTAATTGCCGAAGCGCTCGCCGACGGTGCGCACACCGGGCTTGAACTCCTTGACCTTGTAGGGGCCGGTGCCTACAGCTGTCGAGAAGTCCTCGGTGCCGTCCTGCAGGATCTTGAAGTGGAACGTGCCGAGGGCGATCGGAAGGTCGGCATTCGGCGACGACAGGATTGCCTTCACCTCATAGTCATTGACCTTTTTCCATTCCTTGACCATGGCGACAAGCGACGAGGCGTTGGAGATGGAGTCCTTGCCCATATGACGGTTCATCGTATAGATGACGTCGTCGGCGGTCAGTGTCTTGCCATCATGGAATTCAACACCCTTGCGGATCTTGAAGGTCCATTCGGTGGCGCTGTCATTCGACAGCACCTCTTCGGCAAGCTCGGGCTCATAGCCAAGATTCTGGGTCAACCGTGTCAGCGAGCCGTAATACATCCGGCCGCGGAAATAATCGACCGCCGAGGTGAACAGGGCCGGATCGAGCGTGTCGTTCGGTCCATGCTGGTCGCCGGCGAAGACGACGCGCCCGCCACGCTTTGGCGTATTGGCCCAGACGTCGGAAACGCCGGTGAACAACGTGCCGGAGGCGGCGGCAGTGGCGCCGGCAGCCATCATATAATGCATGAAGTCGCGGCGGCTGATGCCTTTCTTGACCAGGTTCAGAAAATGTGCGCGGTCAGCTGGACTCAGCGTCTCGAGCACGGGGTCGTTGCGCTTTTCAGACATAAATCCCCCCTATGTCTTTTGTGTTTGGAGCCAAAAGCGTAACATGTATTTTTTCCGGGGTTCAACCGGACTGGCCGATTCATGTGTAAAAAAACCGACTCTTTGTTCTGTATCGGACCTTCCCGGACCGGTTAAACCGGTGGCAGGCCGTCCGTCAGGTCATGGCATGACAGCTGTCATTGGTCACCGGAACGGGCGATTTCAGCCGCGGAAAGCGGCTCGCGATGCGTTAATTTCCAGCTGGAATCGACCTGTCTTTGCCAGCAAACCCGATCCCAGTTGCCGTCCGGCTGTTCTTCCCACCACCAGTTCTCACCGGTCAAATCGCCGGTCCAGATATAGGCGATCAGGCAGGCCTCTTCACCGGTTCGCAATTCATGAACCTGATGTGGCGGCGTCACCGAATGGCCGCCGGCCTCAATGCGTTGCGCCGGCTTTGCCCGCCCATGGCGAATCGACACCGCGCCGGACAGGACGCAGTAGATCTCCAGTGACGCATGCTGATGCAGCGGATAGGTTACCTGCGGGGCGAGAAGGAACAGCCCCAGATACAGATCGCCACTTGTCAGAAGCCCGCGCCCGCCGATGATCTGGCCTGCGACAAGGCCGGTTGCCAGATTGCCGGGAATATCACCGCTGTCGAAAATCTGATACCAGTCGACCCGGTCAATCAGGGGCCGTATCGCGGTGGTGGCCGGCGTTGATGGCATGGCGGCGGCAAGCGATGGCAGATAGCGTGATATACTGGCCGGTGGATCGCCAGAAGGCCGGTCGCGCGACTGTGGCGGTGCCGGTTGGCATGACAGATTCCGCAAATCACCCAGCAGCCGGTCGATCATCGCGGCATCGGTGGTGGTTGGCGTGATCGTGGCGGCAAGCGCGTCGGCGAGTGATGCCGGCAGATTGGCGTTGATGGGACTGGCGGTCATGAAACGATGATCCTTGGCAGCCGGTAATGCCAAACTCTTTGCCATAAAACCGCAGGTGTCAATTGTCTGCATCCGGCCCGCAGGCCAGCCGATGCCGGACCCACAATCCGAGCTCATAATTTTGTCGCACGCCGCGCCGCGCGGCTGTAGGCTGGCACCGGTGAAGTGCCCGGGAATGGTGGTGGCGCATGAGACTGTCGATTTTTGAGCAGCCACA
>JAYQDX010000091.1:0-6500 GCA_038138545.1 Rhodobiaceae bacterium | reverse complement strand
GAAGTGCCCGGGAATGGTGGTGGCGCATGAGACTGTCGATTTTTGAGCAGCCACAGGGTGACCGGCCGATGCTGGCGCTGGCGCTGCTGCTGGTCGGGGTCAGCATCCTGTCGCTTCAGGATTCGCTGGTGAAGCTTGTCGCCCCGCAAACCAGCTTCTGGCAGGTTCAGATCATCCGCTCCTTCTTCAATCTGGTGATGCTTGCCGGGCTTGCGATGTTCACTGGCGGCATCGGGTTGCTGTGGCCGCGCCGGCTGCGTCCGGCGATCCTGCGCGGTGTCCTGCTGGCTCTGTGCATGGGGTTTTTCTTCGGTGCCGCCCAGCAGATCACCGTGACGCAGATGGCCACCGGCCTCTATACCTATCCGCTGTTCGTCACCCTGCTGGCCGGGCCGGTGCTTGGTGAGCGTATCGGCCGCTGGCGGATCGGTGCGCTGCTTCTTGGCGCGGCCGGATGCCTGCTGGTGCTGAACCCGTTTGCCGATGCCTTCACACCGTTGCAGGCCGTGCCGGTACTGGCCGGGTTCTTCTATGCCTGCAATATTCTGGTGCTGCGGCGCTATTGCCGGAATGAAAGCCCGCTGGCGCTGGCCTGTATGGTGAATCTGTTATTCATTGTGACCGGCATGGTCGGCGCCGTCGCGGCAAGTTGGCTTCCCGTCGATCCGGCATGGCGCGCGGCGATGCCCTTTATCCTTGTCGGCTGGCCCGAGATCACCACGATCCTGCTTGGATTCCTCGCCATATTGGCGGTGCTGAATCTGTTCGGGAACCTGTTTCTCAGCCGCGCCTACCAGACGGCTGACAGCTCGCTGCTGGCACCGCTTGATTTCACCTATCTGCTGCTGATCGCCATCTGGGGCCGGGTGTTGTTCGACAGCTGGCCGACGCCGCTGGCGATCCTGGGGATGGTCATGATTGCGGCCGCCGGCATGATCACCGCCATGCGCGAGCGCCGCCGCCCCGATGCGATGCCATTGCCGTCACAAAGCGGCTGACAGGACGCTGGCAATTCAGTACATCTTGCCGCATTCGCTCACAGCAGGAACGCTCGGGGATATCATGAAGATCACGGTCAGGGAGTCGCCGATACACGGGCTTGGAGTCTTTGCCCTGCAGGATGTCGCCGCCGGCGAGACGCTTGAGCGCTGTCCCTATATCGTCATCGATGATGATGACCTGCAGGATGCCAACCGGCTGAACGATTATCTGTTTACCAGCCCCGACGATCCGAACGACTATCTCGTCGTGATGGGATGCGGCATGCTCTACAACCATGCCACGCCGGGCAATGCGAAATGGGAGGTCGACGAGACCGACAACCGGTTTCTGCGTTTCTATGCCAGCCACGACATCAAGGCCGGCGAAGAGCTGTTCCATGATTATGGCGAGGAATACTGGACAACCCGCGCCGAGGACTGATCCGCCGGGGACTGAGCCGCCGGGGACTGAGCCGCCGGGGGCCGGTGCGGGGATCTACCCGGCCGGCGGCAGCAGCCTGATCACCTCGCGTGCTGTTCCGAAGGCCAGCCAGGCAAAGGCGATGGCGCAGATGCGGTAGGTCCAGATCCGCCAGAGCCCACCGCGACCGCCAAACAGGCGACTGATCAGGCCGGCGCAGACGAAACACCAGACAAGCGATGAGCCCATGAATCCAAGGAAGAAGAGGGTGTAGTCGATGTGGTCCGGATTGCTGATTCCCAGCGCGCCGAACGCGCTGCCAAGCGCCGCCCAGTAGGCGACATTCTGCGGGTTCGACAGTGACAGCACAACACCGGAGCGCATGGCGCTGGCGCGCCGGTTCGGCGCCGCGACCTCGGCCTCGCCCCGGCTGGCCTGCCAGCTGTCCCAGGCCAGCCAGGCAAGATAAGCGGCACCGGCAATGCCGACCGGTATCTTCAGCGATTCTGCCTGCAGCAGCAGACCTATGCCGGCAAGGCCAAGCACAGCCCAGGCCGCGTCACCGACAAGCGAGCCGAATTGCACCGACAGCGCGGCGCGATAACCGCCGGTCAGCCCGTGCCGGATGGTTTCCGCGAACACGGCACCGGGGGTGGCGTTGAAGATAAAGCCCAGCAGGAACGCCATGCCGAGAAGTTCAAGGGCGGGGATCATCGCAGGTAAAAAGACCGGTCTGGTTGCGGCAATGTCGTTGATTTTCCGGCACGGACAGAAATCACGCCATTCTGGCGCGCGTTAAGCTTGCATTTCAAGTGCTACCGCCTAGACTCGCGGCGTTGGCGGGCCGGGGAGGCTCGTGCCCATCTTTTTTCAGATCCGCGTTTGACAGGAACCGTGCCGATGTCGCCCTCCGCCATTCAGCGTGCTACCAAGATTGTCGCCACCATCGGGACGAAGAGTGGCACACCCGACATGTTGCAGGCGCTGGCCGAGGCCGGGGTGAATGTCTTCCGGTTGAATTTCTCGCACGGCACACAGGACGAACATGCCGCGCGGATCCGTGCGATCCGCGATCTGGAAGAGGCAACCGGCCGCCCGAGCTGTATTCTGGCCGATCTCCAGGGGCCGAAGCACCGCATCGGCGAGGTGGCCGAGGGGGTGGTGCTGGCGGTCGGGGACAGTTTCGTCTTTGACAAATCGATGGCGACCGGGGACGCCGGTCGTGTCGGGCTCCCGCATCCGGAGATTTTTGCCGCGCTGACACCGGGTGCCAGACTGTTGATCGATGATGGCAAACTCGTCCTGCGGGTCACCGCCATCGACAATGACAGCTTTACCACGGTCGTCGAGGTTGGCGGCCCGCTGAGCAGCCGCAAGGGTGTCAATCTGCCGGACATGGTGATCGGCAGCCCGCCATTGACTGACAAGGATCATGACGACCTCGCCTTCGCGCTTGCGCATGGTGTTGACTGGGTGGCGCTGTCCTTTGTCCAGCGCGCCAGCGACATTCTGGACGTCAAGGCACGGATTGACGGCCGTGCGGCATTGATGGCGAAGATCGAGAAACCGGCTGCGCTGGCCGAGCTGTCGGACATTATCGCGGCGTCCGACGGAATCATGGTGGCGCGCGGCGATCTCGGCGTCGAACTGCCGCCAGAGGACGTGCCAGGATTGCAGAAGCAGATCATCGCCGAATGCCGGATGGTCGGCAAGCCGGTGGTGGTGGCGACACAGATGCTGGAATCGATGATCACCAGCCCGACCCCGACCCGCGCCGAAGCATCGGACGTTGCCGGCGCGGTCTTTGACGGGGCGGACGCCGTCATGCTGTCGGCCGAGACCGCTGTCGGTGCGTTTCCGGTGGAATCGGTGCAGATCATGTCGCGGATCGTGGCGGCGGCGGAGCTTCATATCGCCGGGCATCCGGAAACCGCGCCGCCGAAGCTGCCGACCGAGCCAAGCCTGTATCACGCTGTCGCGCTGGCCACCGTGTCACTGGCCGAAACGGTCGGTGCCGAGGTGATTATCGCCTTTTCAACCTCTGGCAACACGGCTGTCCGGATCGCCCGGGAGCGTCCGCAGATCCCGTTCTTCGTTCTCTCGCCCTTCATCGATGTGCGGCGCCGACTGGCCATCCTGTGGGGCACACAGACCGCCGCCAGCACGATTACCGAGGATTTCGAGGCTGCGATCGCCGAGGGAGTCCGGGAAATCACCGCCCGCGAGATCGCCGCTGCCGGATCGCATGCTGTGATCGTTGCCGGCATGCCGTTCGGCATCGCCGGCACCACGAATTCCATCCGGGTGACGGTTCTCTAGAGACCTCCATATTGTGATCAATTTGCGATTGCAATTGCCGCCGCAAGCCTGTTCAACTTTCGGGCATCAACACCGGAACTATCAACGCCAAACAGGGGGGATGTCTGATGGTGAAAGTCGGCTTTATCGGGCTTGGCAATGTCGGCGGCAAGCTGGCTGGCAGTCTGCTTCGCAACGGGATCGACCTGACGGTTCGCGATCTGGACCATGAGGCGGCGAAAGCCTTTCTTGATGGCGGTGCGGTCTGGGGCGAAAGCCCGCAGGCGATGGCACAGGCCTGCGACGTGATTATCACCTGTTTGCCGTCACCGGCGGCCAGCGCCGCCGTCATGGAAGCCGAGGATGGCATCCTTGCCGGATTGGGGCCGGGCAAGATCTGGGCCGAGATGAGCACCACCGACGAGGCCGAGGTGACACGGCTCGGCGCGAAGGTGGCGGCCACCGGCGCGGCCGCTGTCGATTGTCCGGTCTCTGGCGGTTGCCACCGTGCGGCAACCGGCAATATCGCCATCTTCGCCGGCTGTGACCGGCCGGTGTTCGAGCGCATGCTGCCGGTGCTGACGGTGTTGGGGCGGCGGGTCCTGCATACCGGGCCGCTGGGATCGGCGTCGAAGCTCAAGGTGATGACGAATTATCTGGCCACGGCGAATCTGATCACGCTGTGCGAGGCGCTGGTGACCTGCAAGGCGACAGGACTTGATCTGAACACCACCTATGAGGCGATCCGCATTTCCTCGGGCAATTCATTCGTTCATGAAACCGAGAGCCAGGTCATCCTGAATGGCAGCCGCGACATCAATTTCACGATGGATCTGGTGATCAAGGATATCAGCCTGTTTCAGGAACTCGCCGATCGCGCCGGGGTGCCGCTTGAAATTTCGCCGCTGATGATCGACATCTTCAAGGACGGGGCGGCACGCTATGGTGATCGTGAATGGTCGCCGAACATCATCCGGCGCCTTGAAGAGGCGACCGGGCTTGATATCAGCGCGCCGGGCTTTCCTGATGAAATGGTCGATGATGAGCCCGAGGAAGCCGGGCATGAGGTGGTGCCGAACCGCGGCTAGTCGCGATCTTTCACCGCGAGGACGGTGACCGACATATCCTCGATGCCGTCCGGTGGCACCGACAGCCGCGCCGTGATCGTGCGCTCCTCGCCGGGGGCCAGCGCGGCCTCGCGGACGGCGATCGGGCGTGACATGACGGCTTTGCCTGTCTTGTCGAGAAGGCTGACGGCCACGCGCTCGGGCGCGCCGGCGGCGGTGCCGAGATTGGCCAGGGTGACAGTCACCAGAACCGCGCCGTTGGCGCCGTCAAGCGCGGCCTCGAAATCCGCCCCGATCACCGCGAAATGCGGTGCCGGGCTGACCGCCAGTCCGAAGGGGGTTGGCAATGGCGGTGTGATCCTGAAGACCGCGCTGGCGGCAAAGCCGGCCATCAGGATGCCGGCCAGCATCAGCGCCAGCAATGTGCCGGCAATCCTCTGCCTCTGCGATGGCGGCGCTGGCGGTGCCGGCAGGTTGGCAAGCGCATCGACGCGACCGATCTCGTCAGGTTGCATCAGATGCCGGCAATGCGGGCATTCCACCATCACCGCTTCGCCGGCCTTCAGTGGCGGCACCGACAGGCTGTCGCCACACGCGGTACAGACACCCATCCTCGGATTTGGATTCGGCCGGCTTGGTGTTGCCGCTGCCGCCAGTGGTGAATTGTCATTCAGTGGCTGGAAGATTTCGTCACATTTATGACAGGCAATCCGGATCTGCTGGCCGGAGTTGCGCGCCCGCGCCAACAGGTCCTTCTGGACGGCGCATTGGGCACCGCAGGCCGGACAGCCATGGATGTCGCTTTGCGGGGTTTCCAGAATCAGGGTCATGGGAGCGGAATCATGAGATCGGTGTCAATGACCGGACGCCCGTCCGGCTTGCGAGATTGGGAATGATTTTCAGTTTCACTCTACGGGACCGGGGCAAGCTGTCAATCAGCGCCGACCACGTCCTGAATTGGCGCGCTCGCCATGCCCTATCAGGCTACAATGCCCGATCAGATTATAAAGGTTGTCCACGAAGTTGTTTGCGAAGCTGCCTTGCGACGTCCACCGCCCGGTCAAGATGCGGGTTGACCTGCAACGCCGCCTCGAATGCCTGCAGCGCCGCTGCCGGATCGCCGTTGCGCAAATTGATCATGCCAAGGCCGCTAAGCGCCCCGAAATGCCGTGGTTCAAGGTCGATCACGCGGGCGATATCACGGCGCGAACCGGTATCGTCACCAAGCAGAAACCGCACGGTGGCGCGCTTGTTCCAGGCCTCGGCGAAATCCGGACGTTCATGAATAAGCTGGCTGAAAACCTGCTCGGCGCCGTCAAGAACACCTCTGTTCATCAGCGCCATGCCGCTCTGCATCAACCTGTCGGCATCCGGATCTCCGTCGGACGCGATCCAGCGTGTCCAGATTTCCGATGTCAGCTGTTCGGCCTCGGCGTCGCTGCCTGTCCTCACAAGTTCGGTGAAGAGACGATCCAGGGCCGGGTCGGTCTGGTCCGCGGCGGCTGGCAATGCCCAGCCCATGATGGTCAGCCATATCGCAGCGCACGCCCCGATGAAGGCGCGTTCGGGATTTGTGTCACCGGAATTCCTGCCGGTCTGCCACGTCCTTTTCATGTGTTTCATATGGGGCGTTTTGGAAAAGTTCCAAGTCAGCCATATGGCCGCAGCGGGAAGATGCCAGAAGGGTGGTAGAGCGGCGGTCACGGAGTATCGGCGTATCGGAAGGCTGGCAGC
>JAYQDX010000090.1:5508-8966 GCA_038138545.1 Rhodobiaceae bacterium | reverse complement strand
ACGCGGCGATGGACAATCCAGCTGATGATCAGCCCGGCGATCGCGCCGTCGACAATCAGCCACAGCGGCGAGGAAAAATGCCGCCATGTGCCTTCGGACAGGCTGAGAAGCTTTTCATAGGCGTCGCCAATGAACAGCATCAGCGTGAAGGCCACCCACCCGCCGGTAAGCAGGCCGATGAACCACCATTTCATTTCCCACGGGAACAGAGGATGCTTCAGGTCGACACTAAGGACACCAACAAGCAGACCCAGATTCGTGAAGTAGAACAACGTCCCGAGCCAGACCGGCCATCCCGTTCCCGGCAACGAGAACGCCAGGATCAACAGGCCGATCAGACCGAACAGGAACCCGATGGCCTTGCCCCATCCGGCGCGCGCCACCAGTGATGTGTGTTTTTCATGCATCGGATCATCTCCTTCCTTTTCATGGAGACAGGCTTATGCCTGATGACACCATACGCACTCGGCCGGGTATCTCCTTGACCGGGATCAAGGCGGGATCCGACATGCCGCGCTGACATGCGGCTTCTTCATGCTATAGTGGCTGGTGATTCTTCATGCTGGCGCTGACCTGAACAGACCGGCCCCGAACGGAACCGTGATCCGCGATGTCGAAACCCTCTCCGTCAAAACCCTCTCCGTCAAAACCCTCCCGGTCAAAAGCCTCCATGACAGAATACAGCTATCCCCCCGCCCCCGGCGGCCTGCCGCCACAGTCCGCATCGCCCGAAGGCCGCGCCCGCTTCACCGAGGCCTGGGCGCTGATCCCGGCCGATGTGATGACCGACATCGTCACCAGCTACCTGCCGCATTGGAAGTCAGCACGAGCCTGGGTGCTGGCCCGCCCGATGACCGGCTTTTCCGAGAGTTTCGCGCATTACCTGATGGAGGTGGCGCCTGGCGGTGGCAGCGATGCGCCAGAGCCGGATTCCACCGCCGAGGCGGTTTTGTTCGTCACCGGCGGAGCGATCTGGCTGACCATTGACGGCACAGCGCGGGAACTGACCGCCGGCGGCTATGCCTATATCCCGCCGGGCACCGCCTGGCAGGTCGGGAACAGCGGCGGTGAACCGGCCCTCTTCCACTGGATCCGCAAGCATTATGTCGCCGTCGAGGGGATCGCCATCCCGTCTGCGTTTGTGACCAGCGACCGGGACGTGACCCCGACCCCGATGCCCGATTGTGACGGGGTGTGGGCCACCTCGCGTTTCGTCGATCCGGACGATCTTCGCCATGACATGCATGTGAATATCGTGACCTTCCAGCCGGGTGGACGCATTCCCTTCGCCGAGACGCATGTCATGGAACATGCGCTGTTCGTGCTGCAGGGGCATGGCAGCTATCTTCTGAACACCGACTGGGTCGAGGTCGGCCCGGGTGACATGATGTGGCTTCGCGCCTTCTGTCCGCAAGCCTGTATCGCGAAGGGCGACGAGCCGTTCCGCTATCTTCTCTACAAGGATGTGAACCGGCATATGCCGCTCAGCCCGGGCGGGTTGATGCGCGCACGATGACACCGGTCTTCCGCACGATTGACGGCCACGCCCCCTATGCCGAGACGCTGGCCGCCATGCAGGCTCATGCCGCGGCCATCCGCGCCGGCACGGCGGATGAGGAAGTGTGGTTGCTCGAACATGCGCCGGTGCTGACCGGCGGCACCTCGGCAAGGTCGGCGGATCTTGTCAATCCGGGCGCCATTCCGGTTCATGAAACCGGCCGTGGTGGACAATGGACCTGGCACGGCCCCGGCCAGCGCGTGGCCTATGTGATGCTTGATCTGCAGCGCCGCAGTCCGGATGTGCGGGCCTATGTTCACGCGCTGGAGGCATGGATCATCACCGCACTGACGAAATTCGGCGTGGCCGGCACGCGGCGCGAGGGTCTGCCGGGGATCTGGGTGCCCTCACCAACAGCGCCGGGCCGGCTCGACAAGATCGCCGCCATCGGCGTGCGGATCAGCCGCTGGGTCACCTGGCACGGGGTGGCGATCAATCTCGACCCGGACCTTGCAGGTTTTGATGCGATCATTCCCTGCGGTGTTCGCGACGGTGGGGTGACCTCGCTCCACCAGCTTGGAATCGCGGCCGATATGGCCGCACTCGACAGTGCCTTGCGCGACGCCTTCCCCATGGCGTTCCCGGCTGCAGACGGTCAGCCTGTCACATCTTCCAGATAGCCGAGAAGCGCCTCGACAGCGCGGTTGGCATCCTGCCACTGCCAGGCATCGGCCCCCGCCTCGCCCATCAGGCCGTCGGCCGGGCCTTCGTGATGCAGGATGGTGTTGCGGCGCCCGCGAAGCCAGCCAAGCGCCGCCTTGTTGCCGGCATAGGCGAAATCAACGCCGTCGATGACACCGGCCGGACCGGCCTCTTCATGCGCCACCACATCGATAAGCGTCGCCGCCAGAACGATGACGGCCAGCGGCATATTTGCCGCCGCGGCGCGGCGCAACTCGTCAAGCAGCGCGGCGGCATGCGGGCCCAAATTCGCCTTGTCGACGCCATTCAGGCCGGTCATCTGTCCTGTCGCCAGCATTACCGGCCGCCGCCACGAAGAAGCCCCAAAAACCGATGCGCGTGGTCGAGTTCGGCGCGGATGCCGGCGCGGCGGTCCTCGGCCTCCCAGTCGCTTCCCCATTTTCCGGCCTGCCACAGCTCATCGAGAAATGCCGCCTCGAACAGCGCGCCCGAATCCATTTCATCGCGCAGCATGGCAAGTCCCAGCACCAGCGAGCCGCCAAGCGTCGTCGCGCGATACAGCATGCCGAGTTCCCAGTCATCATGGACTGTCACCGCCCGGCCCAGCGCGGCAAGGCTGTCCGCGGACTGGCTGACCGGCATCACCCCGGCCGCCACCACCAGTTCCGCACCGAGCGAGGTGCGCGCCCAGTCGATCCAGGGACTCCATCCCTGAGCCTGCCTTGTGCCAAGCTCCGGATCGTCGGCATCCTGATAACACAGCAGATCATTGCCACCATAGGCGACAAGCTCGTCAATGATCACGGTGCGCTGCGGCGTCACCCGGTCGAGAACGGTGACGGCGAGGCTGAACAACGGCATACTGGCTGCATCGATCTCGTCACCCTGCGCATCCCACTCGCTGGCCACCGCATCGGCGAGCGCCGACGATGGCAGGATCGCAACGGCCCCGGCGGGCGATCTCACCACCCGCCCGTCAAGCCTGACAGCCAGCCCCTCCGCTTCATCACTCACCGTGACGGTCTTGTAGAAACGTTTCCTTGCGGTCATGCGAGACAACTCCGGGAGGGGCGGGACAGAACAAGAATCCTTAGGCAAACTGCCAGTCGGACGCCGGCACGGCAAGCCCGAGCGCGTCCAGCGTGGCCAGAAAATGTGCCGGTAGCGGCGCCTCGATCTGCCGGCCTTCGGGAAGACGCAGCCGCCAGGCATGAAGGTGCAGCCTGCGGGCAATCGCACCGCCGGGACTGGCCGCGCC
>JAYQDX010000090.1:0-5408 GCA_038138545.1 Rhodobiaceae bacterium | reverse complement strand
GATGCCCGACATGCGCCATATGGACACGAAGCTGGTGCGTACGGCCGGTATGCGGACGCAATGCGACCAGCGAGACACTGTGCCCGGCCGCCTCGAGCAGGCGCATTTCGCTGTGCGCGGACTGCCCGTCCGGATCGACCACCATGCTTTCAAAGCCGGCGCGCCCCTTCTTCTGCAGCCGGTCGGTGATTCGCAGGCTGGCCGGCGGCTTGCCGGCGACCAGCGCCAGATAGGTCTTTTCCATATCACGCCCGGCAAAGGCGGCGGTCAGGCTGCGTGCCGCCGCGCGATCACGTGCCAGCAACAGCAATCCCGATGTGTCGCGGTCGATCCGGTGGACAAGCCGCATCCTGTCGGGCGCATCGCCGGCCAGCGCCTGCAGCATGCCGTCAACGTGACGCGTTGTTCCCGAGCCACCCTGAACGGCGAGCCCGGACGGCTTGTTGATGGCGATCCAACTGTCCCCCTCGGCGACAATCATCTCGGCGAACTCGGCGCGAAGCCGCGGCGTTGCGGCGGCCGTTTGATTGATCTTGCGTGGCGGCTCGCTGTCACGAAGATGCGGCGGCAGGCGCAGGATCTGGCCAGCCTCGAGCCGCGCTGCCGGTTTGGCTCTGGCCCCGTCCACACGGATCAGTCCGGAGCGCAGCATCTTCTCGATCGGTCCCTGCGTCAGACCCGGCACGGCGCGCCGCAGGAACCTGTCAAGCCGGCTTCCAGCCTCGGAGTGAGGCACCTCGACAAGCCACCAGTCCGGTGATGTCGCGGAGGTGTCACCGCTCATCCCGCGCCCCTTGCAAGCATGCCGGTCACGGCGGCCTGCACGGCGAAGAAGGCGATCAGCGACAGGCCAACCGACAGGCCTATATAGAGAATGACGCTGACATGCCCCTGGCGCGCCAGCAACGCGCCGGCATCAAGCGCGAAGCTGGAGAAGGTCGTCAGCGCGCCGAGAAAGCCGACGGCAACAAAGCCCCGCCACATCTCCGGCACCATGACTCCCGCCGCCACCAGGCCGGCAAAGCCGCCCATGATGGCGCTGCCGACCACATTCACGCCAAGCGTCGCCAGCGGGCCGGCAATGCCGAAAATCCCGCCACCAACGGCCAGTGACACCGCATATCGCGTCATCGCACCAAGCGCCCCACCGGCGGCGACGGCCACAAACATGCCGGCATTCATGACCCATCCCCCGCCTTTTCGGCCCGAAGACGGTCCCAATAGGCAAGCCGGCGCGCCACCTCACGCTCATAGCCGCGTTCGACCGGCGCATAGAAACGCTGCCGCTCCATACCGTCGGGAAAGCCGTTCTGGCCGGCAAAGCCGTCAGGGTCGTCATGGTCATAGGCATAGCCACCGCCATAGCCGAGATCCTTCATCAGCGATGTCGGGGCGTTCAGGATATGCGCCGGCGGTGACAGCGACCCGGTTGCCGCAGCCGCTTTCGAGGCGGCCTTCAGCGCCACATAGGCAGCGTTCGATTTCGGGGCGGTGGCAAGATAGATGACAAGGCTGGCAATGGCGAGATCGCCCTCCGGACTGCCAAGCCTTTCATAGGCCTGCCAGGCAGCCAGCGCGCGCGGCAACGCCTCCGGCTCGGCAAGACCGATATCCTCGGAGGCGAACCGGGTCAGGCGGCGGCAGATATAATGCGGGTCCTCGCCGCCTGCCAGCATCCGCGCCAGCCAATAGAGCGCGGCATCCGCGTCCGAGCCGCGCAATGTCTTGTGAAGCGCCGACATCAGATTGTAGTGCTGATCACCGGCACGGTCGAAGGCCGGCGCGCGCGCGGCCACGATGTCGGCAAGTTCGGCCGCGGTCAGCCGGTGTTCCGCCGGCACCGTGACCAGCGACGCCGCCATGTTCAGCAGATAACGGCCATCACCATCCGCCATCGCCAGCAGCGCCGCCCGCGCCTCATCATCAAGCGGCAAGGATGCACCCCGATGCGACTCCACCCGCTTTAGCAATGATTCCAGAGCCTCGGTTGACAGCCGTTCCAGCACCATCACCTGCGCCCGCGACAGCAGCGCGCCATTCAACGCGAATGACGGGTTCTCGGTCGTCGCGCCGACCAGCGTGACCGTGCCATCCTCGACGCGTGGCAACAGCCCGTCCTGCTGCGCCTTGTTGAAGCGGTGCACCTCATCGACAAACAGCAATGTCCGCTCGCCTGCCGCCTTGCGCTCGGCGGCACGGGCGAACACCTTGCGAAGATCGGCGACGCCGTCGAACACCGCCGACACCGGCTCGAAGGCCATGCCGGCCTCGGCGGCCAGAAGGCGCGCGATGGTGGTCTTGCCGGTACCTGGCGGGCCCCAGAAGATAATCGAGGCCAGCTCGCCGCCATCCAGCATGCGCCGCAACCGGCCCTCTGGCCCGAGCAAACCGGCCTGCCCCACCACCTCGTCTAGGCTGGCCGGCCGCAAAAGCTCGGCAAGCGGCGTGGTCGCGTCGGCCGTCGCAGGGCTGTCAAATTCAAGCTGGCTCATGGCGCTATCCTGACGCAATTCAACGCCGTTCGGCAAAGGAAAACCGGCCCATGACCGCGTCCTGCCTGCCTCGCACGCTATCTGTCCTGTGGCGGGATGTCCGTCACTACGGCCGCGAACGCACGTGCATCTTCAATGCCGCGCCGCAAATGCACCCGCTCGGTCGAGGCTGGCTGATGCGCGAGGCTGACCCCGGTGCGGCGCGCCATGCGCGGCCTGATGGGCCGTGGCTGGAACCCGCCGCCGCAATTCGGACAGACATTGGCAAGGACCGTCTCGACACATGTCCGGCAAAAGGTGCATTCATAGCTGCAGATCATCGCCTCTTGCGACTCAGGCGGCAGATCGCGGTCACAGCATTCGCAGTTCGGTCGCAATGTCAGCATCTGATCCTCCCTATGGTCGGCGTCGCCCTGATGCCGACATCTGATTTGGCGTCAATCACCACCTTACATGATGGCGCAGGAGAGAAATCCCCAAAAAACAAAAGGGCCGCCAGCGGCAGCCCTTTTCTGGAGACGATATGGATCGCGGCAATCAGGCCGCGGTCTCCTCGACCATATCCTCATCCGCATTCTGTACCGGACCGGAATCCTGGCCGCGTGCGTCCTCGTCACGATCGACAAGCTCGATCACCGCCATCGGTGCGGAGTCACCATAACGGAAGCCGGCCTTCAGGACACGGGTGTAACCACCATTGCGCTCCTGATAACGCGGGCCAAGCACCTCGAACAGCTTGCGGGTCATCGCATCGTCGCGAAGCCGGGCATGGGCCAGCCTGCGGGCGTGAAGATCGCCGCGCTTGCCAAGTGTGATCAGACGCTCAACCACCGGACGAAGTTCCTTCGCCTTTGGCAGGGTGGTCACGATCTGCTCATGCTTGATCAGCGCCTGGGCCATGTTCCGGAACAGCATCTGGCGGTGCTGCGAGGTCCGGTTAAGCTTACGTCCTGAATAACGGTGACGCATGTCTCTGTCTCCCTTGTGCCGTCAGGCAATCCCTGGCCGGCGTGCAAAAATTCCCGTGCTGGTCTCTAGAAAGGTTCGTCCAGACGACGGGCCAGTTCCTCGACATTCTCCGGCGGCCAGGTTGGAATATCCATGCCAAGCTCCAGATTCATGCCCTTCAGCACTTCCTTGATCTCATTCAGCGACTTGCGTCCGAAATTCGGGGTGCGAAGCATCTCGTACTCGGTCTTCAGCACCAGATCGCCGATATAGACGATGTTGTCGTTCTTCAGGCAGTTCGCCGAGCGTACCGACAGTTCCAGTTCGTCGACCTTGCGAAGCAGATTGCGGCTGAATGGCAGATCCTCGCCATCCTCCTCGCTCGGCTGCTCTTTCGGCTCTTCGAAATTGATGAAGGGCTGAAGCTGTTCCTGCAGGATCCGCGCGGCGTAGGCCACGGCATCCTCGGGCGTGACCGACCCGTCGGTCTCGACGGTCAGCAGCAACTTGTCATAGTCGGTGATCTGACCGACACGGGCGTTGTCAACCTTGTAGGCCACCTGGCGGACCGGGCTGTAGATGGCGTCGATCGGAATAAGACCGATCGGTGAGTCCTCGGCGCGCATGCTGCCAGCCGGAACATAGCCCTTGCCGCTGGTAACGGTCAGTTCCATGGCCACGCTGGCGCCCTTGTCAAGCTGGCACAGAACATGGTCGGGATTCATGATCTCGACGCCGGCGGTCTCGGATATCATGCCGGCGGTCACCGTTGCCGGACCCTCCGCCACCAGCCGCAGACGCTTCGAGCCTTCATCATCAACCCGAACGGCAACGCCTTTCAGGTTCAGGACCAGATCCGTCACATCCTCGCGAACACCCGGGATCGACGAGAATTCATGAACAACGCCCTGAATCTGAACCGCGGAAATGGCCGATCCCTGAAGCGATGACAGCAGCACGCGACGCAGCGCGTTGCCGATCGTTACGCCGAAGCCGCGCTCGAACGGACCAACCTCGATCACCGCCTGGCTCGGGTTGTATTCGGACTGCTTGATCTCCAGCTCATCCGGCTTTTTCAGATCCAGCCAGTTCTTTTCAATCATTTCGGTGTTCCTTTGTGCGAAACGGTAGTCAACAGGGTTCCACGCCGCCAACTGGGCGAACGCGTATGGCGCGGATCGCCGATCTGGACGATCAGACGCGCCGGCGCTTGCGCGGGCGGCACCCGTTATGCGGGATCGGGGTCACATCACGGATCGAGGTTACATTGAACCCGACCGCCTGAAGCGCCCGCAATGCCGATTCACGACCCGAACCCGGCCCGCGCACCTGCACATCCAGCGATTTCATCCCATGCTCCGCGGCCTTTTTTCCGGCATCTTCCGCCGCCATCTGGGCAGCGAAGGGAGTTGATTTGCGCGACCCCTTGAACCCCATGCCGCCGGCCGATGCCCAGGCAATCGTGTTGCCCTGCACATCGGTGATGGTGATCATGGTGTTGTTGAAGGTCGAATTCACATGTGCCACGCCGCTGGTGATGTTCTTGCGCTCGCGGCGACGGACCCGGCCCTGACTCGGTTGTTTTGCCATCTGCTGTCTCCTCGAAGATCCGGGTTATTTCTTCTTGCCGGCAATCGGCTTTGCCGGACCCTTGCGGGTGCGGGCGTTGGTGTGCGTGCGCTGGCCGCGTACCGGCAGGTTGCGGCGATGCCGCAGGCCACGAAGACAGCCAAGGTCAAGATAGCGCTTGATATCCATCGAGGTCTTGCGGCGAAGATCGCCCTCTACCAGATGGTCGGCATCGATGATGTCGCGCAATTTGGTGAGTTCTTCCTCGGACAGGTCGGCGACACGCCGCTCATCCGGAACACCGGCGCGCGAGCAGATGCCCTTGGCGCTGGTCCGGCCGATGCCGTGGATATAGGTCAGTGCGATTTCCACCCGCTTCTTGGTGGGAATATTTACACC
>JAYQDX010000089.1:0-9037 GCA_038138545.1 Rhodobiaceae bacterium | reverse complement strand
TTTCCAGACCATAAGGTCCGTGGGCCGGGGATCAGACATGCGTCGTCAGAGGCGTGTCCCCTGGCGGGGCACGCCACGGTGCGGGCGCCTGTGCAGGCATCATCCCGCCTCAGCTGCGGCGGCCACCAAGCAACAGACCGGTATCGGCGTCCTCGACTCCGATGACGTCGCCGTACCGGTTATAAATCGGCCTGGCGCCGGTGCGAAGCGCGCGGATCATGCTTTGCTCCGACCAGGTGCTGATGGTTTTCAGCGCGACCACCAGACCAACCCCCGGATAGACCCGCGACGGGTATTGTCTGGTGGACATTGATTCCTCCAGCTCCAGAATTGCCAGATCCGCGACATCCGGGGCGGCAACGGGACCGGCCCGTGGCACCACCGCGGCCTTTGTGGAGACAAGTGCGGGCCAGACCCGGGGTGGTCGGCTGTCCGGCCGTTCAGACGAACGCCCGTCGCTGGTCCGGAACATGGTGCGGAATTGATTGATGCGGGTGAGATGTCTTTCGAGATGCGGCTGGCTGTCGAGGTGGGACAGATGCGCCGGCCCTGTCACGGCCCCGGCGAGCCCATCCCGGGCGAATCCATCCCCGGCGAATCCATCCTGCTGATCGGTCAGCCGCACCGTTGAAAGACCGGTCTGGGCCAAGGCTGAGGGCGCCACGAACAGCACCGCCATAACGCAGCAGACAAATGCTGATATGAAAGAGATCGATCGTGGAGGCGTAACGGCTGACATGCCTTTGATGAGCAACATCCATGCCATTCTGGATGCCGGGGTGCAAAGGGGCCCCGTTATCGACAGCGGGTGTGTGTTCAAACGCGGAACAGCCTTTCCGTCACGTCCGTCAGATCCTCGTCCCAGAAGGCGTGTTTCTTCATATGGTTGAAATCGACATCGAAACAGGCCGACATCGCCGCGCAGTAAATCGACCGCGCATCAATGGTGGCGTTCAGATCCTGGCCCTCGAACAGATCCCTTGATCGCAGCCCCGGCCAGTCGGCGTGGATTTCGGCCTTCCTGACCAGCCCGCCGGCCATCAGGATGGCTGTGCCATAGCCATGTTCGGTGCCGTAGCCGCCATTCTGTTCCACCTTGCGGCCGAATTCGGTCAAAGTCAGGATCAGCGTGTTGTTATAGGCATCGCCAAGATTGTCCTTCAGGACCGACAGCACCCTGTCATAATTATTCAGCTGCTCGCCATGCTCGCCGTCACGGCCGCCCTGCGCCGCATGCGTGTCGAACCCGTCGAGATCAAACACCGCGATCCGCGGCCCGTCCTCGCGCGCCAGCTCATCCGCCGCCACCTTGGCCAGTTCATGGGCTTCATTGTCGCCATGCTGCATCATCATCGAGGCCGGCCGGTGTCTGACCTTCTCCAGCGTGTGCGCCAGCTCGGACCCGGGCGTGTAGGAGGCCTGGATTTTCTCAAGCGCCAGCCGCGAGGGCATGTTCATATAGGTCGGAAAATAATTGTCCAGACCGGAACTGCCGCGAAGCAGCAGCGGCATCGGAAGCGACACCGCAAGACCATCAAGTTCGGCCGCATCCATGCCGCGGCCAAGCCAGCCTGTCTTTTCGGAATAGGCGACATGCGCCCCGGTTTCCATCAGGTTCTGGCCATCGAAATGCGATCTGCCGGTGTAGGGAATCGAGGTCGCGTGATAGACCGCCGCGGTGCCTTCCTGCCAGCATTGGTGAAAGGCCTCGAGCCGCGGATGAAGATTGAAGTCCGAGGTCAGCTTTTTCGTGCCCTCGACCAGAATGTCGGGGCGAACCTTCTTCATCTGACTGTCGCGGGGTTGCACGGCGGTCAGCCCGTCCATGCCGCCACGAAGCATGATGATGACAAGGTTGCGCTTCGACAGTGTGGCGGCGCGGGCGTTGAACAACGGCGATCCCACGAGTGTCAGCGATCCGCAGGCGGCGATGAATTCACGTCTGTTCACTCTCATACCTTCAACATCCATTCGCTGGGAAACAGGTAAACGCCGTCCGAACGGGCGGCTGAATAGGTGCCGGATGGTCGCCCCTTGCACATCTTCAGATAGTCGATGAGACCGCGTTCACTGTCGAAGTTTCGGGCAATCGATTGGCTGAATGCCGGATTGTGCCTTGTCCGGTCCGACATCTCCCGCGCCACGGCAAGCCTGCGGATCAGAAGTTCAGGCGACAGCCATTCCGCCTCGGTGTCGGGCCAGCCATTCGGCTGCGACGGGCGATAGGGGTGATGCCCCATTTCCCACATCAATGAGCGTGGCCTGTTCAGCTTTCCGCGCGGCTTGCTCTTGAAATCATATGTCATCTCGGCCGGTGTCGGCGGCCATGGCGCCTCGCCAAGCTTGACGCTCTGCAGGAACCACACTTCCGGGTTGAGGAATTTTTTGTGCGTGCCGGTATGTTCATACACCACCCTGATCAGCGCCTTGTATATGGCCGGCAGATGTCCGTCGGTCTCGTTCCAGGCGCTGATCACCGGCGCCACCATCTCCGGTGTCACATCGTCACTCACGAAATGACGTACAAGTTTCGTCGAGACAAACTCGGCGCACATCGGATGGGCGCACAGATCCTCGATGACGTCGATCAGCTTGCTTTTCGAGCTGAGACCGCGCTGCTTGTATCGCTTGCCAAGGACAGCGTGGTCGCCCGGCTCATGGCTTTTCTGATCGAACCTGACCGGGTTGCATTCCTCGCGCCTTTCCGACCAGCGGTTCTCCCACCCCGCCATGATATAGGACAACGCCACCACATCCTTCTGTGTATAGCCGGCGGCCGGCGAGACCGTATGCAGCTCCAGCAATTCGCGGGCGTGATTCTCATTTACCGTGGCGGGCTTGCCGCGTTCGCGGCGCCGCCGTCCCCGTTCCGAATTCGGGCCCACGGACTGGCTGTTGTCCAGATGATGGATCATTGTCCACGATGTGGTCACGGCCTTCACAAGGTCGGTGAAGCTTCCACACATGTTCGGACGGATGGTCTCGCGCGTGTAGGCGCCCGTGTTCCAGGATGCCAGGAGGTCTTTTTCAGCGATCGCAAAATGGTTGTTCCAGAACAGCCAGAGCCTCTCGAAAACCGGCGCCGCGGAATGCAGGGCGGTATTGTGCCGGATCGCGATTTCCAGACTTTCATAATATTTCTGCCCGGTCTCCCAGCGAAGCTTTGTCTTGGCCTCGCGATAGGCCTTGCGGTCATTCTTGAATTTCTTGCGGATGACCCGGCGGTCGGTGTGGACGAATTTCGCCCGCTCATCGAGAAGGTGCGCAGCAGTCGGTATGTCACCATCCCAGACAAGTGGCGGCACCGTTTCAACCTGCGCGTCCGCCCAGGCGACAGGATCCTCGGGCAACGTTTCATCGGGGCCGAGGCCAAACCCCATCTTGCGAAAGAAATCCCTTTTCATGGGAAAATCATGCAGCAGGCAGGCCGCTTTGCCTAGTTGGAAAATTGCCAAGAGCAGCAGGGTTTTTTGACATTATGAAGGATGGTTTTGCCAATTCGCAGCCAACCGGAGCACCCTGTCGGCGCGTCAGACCTCAAGCAGCTGTTCAACCGCAAGCGTGATCGCATGACCAAGCGCGATATGCGACTCCTGAATATGCATTGTCACGCTGCTTGGCACGGCCAGCAGGATATCGGCATGTTCGGCAAGTTTGCCACCGCCATCACCGGTCATGGCGATGGTCTTTATGCCCATTGCACGTGCCGCGACACAGGCGGCGACAACATTGGCCGAATTGCCACTTGTCGAAATGCCAATCAACACATCACCTTCATCACCAAGCGTTTCGACCTGGCGACTGAACACACCCTCGAAACCGAAATCATTGGCATAGGCCGTCAGAAAGGATGTGTCAGTGGTCAGCGCCAGCGCGGCCAAACCGGCGCGCGGCCGACGATGGTCCAGCGTGGCGACGAACTCAGCCGCCAGATGCTGGGAGTCACCGGCGGACCCCCCATTGCCACACAACATCAACTTGCCACCGGCCTGCAGCGAGGCGGCAATCATATGCGCCGCCTCCATGGCACCTGCACTGCAGGTGTCGGCTGTCCGGCGTTTCACCTCGGCAGATTTCATCAAAAGCTCGCGAAGCGATTCTGTTTCAAAAGGCGGCATGGATCACCTTCAGCGATGGAGTGACGTCTTGACCGGCGATTCCGGCACGGCTATCCATGCCTACCAATGCCCACCCCCAACTGCAAGGGTGACCTGATGATCAAGAAAGCCATCTTTCCGGTTGGCGGACTCGGAACACGATTCCTACCGGCCACCAAGGCGATGCCCAAGGAAATGCTGCCGGTGGTCGACAAGCCGCTGATTCAGTATGCGGTTGAGGAAGCCGCAGCGGCCGGTATCGAGGAGTTCATCTTTGTCACCGGGCGCAACAAGACCGCCATCGAGGATCACTTTGATCACTCCTTCGAGCTTGAGGCCACCTTGCAGGCCAAGGGCAAGAGCGACGCGCTGAGCCTTGTCAAGGCGATGATGCATGGTCCCGGGGCTGTGCAATATGTCAGACAACAGCAGCCTGCCGGGCTGGGTCACGCCGTCTGGTGCGCACGCCATCTCATCGGCAATGACCCGGTGGCCGTTCTGCTGGCTGATGATCTGATCCTCGGTAAGAGTTGCGTCGCGGAAATGGCCGAGGCCTATGATGGCGGCAATATGGTTGCGGTCATGGATGTGACGCCTGATCAGACCGACGCCTATGGCATCGTCACCCCGGGCGATGATGATGGCCGAATCGTCGATGTCCGGGGGTTGGTTGAAAAGCCGAAACCTGCCGAGGCGCCGTCGACGATCGCTGTTGTCGGTCGCTACATCATCGCGCCCGAAGTGTTTGCGACATTGGACAGCCATGAACGCGGTGCCGGCGGGGAGATCCAATTGACCGACGCCCTTGCCAAGCAGATCGGCAGCACGCCCTTCAAGGGCCTGCGCTTTTCCGGTGAACGTTTCGACTGCGGATCAAAGCTTGGATTCTTGCAGGCAAATATTGCTTTCGGACTGGCCAACGGCGAACTTGAGGCCGATTTGCGAGACTGGATGCTGGGACGAGTGTCATGAACTGTCACGACTTCGACCCGACGATTTTGCGCGCCTACGACATTCGCGGCATCTACGAGCAGACCCTGCATGGCGAGGATGCATTCGCGATTGGCCTTGCCTTCGCCGCCATGCAACAGGACCGCGGATTCGGACCACGGGTCGCTGTCGGCCGTGATGGCAGACTGTCGTCACCGGCGCTTGCGGCCAGGCTGGCAGAGGGGTTGCAGGCTGGCGGCGCCGAGGTCATTGATATCGGATGCGGGCCAACCCCGATGCTGTATTTCGCCGCGCATGAACTTGACACCGGCGGGGCCATTCAGGTGACCGGAAGTCACAACCCTCCAACCCATAACGGCTTCAAGATGGTGATGGGCGGCCATTCCTTTTTTGGCGACGACATATTGGCGCTTGGCGAGGCAAGCCGCGCCGGCGTGGCCCGGCGTAGTGGTGGCATGCTGCGACAGGAGGACATTCAGCCAGCCTATATCGACCGTCTTGCCAGCGGCGCCCGGGCATCGGGACTGTCCGTCATCTGGGATTGTGGCAACGGCGCCAGCGGCCCGGTGACCGAGGCGCTTGTCGACCGGTTGGAGGGGCAACACAAGGTGCTGTTCCCGGAAATTGATGGCACCTTCCCCAACCATCATCCGAACCCGGTGGACCCTGAAACGCTGGAGCTGCTTCGCGCCGAGGTGGCAAATGCCGGGGCTGACCTTGGCATCGGCTTTGACGGTGACGGGGACCGGATCGGTGTGGTGGACAGTTCCGGCCGGCAGGTGCCAGGCGACTTCCTGACCGCCTATCTGGCACAGGATATCGCCGCGCGTCACGCCGGTGCCCCCGTCATCCTCGACGTCAAATCCTCGGAAGCGGCGCTGCAGTTGATTGGTGATTGTGGTGGCGCGGCGGAAATCTGGAAGACCGGCCACAGCCACATGAAGCGCCGGATGAAGGAGATCAACGCGCCGCTTGCCGGCGAAATGTCGGGGCATATCTTCATCAAGGATGGCTATCTCGGCTTTGATGACGCCATCTATGCCGGCGTGCGCGTCATCACCCAGATGGTCGAGACCGGCCAGTCGATCACCGCCTTCATGGATTCGCTGCCGGTACAGCACGCGACGCCGGAGCTTCGCATTGACTGTGAAGATACGCAAAAATTTGGCACCATGGACCGGATTCACAACCATGTTCTGACGCGGCATGACGCATCGAACGTCAATGCCATCGACGGTGTCCGCGTGCGCGCGGCCGGCGGCTGGTGGCTGATCCGTGCATCGAACACCGAGGCGGCGCTGGTCGCCCGCGCCGAAGCCGGCAGCGCCGCGGGGCTTGAACAGCTGGTTGACGAGATCCGGGCCACATTGAAGGCTGCCGGGCTTGACTGGCGCTATCCCTGACTGGCGCTATCCCCGACTGGCGACCGGTTGGTCGTGTCGGAGGCGGCGCAAGAAACTTGGCAAGGTCATCGCCAGCATTTATATCTTTCATTGGTCCGGACCATCCACTCCTTGGAGACTATAATGCCCAATTACGTCGCCCGCGGGGACCTGTCGGTCGCTGCGGAGCTTGCCGATTTTGTCGATAACCGGCTTCTTGACGGCACCGATGTCACAGCCGCCCATTTCTGGTCCGGCTTCGATGCCGCGGTGCACCGGCTGGCACCGCGCAACCGCGATCTGCTGGCACGGCGCGAGGACATGCAGGCAAGGATCGACCGATGGCTGCGCGACAATGCCGGAACGGGTATCGATGCCGACGCCTATACAAGCTTCCTGTCCGAAATCGGCTATCTTGTCGAGGACGGCGCGGATTTCAGCATCGATACCGCTGGTGTCGATCCCGAGATCGCCAGCATCGCCGGACCGCAGCTTGTCGTGCCGATCACCAACGCCCGCTATGCGCTGAATGCCGCCAATGCGAGGTTCGGCAGCCTGTATGATGCGTTTTACGGCACCGATGCCATCCCGGCTGACGGCGACGCCGGTGGTCGCGGGTATGATCCGGTTCGTGGCGGCAAGGTTATCGCCCGTGTTCGCGCCTTTCTTGATGACACCTTCCCGCTTGTGGGTGGCAGCTGGGCCGATCTGTCGGCTCTGGCGATTTCCGACGGGGCCTTGCGGCTGCGACGCGGTGATGAGGATGACGCGCTTGTCGATGCCGGCGCCTTCGCCGGACATGCCGGTGATTCGCAGGCGCCGGAAATGGTGGTGCTTCGCAATAACGGCCTTCACATCCTCATCAAAATCGACAAGGCGGGCGCGATCGGGCGGGATGATGCTGCCGGAATCAATGATGTTGTCGCCGAATCGGCGCTGTCCAGCATCATGGATTGCGAGGATTCGGTGGCGACCGTGGATGCCGAGGACAAATTGCTTGCCTATGGCAACTGGCTTGGCCTGATGCGCGGTACACTTCAGGAAACCTTTACCAAGGGCGAGCGCACCGTTACCCGCAGGCTTGCCGAAGATATTGCCTATATCGCCGCTGATGGCCGCGCGGCGCATCTCAAGGCACGCGCGCTGATGCTTGTTCGCAATGTCGGCCATCTGATGACCAACCCGGCCATAAGGCTGGCCGATGGAAGCGACATTCCGGAAGGCATCATGGACGCCTTCATCACCGTCGCCGGGGCGCTTGCCGATCTGAAGGTGGGGCGGAATTCGGCTGCCGGATCGGTCTATATCGTGAAGCCGAAGATGCATGGTCCCGAGGAAGTGGCCTTCGCCGGCGAAATCTTCACCGCCGTCGAGGAGGTGCTCGGGTTGCCGGCCAACACCGTCAAGATGGGAATCATGGATGAAGAGCGCCGGACAACGGTCAATCTGAAGGAATGCATCCGCGCCGCGAAATCGCGCGTTGCCTTCATCAATACCGGCTTCCTCGACCGCACCGGCGACGAGATCCATACCTCGATGGAGGCTGGTCCGATGATCCGCAAGGCGGATATGAAGGGCGCCACCTGGATCGGTGCCTATGAGGACTGGAATGTCGATATCGGACTTGCCTGCGGGCTTGCCGGAAGGGCCCAGATCGGCAAGGGCATGTGGGCGATGCCGGACCGTATGGCCGACATGCTGGAACAGAAGATCGGGCATCCCATGGCCGGTGCGAACTGCGCCTGGGTACCATCGCCAACCGCCGCAACGCTTCATGCGCTGCATTATCACAAGGTGGATGTCGCCGCCCGCCAGACCGAGTTGGCAAGCCGCACCCCGGCCAGGCGCGAGGACATCCTGTCGATTCCGGTGGCAATCCGGCCGAACTGGTCAGAGCAGGATATTCGCGAGGAGTTGCGCAACAACGCACAGGGAATCCTCGGCTATGTGGTGCGCTGGGTCGATCAGGGTGTGGGATGCTCGAAGGTGCCGGACATCCATGATGTCGGCCTGATGGAAGACCGTGCGACGCTGCGGATCTCGTCACAGCATATCGCCAACTGGTTGCATCATGGTGTCTGTGACGAGGCGACCGTCATGTCCGTGATGCGGGAGATGGCGGCGGTCGTCGACCGGCAGAATGCCGACGACAGCGCCTACACGCCGATGGCGCCTGACTTCGAGTCATCGGTCGCATTCCAGGCGGCCTGCGACCTTGTTTTGCGCGGCAGGGAACAGCCATCCGGCTACACCGAACCGGTGCTTCATGCGCGCCGGCTCGAGAAAAAGGCGCGCGATGTCGTTTAACGCCGACCCGTTCATCTCGAAGACCCCGGGCTTTCCCAAGGAAGGCATCACTTTCTATGACATCAGCCCGATCCTGGAGGATGCGGCGGCGCTGCGCCAGTCAATGGCGGCGCTGAGCGACCTTGCCCGCCCGATGCAGCCCGACATCATCGCCGGCGTCGATGCGCGCGGCTTCCTGTTCGCGTTGCCACTGGCGCTGTCGATGGAGTGCGGCATGGTGATGGTGCGCAAGGCCGGCAAGCTTCCCGGCGAGCTGGTCGAACATTCCTACGCGCTGGAATATGGCGAGGCGCGGCTGTC
>JAYQDX010000088.1:6835-9072 GCA_038138545.1 Rhodobiaceae bacterium | reverse complement strand
GGCGCCGAGATCAAAGCCGTTCTGGAAGAGGCGCTTGACTATGCCCTTGAACCTGACGGGTCGACCGGCGCCTATCCCTATGCCGCCGGGCTTCGCTGGCATGTTGATGCCACGAAGGGGGCCGGCCAGCGTCTTGGCAGGATGGAGTTCAAGGGTCGCAATGACACCTCATGGACCCCGCTTGAGATGGGCAGGACCTATCGTCTGGTAACAAACGACTATATCGCCGGTGGCCGCGACGGCTACAAGACCTTCAAGACGGTGAAGAACGACGGACGCTATACCGACACCTATCTCGATTACGCGCAGTCATTCGTCGATTATGTGCAGGAACGCGGCATAGTGGGCAAGCTGCCTGCCTCCGAATATTCGACTCAGTCGCTGGTCAGATAGACCCGGAAACGCACATAATCCGCGAACGACAGGGGGCACCGCAGGGCGCCCCTTTTCATACCGGAAATCGGGGATGGCCCCGCCGGTCAGTCCACCTTTGCGGTGAGACCTGCCGCCGCGATGCCGGCGATGGCGGCCGCCTCGTCATTGTCGGACGTGTCGCCCGAAATGCCGACAGCCCCCAGCAATGCGCCGTCCCCGTCAAGGACCAGAACGCCGCCCGGTACCGGCACCATATCGCCGCCGAACACGCCGTTCACCGCCTGGATGAAATAGGCCTGCTGTTCGGCGCGGTTCATCAGGGCGCGCGTTCCCATGCCAAGGCCGATGGCGGCATTCGCCTTGCCATGGGCGATCTTCGCACGAAGCTGGCTGCAGCCATCCTCCGACGCGGCGGCGACAAGCGCGCCGCGGCTGTCAAGAACGATGACGCTGAGCGGCTTCAACCCCATCTCGCGCCCGCTGGCGAGGGATGCTTCGGTGATTGTCCGGGCCTGGTGAAGTGTGATGGTCATTGATGATCCTCCTGCAGGCGCCAGCGATAGCAGAGCCGGCACGCCGCAACAACGCCAAATCGACGGTCAGTTCAGGCGCACCGGCATGTTGATCGGACCGCGGAAGCCAAAACCGCGAAAGGCAACCTGTTGGTCGGTGTCGAGGCTCATCTCGGGAAATCTGTCGAAAAGACGCGGCAGGACAATGTCGGCCACCATCTTGCGGGCGACATGCGTGCCAAGACAGAAATGCGGGCCGTTGCCAAAGGCCTGATGCGGTGCCCTGGGGCGGTGGATGTCGAACAGATGTCCGTTCTCGACAATCTCCTCGTCATGGTTGGCAGACGCCTGAATGGTCATCACCACATCGCCGGCCGGGATATCATAGCCACGAATCTGCGTGTCCTTGACGGCGCGGCGGGAGGAGAGCTGAATTGGCGCCACCCAGCGGATGGCTTCCTCGAAGACATTCAGCCAGGGCGTCGTGCCGGCAAGAACAGCCTGTTTCTGTTCAGGATTGTCGAGAAGCCCGAAAATGGCCGTCAGCATGGCGTCGCGCGGCTCGTTGATGCCGCCGCCAATGACAATCTTGATATTTGACTGAATGGCCCCGATCTCGAGCGGCGCCTCCTGGTCAAGCATCACCGCGATGGCGTGGGGCCTGCCGGCCGCCTTGGGCGTGGCAACCGTTTGCCCGATCGCGGCGTTGATCTCGTCATTGACCTTGTCGGTGGCGTCGAACAGCGACACAAGCTGACCGAAATTGCCGGCACCATCGATCAGTGTTTGCGACCACCGGCACAAATCCGCGTCGCTGGCATGGTCAAGGCCGATCAGATGTGACAGGCATCGCGCCGACAGCGGGGCGGCCAGCTCGGCAAACAGATCGACGGTTTCACCACGAGGCAAGCGGCCGATATAATCGTCCGCAATGTGCTCATAGAGCGGCATCCACACCTCACGCAGATTGCGCGGCGAAAAGGTGGAGGCCATGGCGGTGCGCTCACGCTGGTGCGCCGCGCCGTCCTTACGCATCAGCGTATGCGCCTGAAAGGCGCGCCGCATCGGTGTGTTAGGGTCGTCGGAGGAGAACAGCTCCCAGTTGTCCTTGACATATTTTGTGTCGGCAGCCTTGGTCAGCAACGTGCGGCCAACCGCCTTGACCGTCACCACCGGGTGGTCGGCGCGGGCCTTGCGGTAAAAGCTGTAAGGGTCAGTGGCAAGGTCACTGATCGCAATCCGATCATCAACAGGTGGTAGCGGCATGCCCCGGCCCCTTTGTCATCAACAACAGAATGCTGTCAGGATTGCCGATTCTGAACCGCGCCGCCAGTTATATATGCCAGTCAT
>JAYQDX010000088.1:0-6735 GCA_038138545.1 Rhodobiaceae bacterium | reverse complement strand
GCCAGTCATCAATGGCGGCGGCTGTTCGCCTCAATGGCCCGACTTGTAGATACCGATGATTTCAGACAGCAGGTCGAGAGCCTCGTCGCGGGGGCGCTGGAAGGTGTTGCGCCCGATGATGGAGCCGTTCGCCCCACCATCGCGGAGGCCGCGGATTTCCTCCATCAGACCGGCACGGTCCTTGGCGGCGCCGCCGGAAAACACGACAATGCGGCGCCCGGCAAAAGAGGCCTGCATGATGTGGCGGGTCCGTTCGGCCAGGGTGGCGCGATCCACGCCGACGGATTCATAGACCGCCCTGGCCGCGTCCTGTTCTAGATGATCGCTTGGTGGCTTCACCTTGATGATATGCGCGCCAAGCAGCGCTGCCATATGGGCCGCATAGGCGGCGACATCAAGCGCCGTCTCACCCGGCTTGCTGAGCCCGCCGCCGCGCGGATAGGACCACAGCACCACCGCGAGGCCGAGCGCCTTGGCCTCGGCGGCCATGTCCTGGAATTGCCCGATCATGTCGAAGGCCGCATCTGAGCCGGGATAGATGGTGAAGCCGACAGCGCTGCATCCAAGACGCAAGGCCTCGGCAACCGAACCGGTGATGGCCTGGCTTGGCGCATCGCCGCCACGGGCCAGCGAATTCGAGGAATTGACCTTCATGATGGTCGGGATCTGCCCGGCGAATTTGTCGGCGCCGGCCTCGATCATGCCGAGCGGCGCGGCATAGGCCGACAGGCCGGCATCGATCGCAAGCTGATAGTGATAATGCGGATCATAGGCGTCCGGATTGACGGCGAAGCTTCGCGCCGGCCCGTGCTCGAACCCCTGATCGACCGGCAGAATGACAAGCTTTCCGGTGCCGCCAAGCTTCCCCTGCATCAGGATGCGCGCCAGATTGGCCTTCACGCCGGGACTGTCAGCCCCGTAATTGTCGAGGATGGCTTTGACTTTACGGGTGATCTTCATCGGGGTTACCTCGCGGCGAATAGTCTGATGAGCATGATCCGGGAATGCGCCGATGCCCCCCTTCGCCATGACATGGCCAACGCCGACCGCCCCGATCACCTGAAAGATATAATCATCTCGACGAAAAACGCCACCGGAAAGATACCGCCATGTGGATCCTTGTGGCGCTAGAACACCCGCAGATAACGCCCGGTCTCGAAAGGTGTGACCTGTTGCCAGAAGAATTCCAGCTCGCGCTCGGCCTGCTGCAGCCAGATTTCATACTGATCGGCCCCCAGAACCATGGCCAGCCAGTCGGAAGCCCGTGCCTGCCTGATCGCCTCGTCAAGCTGCAGCGGGATTGGCGGCGCGGCCCTGTCGAGATAGGCATTGCCCTCGGTCACGGCTGACGGTTCCATCGCCGCCTCGATGCCGTCCAGACCGGCGGCGATGTCGGCCGCAAGCAGCAGATAGGGGTTGCAGTCGGCGCCGGCATCACGCTTTTCGATACGTGTCGCGCTGTCGCTTCCCTCGATCACGCGCAATGCGACGGTGCGGTTGTCATACCCCCAGCTGGCATTGGTCGGGCAGAAGGACAGGGGCTTGCGGCGACGATATCCGTTCACGGTCATGGCACCGCAGACTGACATTTCAGCCATCCGATGCTGCAGGCCGGCAAGGAAATGCCGGCCGGTATCACTCAGCCGCCCCTTGTCGGAAAAGATGTTCCGCCCGTCGGACCACAGAGAATAATGAACATGAAAGCCGTTGCCGCTTTCCTCGATGAAAGGTTTGGCCATGAAGCTGGCCTGGAAGCCGTGCCGTGCCGCCAGCTGTTTCACAAGCGACCGGAACATCACCACCCGGTCGGCGGCGATCAGGGCGGCATCATGGCGGATGTTGACCTCGACCTGGCCGGCTGCATATTCCGGGTTCGACTGCTCGATCGGTATTCCCATGGCACCGATCTGCTCGCGGATGGGCCCCAGAATCGGCTCCAGCTCCGCCGCCCGGTCGAGGCCATAGCAATCATTTCCCTGATCGCGTGGCAGGCCGGTCTGCGGGTCGAGAAGATAGAATTCCAGCTCGGTGCCGGCGCTGACATCAATGCCCCTGGCGGCGGCGCGGTCCAGTTGCCGGACCAGCGCTTGCCGCGGGTCGATGGTCAGCGGCTTGTGATCCATTCCCTCGGCGCGGGCGAAACACAGCGCCACGCCGGGCTCCCACGGGATGGCGACCGGGGCGTGGAGCGGGAAGATATGGCAATCGGGAAAGCCGTTCTCGAAACTGACCACCGGCGTGTCCCAGACATCACAGGTCATGTCCATGGTGAACAGCGACATCGCCAGCGCATTGCCTGACTCGCAGATCCGGTCCCATTGCGCGGCCGGGATACGTTTGCCGCGCATGATCCCGTTCAGGTCACCGAGCCCAAGCGCAACGGTATGGGTTCCCGGCGGCAATGAGTGATCTGCCCTGGTCACGATGGCTGCGTTCCTTCCCGCAATTCCGACGGTCCATGCCGCCTTGTCGCGTGATGCAATCACACTGCCATCGGCAATGCAAGGACGCCGCCGCGGGACGTCCGACGACCGGCGGAGGCCCTAGAGATGGATATCGTGAAGGATGATGCCGCGGGAGGGAACATTGATCGAGGCAATGCCGGTTTTCTCATTCATCCTGGATTCGGCCTCACGGAACAGCGGCTGGCAGGCGATAAAGGCCTGCTCATCGACATATTCCCACAGATTGCCGAGAATGAAGCTTCCTTCCTGGTTCCAGACCTGCGTTACCACCTGACGCAGCGCGCCGGCCTCCTTGAAACGTGGCAGCATCTCGCCGATGATCTCCTGCCACATGCTTTCCGCCGCCATCATATCGCCCTTGGTGGCGAATTTGCTGGTGATATAGCTCATCAGTTTGGGTTCCATCACCCGCGCCCTTGCCCATGAATGTTGTTCTTTTGTGATAGTGACACAGCCCGGCGCGTGACAGGAAGTCATTTCAGCATTCCCTCATACAGCAGGCGGCCGGCATTCGGCCGGGGAAGAATTTCCTCTATCCCGCCTGCCAGCGAAACCTGTTTTCGCCAGCCTGCGCCAAGGCTGAAAAATCTATGTATCGGCACCGAATATGGTGGATCGAATCCGCCACCGTCACCGAAGCTGACCCCCAGTTTTCAATTCCGAATGACGGCCCGAATGACAGCCCGAATGATGGCCCGAATGATGGCCCCGAACTGAAGGAGGAACAGATGGTTCTGCGAATCAACGACATCGCGCCCGATTTCACGGCACAGACAACGCATGGCGAGATCACATTCCACGACTGGCTGGCTGGCGGCTGGGGTATCCTGTTCTCGCATCCCAAGGATTTCACACCTGTCTGTACCACCGAGCTTGGCGCGCTGGCCGGACTTGAGGGCGCGTTCGCCAAGCGCAATGTCAAGGTCATCGGCCTGTCGGTCGACCCGGCAGATGATCACCGGGAGTGGCTGTCCGATATCGAGGATGTGACCGGCAACCGGCCGGAATATCCGATCATCGCCGATACCGACCTTGCGGTCGCCAAGCTCTATGACATGTTGCCGGCGGCGGCGGGTGACAGTGCGGCCGGGCGCAGTGCGGTCGACAACCAGACGGTGCGGGTGGTGTTTGTTGTCGGGCCGGACCGGCGGATCAAGCTGCAGATGGCCTATCCGATGTCGACAGGCCGCAATTTTGCCGAGCTGCTGCGCGTCATCGACTCGCTTCAGCTGACCGCCGACCATAAGGTGGCGACGCCTGCCGACTGGCAAAAGGGCGAGGATGTGATCATCCTGTCATCGGTATCCGACGATGAGGCAGCCGATCTGTTCCCGGCCGGCTGGGATACGGTGAAACCATATCTTCGCAAGGTGCCCGACCCGTCATGACGGCAGGTGGCGGCACGCCTTGACAGGCGCCGCGTCAGCCGCCGCCAAGAAGTTCATCGACCTCGCGATGGCATTCGATGACATGATCCTCGCCATCGACGCGGCGGGGCGGGGCGGTGGTATCGCACGTCCCCTCGATCGCCAGCGGGCAGCGGGCAAAGAACGGACATCCGACATCGGTCAGCTCAACGCCGCCTGTCATGCCGGTGATCGTCTCCTTGCTGGCCACCGTATCCTCGAGCCAGCCGGTCCGCATTTCCGGCACCGAGGAGATCAGCAGCCGCGTATAGGGATGATAGGGCGGCGAGAGAACCTTGTCGGTCGGGCCCTGTTCGGCGACACGCCCGGCATAAAGAACGACGATCTCGTCGGCAAAGGACGCCACGGTCGACAGATCATGGCTGATAAAGACAAAGGACACACCGGTTTCGCGGCGCAGTGATTTCAGCAATTCGATGACATTGGCGCCAACGATTGTATCCAGCGCCGAGGTGACCTCGTCGCACAGAACAACCTCCGGTTCCGCCGCAAGCGCCCGCGCCAGATTGATCCGCTGTTTCTGTCCGCCCGACAATTCATGCGGGAAACGCTCGGCAAAGGGTGGCGGCATTTCCACCATCTCGAGCAATTCATTGATCCGCTCGGTTTTTCTCGTGCCCGTCAGCCCGCCATAGAACTCCAGCGGGCGGCCAAGGATGTCCTTGATTCTCTGGCGCGGGTTCAGCGCCGTGTCGGCCATCTGGTAGACAAACTGGACACGCCGCAACTCGTCGCGCGTTCGCGCCGCCAGATTTGGCGCCACCGGCTGTCCGTCAAGTTCCAGATCGCCGGCGCTTGGCGGCAGCAATCCGGCGAAGACGCGCGCCAATGTGGACTTCCCGCATCCGGATTCGCCAATAATGCCAACGGTCTTGCCGCGTTCGATGGCGACATTGACGTCGCGAAGCACCATTGTCGTCGGCGCGCCGTCCGCCCCCTTGCCATAGCCGGCATCGACATTACGCGCCAGCAGTGCCGGTGCATCACGCATATGCTCATGATTGCTGGCCTCGCCAAGCCCGGGCTCGGGAAGGGGCTTGATCGCCGCCATCAGACGCTTGGTATAGGGATGCTCCGAATTGTGGATGATTGTCTCGACCGGGCCGGCTTCCTTGATCTCGCCATTATAGAGAACGACGATATGGTCGGCGACCTGCGCCACCACCGCAAGGTCATGCGTCACATAGATGGCCGCCGCGCCCTCTTCCTTGATCACCTGCTTGAAGGCTTTCAGCACCTCGATCTGCGTGGTCACGTCAAGCGCCGTTGTCGGTTCGTCAAGCACCAGCAGGTCGGGCTCGCCGCACAGCGCCATGGCCGCCATCAGACGCTGCAACTGACCGCCTGACACCTGATGCGGATAGCGTGATCCGATATTCTCCGGGTCGGGAAGCTCCAGCGCCTTGTAGAGCGACAGCGCCTTGGCGTTGGCTTCCTCGCGCGTTTTCGAGCCATGAAGCACCGGTGCCTCGGTCACCTGTTCATTGATCAGGATCGACGGGTTGAAGGTGGCGGCGGCGCTCTGTGCCAGATAGGCGACTTTCTCACCGCGGATCGGGCGCAGCTCCTCGGTTGTCCTTGTTGTGACATCCTCGCCAAGCAACAGCGCCTCGCCGCCGGCGAATTTCAGACCGGGCTTGCAATAGCCGAGCGCCGCCAGCGAGATGGTTGTCTTGCCGGAGCCGGATTCCCCGATCAGCGCGACAACCTCGCCGCGCCTGACCTTGAAATCGACCCCCTTGACGATGGGAAGTTCCGAGCCGTCATCGCGGACCGCGTTGATCTTCAGGTCGCGGGCCTCGAAGATGACGTCGTTCGAATCGGACGGGCGCGCCATGTACTACAACCTCCCTGACAGCTTGCCGCCGCTATGCGCGGACAGATCATCGACAACAAGGTTGATGGCGACGGTAAGGGTGGCGATGGCCAGCGCCGGCGCGACAACCGGAATGACCGAGGCGCCATAGGACAGCGCCCCCAGATTCTCGCGCACCATCGATCCCCAGTCCGCCTGTGGCGGCTGCACGCCGAGCCCGAGGAAGCTGAGGCTGGAGATGAACAGGATCACATAGATCAGCCGCAGCCCGAAATCGGTCAGCAGCGGCATCGCGGCGTTCGGCCAGATCTCGCGCGTGATGATCCACCACCGTCCCTCGCCGCGGACCCGCGCCGCCTCGACGAAATCCATCACCATGATCTCCTGCCCAAGCGCGCGGGCCAGCCGGAACACGACGGTGGCATAGATCACGCCGGCGGTGATGATGAGGACCGGGATCGAGGATCCGACCGCGGCGACGACGACGAGGCCGAGCATGATGGTCGGCAGGCTGAGGAAGGCGTCATTGATGCGGCTGACGATCATGTCGACCCGTGGCGTCGAGATGGCCGCGCCGATGCCGAGGATAACACCGATGAAATAGGCAAGCACCGTCGCCATGAAGGAAATGCCGATGGTGCGGCCGGCACCATACATCAACCGGCTGAGAACATCGCGGTCGCTTTCATCGGTGCCAAGCCAGGCGCCGGGACGCGGCAGCTGAAACTCGGAATAATCATCCGGGAAGGGAAGCTCGTTCTCGCCCATCGGGGCCAGCCATGGCCCGAAAATGGCGATGAAGACCCAGAAGCTGACAACGGCAATGCCGATCCAGCCGGTCCAGGACGGCGAATAGCGCGAGGATGGCGCGGAATCCGGAAGCTCGTCAAAGCTGACGCCGGCATCATAGGGCGCGACGTAATGTTCGGAAGGTGCCTGCTGTTTCATTTCGGATGCCTCAGCCGCGCGTTTGATGCGTAGGCCGCGATATCGGCGATCAGCATCAGGATGACGTAGGTCAGGCAGA
>JAYQDX010000087.1:2242-9174 GCA_038138545.1 Rhodobiaceae bacterium | reverse complement strand
ATGACGCACAGGGGTGGTCAGGTCATGAATGTTGGTAAAGCTATTTTTGTAGGCAACATCAAGGGCGGCGTTGGCAAAAGCACTCTGGCTGTCTATCTGACGGATTATCTCAGGCGCCGGTATCAGCGTCGGCCGGTGATGCTCCTTGACACCGATCCGCAGGGAACGGCGTTCGAGATGATGCAACCGCACAGCCGTGCCGACGATATCAAGTTCCTGCCGATCGGCGACCGGTATGACGGTGTCAGCATGACCACGCTGGATGGGGTGCTGCGCCGCATGCTGTCCTATGACGACGCCGTTGCCATTGTCGATACCGGGGCAGGCAAGCTTGGCAATGTATGGCAGATGGCGATGCTGTGCAGCACTGTTCTGGTGCCAACCTCGATGTCATGGACCGATCTGCGACCGACCATCGATTTCATCAAGGAGCTTGATGACCGCAAGGAAGATTATGGGGTCGTGAACCCGCATGTCGTGGTGGTTCCGAACCGCACCTCGCCGTCACAGAAAAATTTTGGTCAGCTTGCCGGGGCGCTGGAAGAAGTGAACGCCATCATGGCACCGCCAATTTCCGATTTGTCGGTGGCGCGGAGCCATTCGTCCGACTTCCAGGGCATCAACGCCGTCGAGGGAACGCGCTTCTGCGAGGAAATCGAGCGGCTTGGCGAGTTCATCATTGATTACGTCATCAGTGGTGAACTGGACCGGATTTACCAGACCGCCTGATCCCGAGTGCGTGATCAGGGGCCGCCCGGTCACTGTGACAGGGCACCAGCGACCCATGAATGAAAATGATGCGTCGGTGCGTCCATGACGGCCGAGAATTTCCCGCCATCATAGCCGGTGGCATGCCGCCCGCGCTGCATCCCCTCTACAACCCCGACATCCTCGGCGAAGACCGTTTGCCACATTTCGGTGTTCGTTGTTCGCATCTCGGTGAACGCATCGTCCCGCACCGCCTCGTCGGCATAGTAGATTTCGACCTGTTCGCGGGTGCGGCCGGGGCCATCCGGCAACAACAGGATGGCAAAGGCATGATCCTTATGGACACCGAGAAGGACATTCGGGAACAGCGCGATATATTCCGCGCCGGCATCCCATTGTGCCGACAGGCCGGCGAAATTCGGAAAACGGCGTCCATCAGCGCTGATCTGGGGCTGGTAGACCGTCGTCCCCTGGCCGGCAAAGCCGCCATCGTCAAGAATATTGTAGTGATCCTCCAGACGCGAATAGCTGTTCAGCGCCGGATGTACGAATGGCAGATGATAGGCTTCACAGTAATTCTCAACGGCCAGTTTCCAGTTGCATTCCAGCGTGAAAGTGATCGAGGAATCGGCGCCCGTATGGACAAGCGGCTTGTCGAATTCCTTCCAGCGGTCGATCAGCGGGGCGGCCATCTCCTCGAATGCCGGTGCCGCGCCGCCGACATTGACAAAGATCACGTCTCGCCAGACATGCGATCGCACCCGGATCAACGGCAGGTCACATGTTCTGACGCTGTCATGCGTATCGATATCCGGCCCGCCGACATGCGGCGTTCGCCGCAGCTTGCCGTCCAGATCATAGGCCCAGGCATGATAGGGGCAGGTGATCGGGCCGCGAAGCCGGACCGGCTCCTCGATCAGGATCATGCCACGATGGCGGCAGACATTCTGGAACACATTCACAACGCCATCGGCGTTGCGGACCATCAGCATCGGAATGCCGAGGAAGGTGACCGGCCGCGCCATCCCCGGCTCGGCGATATCCTTGCCAAACCCGATGGCGGCCCAGCCATCACGAAACAGCGTTTCCTGCTCATGCCGGTACGCATCATCATCCACATAGCATTCGTTTGGCAGGCCGTTGGCGGTTTCGATTGGCGACATCACATTGCGCAGGTTGGTCATCGCGGCTATTCCTTGCAGGCTGGTCTTTCAGGTGGTCGTGACCCGCGGATCGTGACACTCATAATATTGCGACGCAATATCGATCTGACCCCGGATTTCAGGAAAGTATATAGGCATGACAGGTTACGAGGCTGCCCCGATCCATCTGGATCTTGATAAACGCTTCTATCGGCAGGTGGAAGCGGCGCGCTTTCCGCGTCATGTGCTGCGCTGGCGTAACGACCGTGCGGCCGCAACCGTCGGTCTTGCCGGCCTCGATGATGGTGAATGGATTGACCATTTCGCGGGATTCAAGCCGTTGCCGGGGAATCTTCAGGCACCGTTGGCGCTTTGCTATCACGGTCATCAGTTCGGGCATTACAACCCTGAACTTGGCGATGGTCGTGGATTTCTGTTCGCGCAGATGAAGGCGGATGATGGCCGGATACTCGATCTTGGCACAAAGGGCTCGGGAACAACGCCGTTCTCGCGAACGGCGGACGGGCGTCTGACCCTGAAGGGGGCGGTGCGCGAGATTCTGGCCACCGAGATGCTCGAGGCGCTCGGCGTCAACACCTCGAAGACGTTTTCGGTGATCGAGACCGGTGAGGCGCTGGACCGGCATGACGAGCCGTCACCCACGCGATCCGCGGTGCTTGTCAGGCTGTCGCACGGCCATATCCGGATCGGCAGTTTCCAGCGTCTGCGCTACATGAATGATGTCGAGGGGATCGAGATCCTGATGCGCCATGCAGCGCGGCACCATTTCGCCGACAGTCTGGATGCCGAGGCCCCGGTCAATGAACTGGCCCCGCGATTCCTCGCCGCCGTGGCCGCCGGCATCGCCGAGACGGCCGGCGCCTGGATGGCGGCTGGCTTTGTTCACGGCGTTCTGAACACCGACAATTTCAACGTCACCGGGGAAAGTTTCGATTATGGTCCGTGGCGGTTCCTGCCACAGTTCGACAGTCATTTCACCGCTGCCTATTTCGACCATGGCGGACGTTATGCCTATGGCCGTCAGCCCGAGGCAAGCCTCTGGGCCGTCTGCCGTCTAGCCGATTGCCTGGTGCCGTTCGGTGGCACGGAAGCGTTGGAAGCGGCGCTGAAGGGCTATTACCCGATGCTCGAGGCCAGCCTGCAGCGGCGTCTGTGCTGGCGGTTGGGGATCGCGGCGTCGGCCGAGGGGGCGCAGCGTATCGCGGCAGCACTGTTCACCGCCGCGAAGGCGGATCAAACGCCGTTCGCGCAGATTCTGCATGACTGGTATGGCGGCGAAAAACGGCGCGGTGCCTATGAGGGCGAGGCATGGCAGGACTTTGCCGGTTCTCTTGCCGGTATGAAAAGGCTGCCGCAGGCTGACGCTCCGATATTTGGCCGCGAGGACCCGGTCGCCTTGCCGATTGAGCGAGTCGAGGCTCTGTGGGAGCCGATCGCCGAATCTGACAACTGGACGCCGCTCTATGACGCCATTGACGAGATCAGGCAATGGGGTGCCGCCTTGCGCGGCGATGACACCCCTACGCGGCAGGCGGTGCCAGCGAGCGATTGAAGACCTCGCGCATCACGAAACTGCTCTCCATGCGCAGGACATGTGGCAGGGCCGAGAGGTGCTCGGCATGGATACGACCGAAATCGGCGACATCACGCGCGGCGACACGAAGAATATAGTCACTTTCGCCAGCGATCAGAAAACAGGCGAGAACCTGCGGCACTTCGGCCACGGCGGCCTCGAAGTCGGCCAGCATCTCGGCTGATTGGCCCTTCAGGGTGATCTGCATCAGGACAAGCACCTCATGCCCGAGCTTCACCGCGTTCAGCTGTGCGTGATAGCCGTCGATGATGCCGGATTTTTCCAGCAACCCGACGCGGCGCAGGCAGGCAGACGGGGACAATCCCACCAATTCAGCGAGTTCAACGTTGGAGATTCGTGCATTGTTTTGCAGTTGGACAAGGATAGAACGATCTATTCGATCCATTTTTTGGGCTCTCTATTGAATAGGGCTTCGGCAAATAGGTTGATAATCGAATATTATTTTAATATTACATTCATCGGTCTCCATATATTCTGGAATACGCTGCTTTTTTAAGCTAAAAAAGCAGGTAATTTTATCCAGAAACAATTAAAACTACACCGTGCATGGGCAAAGTGCGCGCTGCTGGTCGTGGCGAACGACAGCAGCGCTGACCTTAACGGTATTCAAATCGGCTCGTCAAATTAATCCCGATTGAAGGAGACAATAAAATGCTTATCGGCGTCCCCAAGGAAATCAAGGTTCGCGAGTCGCGCGTCGGCCTCGTGCCGAATTCGGTGATTGAACTGACCGGGCGCGGTCATGAGGTGCTTGTTGAGTCCGGTGCGGGTGCCGGCATCGGCGCGCCGGACGATGTCTATCGCGCCGCCGGTGCCAAAATCGCCGACAATGCGGCGGCGGTGTTCGAAGCGGCGGAGATGATCGTCAAGGTCAAGGAACCGCAGCCCGATGAGTGGGTCAGGCTGTCGGCCAACCAGATTCTTTTCACCTATCTTCATCTTGCCGCCGACATACCCCAGACCCGCGGCCTAATGGCCTCCGGCTGCACAGCCATCGCCTATGAGACCATCACCGATGACGCCGGGGGGTTGCCGCTACTGGCGCCGATGAGCGAGGTTGCCGGTCGGCTTTCGGTGATCGAGGGCGCGGCCAACCTGAAGGCAAGCGCCGGTGGGCGGGGCCTGCTGATTTCCGGTGTTCCCGGCACCAGCCCGGCAGAAATTGTCGTCATTGGTGGCGGTGTTGTCGGCACCAATGCCGCGAAAATGGCGGTTGGACTTGGCGCGAGGGTGACCATCCTCGACCGGTCGGTGGCGCGCCTTCGCCAGTTGGATGACCTGTTTGGCAGCGCCGTCACCACACGCTATTCCAGCAAGGCGATCATTGAGGAGGTCTGCCGCGACGCCGATATGGTAATCGGTGCGGTTCTGATCCCCGGGGCAAGCGCACCAAAGCTGATCTCGAAATCCTTCCTGTCCGAAATGAAGCCGGGGTCGGTGCTTGTCGATGTCGCCATCGACCAGGGCGGGTGTTTTGAAACATCACGCCCGACAACACATGATGACCCGACCTACATCGTTGACGGTGTGGTTCATTACTGCGTTGCCAATATGCCGGGATCGGTGCCGCTGACCTCGTCGGAAGCGTTGAACAACGCGACGCTGCCGCATGTTCTGGCACTTGCCGAGCACGGGGTGGCGGCACTTGAGCGCGACCCGCATCTGGCCAACGGGCTGAATGTCCGTGGCGGCGAGGTGACCTATGAGGCGGTTCTTGACGCCATGCGAGACGCGGCGGCCTGACAGCCCTGCAAGATACCTCCGACGGCTGGCCGGCGTGTGATCGCGTCGGCCACTGTTCTTTTCAGGACCGGCCGGCGCGACTCGATCTGAAAAAAGGGGTTGACCGCCAGCGGCCATTCGCAGATAACTCGCAGCGGTCGCGGCATCGCCGTGTGACCGGATTGAGCCGCCACCATTGGCGGCCGCATTCATGGGGCCATAGCTCAGCTGGGAGAGCGCCTGCTTTGCAAGCAGGAGGTCGTCGGTTCGATCCCGTCTGGCTCCACCATTTTCTGTCAGCATCGCTATGATCACCTCTTGTTCCGTGGTTGATGGATGCCACGCCGCCTGTGCTGAAAGTGCCGGGCCGGGGAAGGAGTATCATGAGCAACAATGAGACGGCTTCGGCGCCGCCGCCTGATAGCGATGTGACGGCCGGCGAGGGCGACGTTGTTGACGCCGCGTTCACATCCGATCCCTTTTTCAACCTTGGTCTGGCACCGACGATTGTCGATGACATAGCGGCGCAGGGATTGACCGACCCGACACCGATCCAGCGTGACGCCATTCCGGCCATTCTCGAAGGGCGCGACCTCATTGGCCTTGCGCAGACCGGCACCGGCAAGACGGCGGCCTATCTGCTGCCGTTGCTGAATATTCTTCTCGACAGGCGGAAGGCGAAACTGCCGCGCCATACAAGCATTCTCGTGCTTGTTCCGACCCGTGAGCTTGCCTATCAGGTCTCGGACAGCATCAAGGCATTCTCGACAAGTCTGAAGGTGCGTTACCTGACCATCTGTGGCGGTGAGCGCTATGATTTCCAGATTCGCGCGCTGAAAAAGGGAGTCGATATCATCGTCGCCACCCCGGGCCGGTTCGAGGATCTGCAGGCGAAGGGCAAGATTGATCTGGGGCAGATCGAGCATTTCGTGCTCGATGAGGGCGACCAGATGATCGATCTCGGCTTCCTGCCGCCGATCAGGCGTATTTTCGAGGCGCTGCCGGAAGCAAGCCAGACGGTCTTTTTCTCGGCCACGATGCCCGACGAGATGAAGTCTCTTGCCGAGACCTTTCTCAGTGATCCGGTTGTGATCCGCGCCGCGCGCGCCGGCGAAACTGTGGATGCCATCAGCCAGCGCGCCATCCTTGTGCAGAATAGTGACAAGCGTGATGTCCTGTTCAGTGAGCTTGGGAAGATGGGGGATGAACAGGCGCTTGTTTTCGTCAGAACGCGCCTGCGTGCCGATGAGCTGGCGCGATGGCTGACCGAAAAGGGCATTGATGCGGATGCGCTGCATGGCGACATGCGGCAATATATCAGGCAGAAGGTGCTGCGCCGTTTCAAGACGGGCGGGCTGCGGGTGCTGGTCGCCACCGATGTGGCGGCACGCGGCATCGATGTGTCCGGACTTGGCATGGTGGTCAATTTCGACCTTCCGGAAATGGTCGAATCCTATGTCCACAGGATTGGCCGGACGGGCCGGGCCGGGCAGGCGGGAACGGCGCTGTCGATCTGCAGCGTCGCCGACCAGGAAAAGCTGTCGGCGGTTCTTGCGCATGTTGGTCAGCGGCTTGAGATATGCGACTCCGACGGCAATGTCGTGACCGAATTCAGGCCCGAGCGGGCGCCGAAAAGGGGCCGTGGACGTGGCCGCCCACCGCGTCATGGCCGCGACGGTGGCCGGCGTCCGGGTGGGTCGCACGGCAAGCCATCCGGCAAGTTCAAAGCGGGTCCCCGGGGCAAG
>JAYQDX010000087.1:0-2142 GCA_038138545.1 Rhodobiaceae bacterium | reverse complement strand
CATTTGGCGGGCCGGCTGACGGCGGGGCAGGCAAACATGACCTGAAACCAACCGGCAAGCCCACAGGCAAGCCCGGCGGCAAGCCTACAGGCAAACCCGGTGGCAAGTCCACAGGCAAGCCGAAAGGCAAATGGGCCGCCAGCAAGCCGCCTGCCGGTAAATCGCTGTCCGGCAAACCGAAATCCAAATCCTTCGGCGCTTCATCCGGCAAGCCGCACCATGCTGCCGGGGATGGCGCCAAAGGCCGTGCCGAGAGTGGCACCAACAAGGACGGGCGCGGCAAGGGCATGCACGGCAAGGCTGCGGCCAACAAGGACCAGCGCGGCAAGGATCGTGACAGCGGTGTCCTCACACTGCCGGGTGGTGGCAAACCGGGGAAACCGAAGGGTGGGACAGGCAAGCCTCGCGGCCCCCGTGCCGGATCATCTGGCGCACGACGTGGTGGCCAGCAGCGCCAGGACGGTGGCATGCGGCCGCTGCGGCGGCGTCGCAGCCCCTGAACTTGACCCCAAATATTGCTGATGCGACCCTGTCACGGACATGGCGGTGTCTGTCTTTTGGCCGCCATTTGATCGTGAGATTATGAGCGCCTTCGGATGTTTTGTGTAACTGGCACAGTTCACGCACTTGGTCATAGGTTTTGGCGGTACGGCGCGGCGTTGGTGCCGCGGCAAACCGTGCCGCCGGTCGTTCTGGCGCTGGTGGCGGCAATCGCCTGCTGGCTGGTCTCGAGCGCCCTCCTGCCATCCGGCGTGATGGCACAATCCATGTCAGGTTCAACCATTGTCGAACATACCGGGCCGCGTCCGAACAACGCCCTGATCACCAATGGCGGCTGGCGCTGCCCCGATGGCTATGCGCTTGGCGCGTCCAACCGGTGCATGCCCGTTCGCGCGCCGTCCAATGCCATTGTGACCGGCAATGTCTGGCGATGCATGGCCGGCTTCGTGCAACGATCCGGTACATGCGAACGTCTGGTCGCGCCTGCCTATGGCTTCATCCAGGGCAACAGCATCGAATGCACGGCCGGCTACCGGCTCTCCACCGATGATAAATGTGTGGTTGTGGTGCCGCCGCAAAACGCCATTGTTGCCGGCAATGACTGGCGATGTCTGCCCGGATATGCGCGCGATGGCGATCGATGCGCGTTCATCAGGGCGCCGGTGAATGGCTATGTCCGCGGCAATCGATGGTACTGTTACACCGGGTTCCGGAACACCGGGACGGGGTGCGAGAGGGTCACGGCACCGGCGAACGCATCGGTGAGAGGCGGTGTCTGGACGTGCAATCCCGGCTTCTTTCAGGACGGCGAGGGATGTTTTCGCATCAAGGCGCCCGCCAATGCGCGGATCAACGGCAATGAGTGGGTCTGCAACCCCGGCTATCTGCGAAGGGATGAAGAATGCGCCAGGCTGGCGGTGCCGACCAATGCTACCATTCGCGGCAACAGCTGGCGTTGCAATGACGGGTTCAAGTCAGATGGCGAGGGGGGCTGCCGGCGGATCGCCCCGCCAGCGAACGCCACGGTTCGCGGTCATGGATGGTTCTGCAATCCGGGGTTCGGGCAGTCACCTGACGGGCGGTCCTGCCGGCCATTGAATTGAGACCAATGAACCGAGGCCAATGAACCGAGGCCAATGAGCCGGGTTGTCACCCGCCCGCCGCGACATGCGCCTTCAACGCATCCTCATACAATTCAACACCCTTGTAGTCACGCATCTGCGGGGTCATCCGGTCCAGCATGTCGATCAGTGACTCCATCGCGCCTGGCACATCCGCCCAACGCCCGAGAGGTTCGACATAGGTGCGGATGGTGAACAGGATCTGCCCGCTGCCGGCAAGCTTGCGCAGCGTCTGGCTTTCCATGCGCACGAAAATGTCCTCGATCCCGGCGCCAGGCCTCAACGGTGCGCGCCGTGTCCGGTGCGGGGTGAAGAGCCGGTCGGTCGTCACCACCGACCAGTTCCAGCGATGGCTGATCGGCCCGACCTGCATGCGGGTGAAGAACCGGTCCATCGGGGCCTCGAGCTGCGTGGCGTAATGTGGCACCGGTTCATGGATGCCGGCGAGGGGGCGTCCCATCTTCTCCGCCAGCACCCAATGCGCGGGAAAGGCGAGCGCCGCTGCGACAAGGCACCAGTC
>JAYQDX010000086.1:0-9312 GCA_038138545.1 Rhodobiaceae bacterium | reverse complement strand
AACAGCAGCATCGGGAACCAGGACAGCAGGATCGACAGGAAGCTCGGCATGCCGCTGTCTTCCGGGCTGGCGATGATCCGGACGTCATTGGCGTCCAGCACCTCCACCACGTCGGTGCCCTCGGGCATCACCGAGGTGACGACCCGGCCATTCTTCGCCGTACCCTTCAGATTCCGCCCGTCGATCACGACCTCGACAACCTGCTGGCTTTCGACTTCGGCAATGAAGTCGGAATAGGCGAGTTGGCTTCCGGGAGTGTTGGAGGACGGGCTTTGGAACAGGTTGAACAGCGCCAGAAGAGCGGCGCCGAAAATCAGCCAGATGATGATGTTGCGACCCATGTTGTTCATGGTTTCAACTTTCCTTCGAACCAGTGTGTCATTACCGACCGCCACATTGCCGGCGGGCATGACCAGAAATCAGTTGCGATATGCTGCCTTTGCAAACGACATGGGCAAGAAACGTGCCGACGCGGCGACAATGACTTCATCGCACGTGTCCTTGCTGTGTAAGTGGGGGTAAAGCAAAGCGCCGTCAAGGGTTTCAAGCACCGGCACCGACCGCCGCACCAGCGACGGAAGCGCACACCAGCCCGGACGGTCTGCCCAGCCTGTCACCCCGCCGCTGCCAGCCTCGCCAAGATGCCGGATCATCGCATCCACCGGACTGGCAATCTGCCACATTCCGGCGAATATCACCCGCTCGCCGCCCCGCACCCGCAGGCGTGGCGGGCGACGGCCGATCTCGGCGGTGACAAGCCACGCATCTTCATGAAGCGAGAACCGCGCACCGCCAAGCGTCGCTGCCTTGTCATGGGAAAGCCGTACAGCAAGATGGCGCAGGGCCCGCATCGCGGGCGGCACCTTCGGGCGCGCCACCTGACCGATGACGTGCGCCAGCACACGCGCCGCGACAGATAACGGCAATTCCGCGACAGCCGGCGGCAACACCATATGTCCCGATGGTTGCACTGCGGGAACAAAACCCTTTTCGGTCAGCGCGCGCATCAGCGCATCGTCAATTGCGCCAGCAGCGCGCGCCAGTCGACGCAATTTGTCCGACACGGCACTGCCCGCCATATCCATCGCCGCCAGCGCATCACGCACCCGCACCCGCTCGAACCTGGGATCCCGATTGCTCGGGTCGCTCACAAAACCGGCCTTGGTGGCACGGCAATGCGCGATCAGTGATTGCGCCGACATTTCGAGGAGTGGCCGCAGGATCATCACCCCTTCGCGCTGTGATACCGCCCGCATGCCGGCAAGACCGGTCAGACCGGACCCCCGTGACAGGCGCATCATCACCGTTTCCGCCTGGTCACCGGCGTGATGGCCAAGCAGTAGACATCCACCCTCGCGGCGAACGCGCGCCAACAGCAATTCATAGCGCCGCTCTCGCGCCCAGGCCTGGATCCCCGTGGATGGCGCCTCATCGCCGACAGTCAGAATTTCAGACATCACGCCAAACCCGCGCATGCCGGCGGCGACATGATGGGCTTCGGCGGTGCTGTCATCGCGGATACGATGGTCGACAATCAGCGCCGTATGGCGCAAGCCGTGCCGCGCCGCATAATCCTGTGCGAGACAGGCCAGCGCCATGCTGTCGGGCCCGCCTGATAGCGCGGTGAAAAGGTGATTCGATGGATGGCGCGCAGCAGTCGCCGCAAGGCATGTCCGCAGCGCATCGTCAAAACCCGTCGGCAACGCGGTGGTGACAGGCCTGCCGAAGGCGCCGCTAGCCACCGCAGTTGGCGGCCTCGCTCAACGCCGCCAGCCGTTCGGTCAGCCGCTGCGACGGCTCCGGAACAACACTTGGCAGCTGCCGGTAGATATCACAGGCCTGATCGGGCGGCGCGAAACGCGATACCGATTCAGCGACCCAGATCGTGGTGTCGTTCAGACGGGCGTCCTCCGGATAGGCACGGCTGAATTCCGAGAAGGTCAGGGCCGCCTGTTCAAACTGCCCGCGCAGGAACTGGATCCTGCCAAGCCAGAACAGGGAGTCGGCCTCCCTTGGATGTCCAGCATTGAACTGACGAAACTCGGCAAAGGCCGCTTCGGCCGTTTCAAGATCGTTCTGCATGGCGCGCTGAAGGGCGAAATTATACTGCTCCTCCGGCGAGGCATCGGGCAGGATTTCAGGCTTTGGCGGCGCGACAACAGACGGCGCTGCAGGCTGCTGGGCTGGCGCCGCGCCATTATTGCCGGTTTGTGGCTGCGGCGTGCCGGCCGCAACGCCCGCTGTGGGCGCGCCGGTTCCCGCGCTGTCATCACTGGCGGAAAGCGCACCAGCACTGGCAAGGTCGGTTGCCTGTGGCCGCCGGTTGTTCGCCTCAAGCTGTTCATTCAGCTTGCCGGCATTCATCTGCCAGGTGATTTCACCCGTGGTGATATCGCGCTGCATCGACACTTCGGGTGTCTCACCTGCCGGGATCGTATCGTCCTGGACCGCCGCGCTGGCCAGATCGTCGCCACCAAGCTTCATGAGCGTCTGCATGCGTTTTTCCATACGCAGGAGACGGAATTCCATGTCCGAAGTGATTTCCAGCGTGCGTTCCATGCGCCGGCTCGCCATTGAAACGGCATCGGCAAGACGTTCGACCTGGTCACGCAGGTCACGCAACTCGGCAGTCGTGGCCGTTTCGCCACTGGATGCGTTGTTGCCAAGCTGGGTGATCTGCATCTTCAGACTGCGAAGATCGGTTTCCATCTGCCCGCGCATGTCCCGCAGGTCTGTTTCCAGCATTTCAATACGCTGGCTCTGGCGGGTCAGCAGGACCGATGCATTGGGCGCTGCCGCGTCACCGGAATTACTGGACAGCGTCGCCGCACCATTACGCGTTTCCTGCGCCATCACAGGCGCGGCGACCGTTGAGGCGGCAACGAGGCCGGAAATCACCAGTGGGATGAACATTGAACGCGCATGCATTTCATGATCCTCTTGTCGACAGGACAGAAACCGTCAAGGCTGGTGTAACGGGCCTTTGAGGCACAATTTTGGCAAAAAAAGAGGAGCACGAGGCTCCTCTTCTCATATGGTCGATGCGCGGCAAAGTCGAACACCGGATGCCGGGCGCGGCCTCAAGACCCTGACGGTCTAGTTGATCACCGTGGCAGCGCGACGGTTCTTCGCCCAGGCACTCTCGTTCGATCCGGCAACGGCAGGACGTTCCTTACCGTAGGAGATCGTGCGGATGCGGGCCGAGTCGACACCCTGCGCAAGAAGGTAGTCGCGGGCGGCAGTGGCGCGGCGCTCACCAAGGGCGAGGTTGTATTCACGCGTCCCACGCTCGTCACAATGCCCTTCGATGGTTACCATCAGCGCCGGATTGGCATTCAGAAATGCCGCCTGACGCATCAGCGTACCCTCGGTGTCCGCAGTCAGGGCCGAACTGTCGAAGGCGAAGTAAACAGTGTTGCCGATAGCGGCGAGCGCCTCTTCAGCGGACGCCTTGTCACTGGCAGCGCTGGACGCGCTGGCGCTGCCCGAAGAGCCGGAACTACTGGATGAGCCGGAACTGCCAGATGAGCCGGAACTACCAGATGAGCCGGAACTACTGGATGAGCCGGAACTACTGGATGAGCCGGATGAGCCAGCACTTGATGTGGTTGAAGCAGAAGATGCTGCGGTCGACGAGCTTGACTCGCCGCTGCTGTCAGCAGTCGTCTGGGATGCGGTTTCGCACGCGGCAATGAAAAAGGCGACTGCCACAAGAGCGATCAGGCGGTGCAACATGGTTATGCTCCCTGTATTAGGTCCGGGTCGTTCACGATCCGGTCTAGCGAATGGTTTCATACCTTGGATGATCAATGCTGATGAACTGGCCCACTTGCCAAATGCCGGATTACCGCAGCCAAAACCCACTGATCAGCCAAGCTTTTCGGTTCCGGGTGCCCCAGATCCTCAAATCTCTATCCTGTACTAACCCAAAAAACTTTGTAATGGAAATAAAAACTCCCGTTTGGATAGGCATAAAACCTCAAAATCAGTCCCTGATGTCAACGTCGCAAGGGTGACCAGGCCGGATCGGAAGCGTCGGACGGCGTGATGATGCGGCGTTCATTAAAGCCGGTGATGTCAACACGGTACAGCGCTGTTTTTCCCCCGCTGCCGTCGGCCTTGAAGCGTTCCTGCTTGTAATACATCAAAACCCTGCCGTTCGGCGCCCAGGTCGGCCCCTCGACAAGAAAGCCCTCGGCAAGCAGGCGCTCGCCCGTGCCATCAATGTTCATGATGCCAATATAGAAGGTGCCCTTGTGCATTTTCGTGAAGGCAATGATGTCACCTCGCGGCGACCAGACCGGCGTCGCATAGCGGCCATCGCCGAAACTGATGCGCTGAGTACCGGTGCCGTCACTGTTCATCACATAGATCTGCTGACGTCCGGCGCGGTCGGATTCAAACACCACACGCCGTCCGTCAGGGGAATAGGACGGCGCCGTGTCGATGGAACTTGTTTTTGTGAGCTGCCGGATATCCTGGGTTCGCAAATCCATCTCATAGATGTCGGTCAGACCATCCTGCGCCCAACTCATGATCAGCTTGTCACCCTGCGGCCCGAAGCGTGGCGCGAAAGTCATGCCCGGGAACGAGCCGAGCCTCTCGCTGCGCCCGGTGCGGATGTCCTGGATATAGACGTTCGGCTCCTCATTAAAATAATTCAGATAGGCGATTTCCTGGGTGGTTGGCGAGAAGCGGGGCGTAAGCACAAGGTCGAGGCCGCTTGTCAGAAATTTGTGGTTGTGCCCGTCCTGATCCATGATCGCCAGTCGCTTGATGCGGCTTGCCTGCGGTCCTGATTCCGCGACATAGACGACCTGCGTGTCGAAATAGCCAGAGTCACCGGTGAACTCTTCATACACCAGATCGGCGATCTTGTGCGACAGCTGTCGCAGGGCGTTCGGATCGGCACTGCCGGTGCCTGAACTGAGATCACGCTCGGTAATGACGTCCCAGAGGACGAACTCGACCTGCAGCTTGCCAGTCTCGTCAACGATGGCCGATCCGACAAGAAGTCCTTTCGCGCCAAGCGGCGCCCAGTTGGCGAAATTCGGCTTCATCGCCGGCGAGCCGGGCGGGGCGATGAAGGCGGCGCTGTCGATCGGTTCGAACAGGCCGGAACTCAGCAAATCATTCGAGATGATGGTGGCAATCTCGCGCCCTTCATCCGTGACCCGCCCGTCGGCACCGGTGAAATCGGCGATCGCGATCGGGGTCGGCGCGACCATCCCCTCGGTGATTTCGATGCGAAGCTGTGCCACCGCATTCTGGGTGGCCATGATCATGGCAACGAAAACCACCAGCAACCGGGTGGCAGGCTGGAAATGAACGGAAATGGAAGAAAAGACCGGCATCATCTGGATTAGCCCTACCGTGAGATGAATTTCGGGTTGAACTCGAAGGTGAATTCCTTGAGCTGATCATATTTCTGCGGCGGAATGGGAAGCGGCGAACAGTCGACGATCGCCCGCTGCGCGGCGATTGCCGACGCCTTGAAATAGGAATCGAGATTAAAGCGCAACTTGTCCTCGATATCCGCCTTCAGAACCTCACCATCCCTATTCACCGACACAAATATGTCAACAATAAGGGTGTCGTTGCCGGCCGCGCCAAGCGGCGGCTGCCAGCATTTGGACACATGTTGCTGAATGCGGGCGACATCATCGATCCCGACCGGCGCGATGCTCTTCTTCGGCGGCGCCTTCACCGCGTTGCCGGCAACGGCGGACAGGGTCTTTGTGACCGTGTCGGCGGCGACTTTCCGCTCCTGTGTCTTGCGCGCCTGCTCGGCATCCTTTGCCGCCACCTTCGCTTCGGCCAGATTCTGCAGCACACCGGTCGCGGCGTCGGCGCGTTTCTTGGTATCCTTCACCATCTTGTTCAACTGGCTGGCCAGCGCGTCATTCGCCTTTGATTTCTGGGGCGGCACCGGCTTGGCTGTATCGACGGGCTTCGGCACCGGTTTCGGCGCCGGCGGCGCCGGCCGGCCCGGCCGCTTCGGCTTCGAGACAGGCTTCATCACCGGCTTCGGTTTCGATTTTGGCGCCACCTTGGCTTTCGGTTTCGGTTTCGGCTTCGGCTTCGGCTTCGGGATGTCGAGTTTGGCAAGTTTCGGCTTCGGCACCGGCTTGTCAGGCAGGATCTCGGCGGCCGGATCCTCGGCCGGGGCTTCCGGCTCGGATGTCGGCTCGGGCGGCGGCGCGGCCGGCGCGGCGGCGGCTGGTTTTGGCGGTGGCGGCGGTGGTGGCGGTGGCGGCGGCTTTCTGGTCACGGTTGCCTGCTGTTCTTCCTTTGCCGTGCTTGGCTTGTCCCCCTCGATCAGGTTGGTCTCCGGAACGGTGCGCACCACCTCGAGGCGTACCAGCGGCATTTCCTCCGGCAGATCACGGCCAAGCATCGGCATGCCGAACACCACCAGCAGCGTAAACACCACATGCACACCAATGGAGATGATGAAGGGACGCGACATCATGGTCGGTGCGCAGCTCCACTCATTGCGGCTCGGGCAACCTGGCGACAAGGGCGACGCGTTCGAACCCGGCGGCCTGAATGCGCCCCATCACGCCAAGCACCTCGCCATAGGCCACCGCCTCATCCCCGCGCACGAAGATCCGCACCTGCGGATTGGCTTCGGAGATGGCGCGAAGGCGCGGCACCAGCTTGTCGCTCTCCACCTCGGTTTCCTGAAGATAGAGCGCGCCATCGGATTTGATCGACACGACCAGCGGCGCGGCATCGGCGTTGATCTGACCGGCCTTTGTCTTCGGCAGATCAACCTCGACACCGACGGTCAGCAACGGTGCCGTGACCATGAAGACGATCAGCAGGACAAGCATCACGTCGACAAAGGGGGTGACGTTGATCTCGCCCATCGGGCGATGGCGACGGCCGGCGCGCGGCCTGTTGACCGACATCCCCATCAGCGGCCACCCTCGTCAAGCTGGCGCGCCAACAGGGTGGAAAACTCCTGGGCGAAAGTCTCGAGCCGCCCGCCGACGCGATCCAGATCACCGGCGAACTTGTTATAGGCGACAACCGCCGGGATCGCCGCCGCGAGGCCCAGCGCCGTGGCGAACAGCGCCTCGGCAATGCCGGGGGCGACAACGGCAAGGCTGGTATTCTTTGACTCGGCGATCGACTGGAAGGAATTCATGATTCCCCAGACGGTGCCGAACAGCCCGACAAAGGGCGAAACGGAGCCGATCGAGGCCAGGAAGTTCATGCCCTTCTCCAGCCGTTCCATCTCACGCGTAATGGTGAAGGTCATCGACCGGTCGACGCGGCCAAGAAGCGAGGCCCGCAGATCGGAGCGGGCCGCCGTGGCAAGCCCACTTGCCTTGGCGCGGCGCCATTCACGCATGCCGGCAACAAAGACCCGGGTCATCGCATCGCGCGGATCACCGCCGATCTCGTCATATAGCGCGTCGGCCGAACCACCGGACCAGAAGGCATCCTCGAACTGGTCGGAATGCCGCCGCTCATTACGTACCGACGTGATCTTCTCGAAGATGATCGCCCAGCACCAGATCGATGCCAGCACCAGGAGAAGCATCACCGCCTTGACCAGCGGGTCGGCGGCCAGGAACAGCCCCCAGATTGTGAGATCGGAACTCGAATGCGCTACAAAACTGTCAACAGATTCCATCTGTGAACCTCATGCCACCCAGCACCCGTCTGGCCGGTGCGCCGCGCCAGACCGGCGCCGCGCCGGCGTTACGGTCCGGAAACGGTGTCGGGTGGCGTGGCGGCCCGTAGCCTGTCAACCACGGCGCTGGGAATCCGCCGGGGCCGTTTCCCGCCATCCTTGCTGGCGGCAACGCACACTATGTCGACGAGAAGTCGGGCAAGAATGTGGCCATCGTCAAAATTCATGATGGTCTGATCGAGCTGCATCGAGGCGCCGCGCAGCGCCTTCATCCGGGTTTCGACCCGCAACGCCGCGCCAAGCCCGGCCGGCGTCAGATAGTCGATGTTCAGCCGTCGCACGACAAGCATCGTCCCGTTGAGCGGCGGCCCCGCATCACCGGCCAGCGCGGTTTCCTGATTGACGCCGATCAGGCGCAGAAAGGATGAGCGCGCGCGTTCGGCGAAGGCCAGATAATTGGCGTGATAGACGATGCCGCCGGCATCGGTGTCCTCGAACTGCACGCGAAGCGGGTAATGGTGGCACCCGTCGGCGACCCAGCCATCAAGCGATACCCCGCCGTCATTTACCCCGCCGGCGGGGGCGTCACGATTCGTCATCATCGCCGATATCGGTCAGCATATCGAGTTGCCGCGTCGCGCCAGGCGGCGGCGTCAGGCCGAGATACCCCCATCCGGCGCTGGACAGGCACCGCCCGCGCGGTGTGCGCATCAGAAGTCCGGTCTGCAACAGATAGGGCTCGATCACCTCTTCCAGCATGTCACGCTGTTCGGCCAGCACCGCCGCCAGCGTTTCCACCCCGACCGGCCCGCCGGCATAGTTTTCGGCAAGGCAGCCGAGATAGCGCCGGTCCATCGCATCGAGGCCCGCCGCATCGACCTCGAGGCGCCGCAGCGCCTTATCCGCCACCGCGGCCGTCACCTCACCATGGCCATCGACGCTGGCGATATCGCGGACCCGGCGCAGCAGCCTGCCGGCAATTCGCGGTGTGCCACGGGCCCGGCCGGCGATTTCCAGCGCCCCGTCCGGGGCCAGCGCCATATCAAGCCGCGCCGCCTGGTTGGCCAGGATCACCGCCAGTTCCTCGCGGCCATAGAATTGCAGCCGCATCTGAATGCCGAACCTGTCTCGAAGCGGTGTCGTCAGCAGGCCGGCGCGCGTGGTTGCCCCGACAAGCGTGAAGGGCGGCAGATCAATCCGGACCGAGCGCGCCGACGGTCCCTCGCCGATGATCAGATCAAGCTGGAAATCCTCCATCGCCGGATAGAGGACTTCCTCCACCGCCGGGTTGAGGCGGTGGATCTCGTCGATGAACAGCACATCGCGCGGGCGCAGATTTGTCAGCACCGCCGCCAGATCGCCGGCGCGGGCGATGACCGGGCCGGAGGTGGCGCGGAACCCGACACCAAGTTCGGCCGCGATGATCTGTGCCAGCGTTGTCTTGCCAAGACCGGGCGGACCATGAAGAAGGCTGTGATCCATCGCCTCGCTGCGCTCGCGCGCGGCGGCGATGAAGGTCTCCAGATTGGCGCGGCCGCCGCCCTGGCCGATGAACTCGGCAAGCCGTTCGGGGCGCAGCGCGTTGTCGGCGCGTTCCGGCACCTCGCCACTCACCAGCCGCTCTTCATCCTGCGCCATCTATCTCCCCACTTCCCATTGGCCCACTT
>JAYQDX010000085.1:0-9526 GCA_038138545.1 Rhodobiaceae bacterium | reverse complement strand
TCGCCATCCGCGAGGGCGGACGCACCGTCGGCGCAGGCGTCGTCGCCTCGATCGTGAAATAGCCAGAGATATACAGGGAGGGGCGTTCGGCGCCCCTCTTTATTCGTAGGTAAAAGGGAAAGCAGTCATGGAAACCCAGAACATCCGCATCCGGCTGAAGGCGTTCGATCATCGTATCCTCGACCAGTCGACGAACGAGATCGTCAATACAGCCAAGCGTACCGGTGCCGAAGTACGGGGTCCGATCCCGCTGCCGACCAACATCCGGCGCATGACGGTGCTGCGCTCGCCGCACATCGACAAGAAAAGCCGGGAACAGTTCGAGATGCGGACGCACAAGCGTCTGCTGGATATCGTTGATCCGACTCCGCAGACGGTGGACGCGCTGATGAAGCTCGATCTCGCCGCCGGCGTTGATGTCGAGATCAAGCTCTAGGAAGGGGCAGGACCAATGCGTAGCGGAGTTATCGCCCGCAAGCTGGGCATGACACGGGTCTTCAATGACGCCGGTCGTCACGTGCCGGTAACGGTGGTGAAGATGGACGATGTTCAGGTTGTGTCGGTTCGAACCGGCGAGCGCGACGGCTATTCCGCCGTTCAGCTTGGCGCTGGCGCGGCAAAGGCGAAGAACGTGTCGAAGGCGATGCGCGGCCATTTCGCCAAGGCCAATGTGCTGCCGAAGTCGAAGGTTGCCGAGTTCCGGGTTGCCGAGGATGCGGTGATAGAGGTCGGCGCCACGCTGGCACCGAGCCATTTTGTCGCCGGCCAGAAGGTTGATGTTGTCGGCACCACCCAGGGTAAGGGCTTTGCCGGCGCGATGAAGCGTCACAATTTCGGTGGTTTGCGGGCCTCGCACGGTGTGTCGATCTCGCACCGTTCGCACGGTTCCACCGGCCAGTGCCAGGAGCCGGGCAAGGTCTTCAAGGGTAAGAAGATGGCCGGCCATATGGGTGCCGCCCGCAACACCACGCAGAATATCGAGGTTGTCGCGGTTGATGATGAAGAAGGCGTGGTTCTGCTTCAGGGCGCCGTTCCCGGCCCGAAGGGTGGCTGGGTGTTGATCAGCGACGCGGTCAAGGCCGCTTTGCCCGAGGGCGTGCCGTTCCCGGCCGGCCTTGTGTCCGACGCTGCGGCACCGGCCGACGATGCGGCGCCTGTGGACGAGGCCTCTGCCGATGAGGCTGCCGGTGAGGACGCGGTGGCCGAGGCGGATGCGCCGGCAGACGACGCCGCGGCAGATGAGGGTAAGAACGATGAAAGTTAAGGTGACAACGCTGGACAGCAAGGCAGCGGGTGACATCACGCTGGCAGACGAGGTGTTCGGGATCAGCCCGCGTGCCGATATCGTCGCCCGCGTCGTCAACTGGCAGCTTGCCAAGCGCCGCGCCGGCACTCACAAGGTCAAGAGCCGTGGCGAAATCACCGCCACCACGGCCAAGATGTATCGCCAGAAGGGCACCGGTCGTGCCCGTCATGGCGCGGCCTCGGTCGTGCAGTTCCGCGGTGGCGGTGTCGTGCATGGCCCGGTTGTCCGCGATCATGGCCATTCCCTGCCGAAGAAGGTTCGCCAGCTTGGTCTGAAATCGGCGCTGTCGGCAAAGGCCGCCGAGGGCAAGATCATTGTCGTGGACGAGCTGAAGTCGGGTGGCAAGAATGGCGGTAAGACAGCCGCGCTGAAGGCGAATCTCGCCAAGCTTGGTGCCGAGAACGCGCTGTTCATCGGCGGCGCCGAGCTTGATGACAATTTCGTCCGTGCGGCCAGCAACCTTCCTTTCGTCGATGTCCTGCCGCAGCAGGGGATCAACGTCTATGACATCCTGCGCCGCGATGTGCTGGTCCTGTCCAAGGACGCCGCGGCCCATCTTGAGGAGCGTCTGAAATGAGTGTGCGTCCGCGCAAGCCGGCAAAGGTTGTGATGAGCAAGGCTGCCGCCTACGACACCATCCTGCGCCCGATCATCACCGAGAAGGCAACCATGGCCAATGAAAATGGCCAGGTGACCTTTGCCGTTCCCTTGTCGGCGACAAAGCCGGAAATCAAGGCGGCGGTCGAGATGTTGTTCGATGTTCAGGTCACGGCCGTGAACACGATCCTTCTCAAGGGCAAGTCAAAGATGTTTCGGGGCCGTCCGGGCCGTCGCTCGGACACCAAGAAGGCCATGGTCACCCTCGCCGAGGGCCAGACCATCGACCTGATGGGAGTGTAAATCGATGGCATTGAAGAAGTTCAACCCGACCACCCCCGGCCAGCGTAATCTGGTCCTGGTCGACAAGGGCGACCTGTATAAGGGCAAGCCGGTCAAGAAGCTGACAGAGGGCCTGACGAAGTCGGGTGGCCGCAATAATTCCGGCCATGTCACATCCTGGCATCGTGGTGGCGGGCACAAGCGCCGCTATCGCATGATTGATTTCAAGCGCACCAAGACCGGCATGATGGCGACGGTCGAGCGGCTGGAATATGATCCGAACCGGACCGCCTTCATCGCGCTGATCACCTATGAGGATGGCGAGCAGAGCTATATCCTGGCACCGCAGCGCCTCGCCGTCGGTGACAAGGTGATGGCCGGCACCGGTGCCGACATCAAGCCCGGCAACGCGCTGCCGCTGTCCAGCATTCCGGTTGGCACGCTGGTGCATAATGTTGAGCTGAAGCCCGGCAAGGGTGGCCAGCTGGCGCGTTCCGCAGGCACCTATGTCCAGCTTGTCGGCCGTGACCGTGGTTACGCCATCCTGCGTCTGGCATCCGGTGAGGTCCGCCTTGTTCGCGGCGAGTGCATGGCGTCGATCGGCGCGGTGTCGAACCCGGACCAGCAGAACATCAAGATCGGCAAGGCCGGTCGCAGCCGCTGGCTTGGCAGGCGCCCGCATGTTCGCGGTGTCGTCATGAACCCGATCGACCACCCGCATGGCGGTGGTGAGGGCCGGACATCCGGTGGTCGCCATCCGGTGACACCTTGGGGCAAGCCTACCAAGGGCAAGCGCACTCGTTCCAACAAGAAGACGGACCGCCTGATCATGCGGCGTCGCAAGCCATAAGGGACTGAAATCATGGCACGTTCTGTTTGGAAAGGTCCGTTCGTCGACGGCTATCTGCTGAAGAAGGCAGACAAGGTCCGCGAATCCGGCCGCAGCGAGGTCATCAAGACCTGGTCGCGCCGTTCGACCATTCTGCCGCAATTTGTTGGGCTGACCTTTGGTGTCCACAATGGCAACAAATTCATTCCGGTGTCGGTCAGCGAAGACATGGTTGGCCACAAATTCGGTGAATTCGCCCCGACCCGCACCTATTACGGGCATGCGGCGGACAAGAAGTCGAAGCGTTAGAGGGTTTCATGGGCAAGCAAGCTAAACCAAGAGCTCTGGCAGACAGCGAGGCGAAGTCGGTTGTTCGCAACATCCGCGTCAGCCCGCAGAAGCTGAATCTCGTCGCCGCGATGATCCGCGGCATGGATGTCGAAAAGGCACTGGCGACATTGTCTTTCTCGCGCCGCCGGATCGCCGGCGATGTGAAAAAGGCGCTGCAATCGGCCATTGCCAACGCCGAGAACAACCATTCGCTGGATGTCGACCGGCTGTTCGTCAAGGAAGCCCATGTCGGCAAGGCGATTGTCATGAAGCGTTTCAAGGCGCGTGCCCGTGGTCGCGGCGCACGTATCCTGAAGCCGTTTTCGCACCTGACCATCGTTGTCGGTGAAAAGGGAGACCAGTAGATGGGTCAGAAAGTCAAACCGATCGGCCTTCGGGTTGGTATCAACCGCACCTGGGATTCGCGCTGGTATGCAGACCGCAACTATGGCGACCTGCTGCACAAGGATATCGAGCTGCGCACCTATCTGATGGACCGCCTCAAGCAGGCCGCTATCAGCCGCGTCGTGATCGAGCGTCCGGCGGGCCGCGCCCGGGTGACCATCCATGCCGGCCGCCCCGGCCTGATCATCGGCAAGAAGGGCCAGGACATCGAGCGTCTTCGCGCCGATCTGTCGAAGCGTGTCGGCAGCGAGGTCAGCCTGAATATCGTCGAGGTTCGCAAGCCCGAGATCGACGCCAAGCTGATCGCCGAGAATATCGCGCAGCAGCTTGAGCGCCGGGTCGGCTTCCGCCGCGCGATGAAGCGTGCCGTCCAGTCCGCGATGCGCCTTGGCGCGCAGGGCGTCCGCATCAACTGCGCCGGCCGTCTTGGCGGGGCCGAGATTGCCCGCACCGAATGGTATCGCGAGGGTCGCGTGCCGCTTCATACGTTGCGCGCCGAGGTTGATTACGGAGAGGGTTCCGCCTTCACCACCTACGGCGTGTGTGGAATCAAGGTATGGGTCTTCAAGGGTGAAGTCATGGCCCATGACCCGATGGCACAGGACAAGCGGCTTGCCGAACAGCAATCCGGTCCGGCGCCGCGGGCCAACGGTTAACCGAGAGGAGTTGGTTAGATGCTCTCGCCGAAGAGAACCAAGTTCCGGAAGGCTCACAAGGGCCGTATCCATGGCAATGCCAAGGGCGGAACGCAGCTGAATTTCGGTGCGTACGGTCTGAAGGCCGTGACACCGGAGCGGGTTACCGCGCGCCAGATCGAGGCCGCGCGTCGTGCCATCACGCGGCATCTGCGCCGTGCCGGCCGGGTCTGGATCCGTATCTTCCCGGATGTGCCTGTGTCCTCCAAACCTGCCGAGGTTCGTATGGGTAAGGGTAAGGGTTCGCCGGAATTCTGGGTGGCCAGGGTGAAGCCGGGCCGCATCATGTTCGAAATTGACGGTGTGCCGTGGGAGCTTGCCAAGGAGGCGCTGACGCTGGCGTCTGCCAAGCTGCCGCTCGACACCCGTATCGTCCGCCGTCTTGGCGACAGTGAGTAAGGGAGAGTCTGATGGCAACCGTTAAGGCCGAAGACCTTCGCGCCAAGACAGCTGATGAGCTGAAGGACCAGCTGGTCGGTCTGAAGAAGGAGCAGTTCAATCTGCGCTTCCAGACAGCCGGTGGTCAGAATGAGAACCCGGCGCGTGCACGCACCGTCCGCCGTGAAATTGCGCGTATCAAGACCGTACTTGGCGAAAAAGCCAATGCGGCTGGTGCGGCACAGTAAGGAAGCCAAGTTATGCCGAAGCGTATCATGCAGGGCACGGTCGTCAGCGATAAGACCGACAAGACGGTAACCGTTCTTGTCGAGCGCAGGATCATGCATCCGGTCTATAAGAAGTTCATCACCAAGTCGAAGAAGTTCGCGGCGCATGATGCCGAGAACCGCTGCAAGCAGGGTGACACAGTACGCATCCGTGAATGCGCGCCGATTTCGAAGTCGAAGAACTACGAAGTCATCTACGACGACGCCGCTGCGAACTGAGGGAGATCGAGATGATCCAGATGCAGTCCAATCTTGAGGTTGCCGACAATTCGGGCGCCCGCCGCGTGCAGTGCATCAAGGTGCTTGGCGGGTCCGGCCGCAAGGTCGCCGGTGTTGGCGACGTGATCGTCGTCTCGGTGAAGGAGGCGATCCCGCGCGGCAAGGTAAAGAAGGGTGACGTGCATCGCGCCGTGATTGTTCGCACCGCCAAGGAAATCCGCCGTCCCGACGGCAGCGCCATCCGGTTCGACCGCAACGCCGCGGTTCTGCTGAACAAGCAGGATGAGCCGATTGGAACGCGTATTTTCGGGCCGGTCACGCGCGAGCTGCGTAGCCGGAAATTCATGAAAATCGTTTCGCTGGCACCGGAGGTGCTGTAATGGCCGAGAAATTCAAGATCAAGAAGGGCGACCAGGTCGTCGTCACGACAGGCCGTGACAAGGGCCGTCGCGGCGAGGTGATGGCGGTTCGCCGGACCGAGAACCGGGTTCTGGTCCAGGGGTGCAATATCGTCAAGCGGCATACCCGCGCAACGCAGGACAACCCCGGCGGCATCATCAACAAGGAAGCCCCGCTTCACATTTCGAATGTATCCCTGATCGACCCTGACAGTGGCCAGGCCACCCGTGTCGGCTATGAGTTCAAGGATGGCAAGAAGATCCGGATCGCCCGTCGGTCCGGGAAAGCCCTGGACTGACCGGGGTTAAGGAGACAAAGCTGAGATGAAAACGCGTTTGGAAGAACATTATCTGACGGCTGTTCGCCCGGCTATGGTGGAGAAATTCGGCTACCTGAACAATATGCAGGTGCCGAAGATCGAAAAGGTCATCATCAACATGGGTGTTGGTGAGGCTGTGCGTGACTCGAAGAAAATCGAGCATGCCACCCGTGACCTGACCGCCATCACCGGCCAGAAGCCCGTTGTGACCCGCGCGAAACGCGCGAACGCCGCCTTCAAGCTGCGTGCCGGCATGCCAATCGGCTGCAAGGTGACGCTGCGGCGCGAGCGTATGTACGAATTTCTCGATCGTCTGGTGAACATCGCACTGCCGCGCGTCCGTGACTTCCGCGGGCTGAACGGCAAAAGCTTCGATGGCCGCGGCAATTACGCCATGGGTGTGCGCGAGCAGATCGTGTTCCCGGAGATCGATTATGATCAGGTTGATGAGGTCCGCGGCATGGACATCATCGTCGTAACCTCGGCACGGACGGATGATGAAGCGCGCGAATTGCTCGCGAATTTCGAATTCCCGTTCGTCAAAGCGTAAGGACCCGACAGATGGCTAAGAAAAGCGCTGTAGAAAAGAACAACCGTCGCAAGCGTATGGTCGCCAGGCGTGGTGCGCGCCGCGCCGAACTGCGGGCGACGATCCGCGACCGTTCCCTGCCAATGGAAGAGCGTTTCCAGGCAGTCATGAAACTGTCGCAGGAGCCGCGTGACAGCTCGAAGATCCGTCTTCGCAACCGGTGTGAGATTTCCGGTCGTCCGCGCGGTTATGACCGCAAACTCAGAATGTCGCGCATCGCGCTCCGTGACCTTGCCTCGATGGGCCAGGTTCCCGGTGTCGTGAAGTCGAGCTGGTAAGCGAGGAGTATTGAATCATGGCAATGAGTGATCCTCTCGGTGATATGCTCACGCGCATCCGGAACGGACAGAGCGCTGGCAAGACCGTTGTGTCGAGCCCGGCCTCGCGGTTCCGGAGCAATGTTCTCGAGGTGCTGAAGCGCGAGGGCTATATCCGCAACTATTCCAGCGTCGATGTGCGCCCCGGCATTCGGGAGCTGAAGATCGAGCTGAAGTATCATGACGGTACGCCGGTGATCTCCGAGATCAAGCGCGTCTCGCGCCCCGGCCGCCGTGTCTATTACGGCATTCGTGACCTGCCGCGTGTCTATAACGGGCTTGGCATCGCCATCCTGTCGACGCCGCGTGGTGTTCTTTCGGACAGTGAAGCTCGCACAGCCAATGTTGGCGGCGAAGTTCTCTGCCACGTATTCTAGGGGAGTGCTGGCATGTCTCGAGTAGGAAGCAGTGCGATCAATATTCCGGCCGATGTGACCGTGTCACATGAGGGCGGTCTCATGGTCGTGAAGGGAAAGAATGGCGAGCTCAGCGCGCCGCTGCATGGTGATGTCGAACTGTCGCTTGCCGACAATGTGGCGACGCTGAAGCCGGTGCGTGACACACGCCAGGCGAAGGCGCTGTGGGGCACCATGCGGGCCAGTCTGAGCAATATGGTTGTCGGTGTTTCGGCGGGTTTCACCCGTAAGCTGGAGATCAACGGCGTTGGTTACCGGGCCGCGATGCAGGGCAACAAGCTGGTACTGTCGCTTGGCTATAGCCATCCGGTTGAGATGGATGTGCCGGCCGGTCTGAAGGTGAATGTTGAAAACAACACCAGCATCACCATCACCGGCGCCGACAAGCATCTTCTCGGCCAGTTCGCCGCCGAGGTTCGCGCGAAGCGCCCGCCAGAGCCCTTCAAGGGCAAGGGCGTCAAATATGCCGACGAATATATCGTCCGCAAGGAAGGCAAGAAGAAGTAGGGGCACCGGGATGTTTTCATCGAAGCAACTTTTCGAGCGTCGTCGGGCGCGCAACCGCACCGCCCTGAAGCGCGTATCTTCGGGTCAGGTTCGGCTGTCCGTGCATCGCTCGTCGAAGCATATCTATGCGCAGATCATCGACGACAGGCTGGGCCAGACACTGGCTGCGGCATCAACCCTCGAGGCTGACCTCAAGGGCGCCGGCAGCACCAGCAACAGCGTCGCCGCCGCCGCTGTCGGCAAGCTTGTCGCCGAGCGGGCCAAGGCCAAGGGTGTTGACCAGGTCGTCTTTGACCGTGGCGGCTTTATCTATCATGGACGCGTAAAGGCGCTTGCCGAGGCAGCGCGCGAAGCCGGCCTGAAATTCTAGGGAGCAGTGACTGATGGCACGCAATAACGACAGGCAGGATCGCAGCAATCAGCGCGAGGAGCCTGAACTGATCGAAAAGCTGGTTGGCATCAACCGCGTCGCAAAGGTCGTCAAGGGTGGCCGCCGGTTCGGTTTCGCCGCGCTTGTTGTCGTCGGTGACGGTCGTGGGCGCGCCGGTTTCGGCACCGGCAAGGCCCGCGAGGTTCCCGAGGCGATCCGCAAGGCCACCGAGGGTGCCAAGCGCAACATGGTTCGTGTGCCACTGCGTGATGGCCGGACCCTGCATCATGACATCAAGGGCCGTTACGGCGCTGGCAATGTCCTGCTGCGGGCGGCACAGGCCGGTACCGGCATCATCGCCGGTGGCCCGATGCGCGCGGTGTTCGAGGTTCTGGGTGTGCAGGATGTGGTTGCCAAGTCGATCGGTTCATCCAACCCGCACAACATGATCAAGGCAACCTTCTCGGCGTTGACGTCGATGCAGGCGCCGCGCAGCGTCGCGCAGAAGCGTGGCAAGCGCGTTGGCGACATTCTTGGCAAGCGCGGCGGTGAAGACCAGGCCGCGGCGTCCTGACAGGGAGAGGTGAGATGAGTGGCAAAACTGTACGCGTGACGCAAACCAGAAGCGCGATCGGCCGTCTTGGCTCGCAGCGTCAGACCCTGATCGGGCTCGGGCTGAACAAGATCGGCCGTACCCGCGAGCTGGAAGACACACCGGCTGTCCGCGGCATGATCAACAAGGTGAAACATCTCGTACGCGTCGAGGGCGAATAAACCCCGACCGGCAATCCGGTGCCGTATGCGGTGCCGTGCAGGAGAGTAAAATGAAACTCAACGCAATCAGTGACAATCCGGGTTCGACCCGCGATCGCAAGCGTGTTGGCCGTGGTATCGGTTCCGGTACCGGCAAGACCTCGGGCAGCGGTCACAAGGGTCAGAAGGCGCGTTCGGGCGTATCCATCAAGGGGTTCGAGGGTGGCCAGATGCCGATCCACCGGCGTCTGCCGAAGCGTGGCTTCACCAACATCTTCCGCAAGAATTATGTCGAGGTGAATCTTGGCCGTCTGCAGACGGCCTTCGATGCTGGCAAGCTGGACGCCAAGAAGCCGGTTGACGTGGCGGCGCTGATCGCGGCCGGCGTCATTTCCAAGGCGCGCGACGGTGTGCGGATCCTTGGCAAGGGCGAGCTGACGGCCAAGAAGCTGGAAATCCATGCCGCCGGCGCGTCGAAATCCGCGATTGAAGCCGTCGAGGCCGGTGGGGGCAAGATCGTGCTTCCGG
>JAYQDX010000084.1:0-9542 GCA_038138545.1 Rhodobiaceae bacterium | reverse complement strand
GGCGGCGGCAAGACATGCCAGCACCAGCAGCAACGCCGATTTTTTGAATGGCACGGTCACGGACGATCCCCCGGATGGCCGGTCGCCTATGCAGCAGGTGACCGCCTGACGGTTAAAGCATTTTTTCGGCCTGTTTGCCATATCAATTGCCTGCTTGGATCACCGGTTGTAGGGTGGCATCCCGTCACCATCCGGCAATGAGATCATGACCGACATCTCAGCAGGAAATGCTGGCAATCGCCCCTGGCAGCAACAGACGGGCTGGCGCCATCTCTGGTCCATTTCATGGCCGATCATCATCGCCAATGTGACCTTCCCGCTGGTCGGCGCGGCCGACACCGCGATGATGGGGCGGCTTGACGATGCCAGCTTTGTCGGCGGCGTCGCGCTTGGCAGTCTGGTCTTCAATTTCATCTATTTCGGGCTTGGGTTCCTGCGCATGTGCACGACCGGGCTCGTCGCGCAGGCACAGGGACGCGGCGATCTGCGGGAGATCGAGAACCACCTTGTCCGCGGGCTGACCCTTGCCTTGTGCCTTGGCGTCATCTTCGTCATCGCCACGCCGGCCGTGCATATGGTTACCGGCGCGCTGCTGACCGCCAGCGAGGAGGTCGAGTCGCTGATGCGGCACTATGTCGGCATCCGCATTCTGGCCGTGCCGGCGGCACTGGCGAACATGGTTCTCCTCGGGTGTATTTTCGGGCGCCAGCAGATGCGTCTGGCGATGGCCCAGATCATTGTCATCAACCTTGCCAATCTGGCGCTGAACCTGTTTTTCGTGCTTGGCCTCGGGATGACGATCGAGGGCGTGGCGCTGGCATCGGTCGTGGCGCAATGGGCCGGGCTTGCGGTAACGCTCGGGCTTGTATCCTGGCACTGGCGTGATCTTCTTGCCGGGGCCGGGCAGCGCATTTTCGCCCGCCGGCCGGCCTGGTTCGATCCGGCGGCCTTTCTGCGGTTTTTCGAGATCGGTGGCGACATCACCATTCGCACGGTGCTGATCCTTCTCAGCGAGGCGGTGCTGCTGAATATGGCGGCGGATATCGGGGATCTGTCACTCGCCGCGATGCAGCTCATCCTCGTCATGTTCGGACTGATCTGCTTCACGCTGGACGGGTTTGCCCACGCCGCCGAGGCACTTGTCGGAGAGGCGGTTGGACGCCGCCATCTGCCGATGCTCGACCTGGTGGTGCGCCGGACCAATATCATGGCGGGCTGCACGGCGCTTGTGATCAGTGCCATTGTCTGGTTCGCCGCGCCCTGGATTATCGGCCTCCTGACCTCGCAACAGGATCTTGCCAACCTGACGCTGGCGCACTGGCACTGGGCGGCGCTGCTGCCGCCGATCTCCTTCCTCGCCTTCCAGATGGACGGTGTGTTCATCGGTGCCACACAGAGCCGCGAGATGCGCAACGCGATGCTCGTCTCGGCCGGGCTGTTCGCTGTCGCCGTGTTGCTGCTTGGCGGGCTTGGACTGAATGGCCTTTTTGCCGCCTTTACGATATATCTCGGTCTGCGCGGTATTACCTTGCAGATGCGTATGGGGCGTGTCCGCGCGCTCGCCGCCCCGCACCCGATGGATGACTCATGACCAGATTTCCGCTTCGCGAACCAGATGAACTCGGCCTTGTCACGGATGACCTGGACGCCCGCCCCCTGCGCCTGCTGACAGCGCAGGATTATGACGCCTGGCAGGATGACGCCGACCAGGCCACATGTGACTGGATCGCCGCCAGCGGTTTTGTCGCCAAGGCCGGCAAGGCCTGTCTTCTGCCGGCAACAGGACAGGATTCTGATCGTGTTGGTGCTGTCGGGATCATCGATCCGGCAAATGCCGTCTGGGATGCTGCCGCGATCGCCGCCGCGCTGCCGGCCGGACGATGGTCTGTGGCCGGGCCATGCGATCCGGCACTCGACCTTGCCGCGGTCGGCCTTGGATGGGCGCTGGCGCAATACAGATTCACCGCCTATCGCGAGACGCCGGACCGGGCGCTCCGCGAATTCAGCCTTGCCGCGATATCGGGCGATGTGGCGCGCCGGCATGTGACCGGGCTTGCCACCGGCACCGCTTTTTGCCGCGACCTGATCAACGCGCCACCCAACCATATGACGCCAGCCGGGCTCGAGGCGGCGGCACGTCATCTCGCCGAACGGTTTGATGCCGCCATAGAGGTCACCGCCGGCGATGCGCTTGCCAGCGGCTATCCCGCCATCGACACGGTGGGGCGCGCCGCCGAGATCGCACCGCGGCTGATCGACCTGCGCTGGGGTGACAGCGGCCCGAAAATCACCCTCATCGGCAAGGGGATCACCTTTGACTCGGGTGGGCTGGACCTGAAGCCGTCAAAGGCGATGGAGCTGATGAAAAAGGATATGGGCGGAGCGGCGACAGTGCTTGGCCTTGCCAATGCTGTGATGATGGCCGAACTGCCGGTGCGGCTGCGGGTTCTCGTGCCGACGGCGGAAAACGCGGTGTCATCGAAATCGATGCGGCCGCTCGATGTCATCGACACCCGCGCCGGCCTGCCGGTCGAGGTCGGCAATACCGACGCCGAGGGGCGGCTTGTCCTGGCCGATGCGATCACGCTGGCCTGCGAGGACGAGCCCGACTTCATGATTGATTTCGCCACCCTGACCGGCGCCGCGCGGGTGGCGCTCGGCACCGAACTGCCGGCGCTGTTCGCCAACCACGATGACACCGCCCATGGCATCATGAAGGCGGCCGATATGGCGGCCGATCCGCTGTGGCGGCTGCCGCTGTTCGAGCCCTATGAGCGGCATCTCGATGCCGGCCATGTGGCGCTGTCCAGCACCGGCCCGTCGGGCTATGGCGGGGCAATCACCGCGGCGCTGTTCCTGCGCCGCTTTGCCGGCAAACACATGAACTGGGCGCATATCGATGTGATGGCATGGAACCTGGCCTCCCGTCCGGGCCGGCCCAAGGGCGGCGAGGCGATGGGGCTTCGCGCGCTGTTCACCTATATCGAGAGCCTTGCCACCCGCAACTAGCGCGCTGTCAGTAGCCGCGCGCCCAGTCGACCCGGTTCGCCGGCTCCTCGCCGGCCATCATCCGCTGGATTGCCTGCGCCACCTGGTCGGCCGCCGAGGTGGCATTTGTCTGCGCCGCCACATGCGGCCAGACGCGCACTTTCGAATGCGTCCAGAACGGGTGCTCGTCCGGCAGCGGTTCGACCGCGAAAACATCCAGCGCCGCCCCGCCAAGCCGGCCCGAATCAAGGGCGGCCAGAAGATCGTCATCATCCACCTGCGGTCCGCGCCCACCATTGATGATGAAGGCTCCCGGCGCCAGCCGGTCGAAAAAATCCGCATTCATGATGCCGGTTGTCTGCGGGGTCAGCGGCAGTACCGACACGACGATATCGAGATTGTCGGCGAAATCGGCAAGCTGATCCATACCGACAAAGACGTCCACACCGTCGATCTGTTTCGGCGATCTGGCAAAACCGCGGACGCTGAATCCCAGCGCCGCGAACCGCCGCGCGATGACCGTGCCGATGGCGCCAACGCCAAGGATGCCGACACGCCCCCCGGTGGCCGGCCGTTGCGGCAGTGATCGCCAGTCCCGCGCTGCCTCCTGGGCACGATACACGGCCCCGTCACGCCAGAAATCCAGCGCGTTCAGGATCGCCCAGTGGCTGAGCGCGTTGGCCATGTCGGGGTCGATCAGCCGCACCAGCGGAATGTCGCGCGGCACGGTGCTGTCGCGCATCATATGATCGACACCCTGGCCCTGCATGATGATGCCGCGAAGACTGGAACAGCTCGCAAAGGCGTTTGGCGGCGGTGCCCAGACAAGCGCCACGTCACTCGCCGCGCCGGCCTCGCTCAGCAACTCATTGATCTCGAATGCCGGCAGTCTTGTGGCAAGTGCGGATTCCCAGGCGGCAATGGCGCCGGCATTTCCGTAAAAGCCGATCCGGATCATCGCAGCCTCCCTGTCAGCTCTCGCCCCTGACGATGGCAAGTGCTTCGGCGTGAAGCTCCGGAGTCGCCGCGGCAAGCAGGCTTGTCGTCCCGCGCATCGATACCGCCGCCCCGGCCTTGTCGGTGACAACACCGCCAGCAGCGCGGATCACCTGCACCACCCCCATGATGTCATGTGTTGCCAGCCCGTCTTCGAGAACAAGATCGAGATGACCTGCGGCCAGCAGCGCGTAATTATGGCAATCGCCGCCATAGCTGTTGGTCGCCGCGCCGGCGCTGAGCCTGTTGAAGGCATCAAGACTGTCTGCGAGAAGCGCTTCCGGCGCGGTTGTGGCAAGCCGCGCCCGGCGAAGGGTCGTGACATCGCTGGTGCTGATGGCGGTGCCGTTCAGGGTCGCGACATCGCCAACGGCGACATAGCATTCATCCAGCATCGGCATGTCGATCAGGCCGGCAATCGGCACGTCATTCCTGACCAGACCGACCAGCGTGCCGAAAACGGGCCTGCCGCAGATGAAGGCACGGGTGCCGTCGATCGGATCGATGATCCAGGAATAGCCGCTGCTGCCGCGATGCGGGGCATGCTCCTCGCCAAGGATATCGTCATCGGGAAATTGCGCGATAAGGGCGTCACGAAGCGCCAGCTCGGCTGATTTGTCGGCAAGCGTGACCGGCGAATCATCAGCCTTCCATTCGATGGTGCCGCCACTACGAAACCAGCTCGAGATGACCGGCCGGCTGACCGCCGGAAGTCCCGAAAGAAAATCAGCCAGCTCGGCATTGCTGAGCTGGCTGTGAATGCGGCTCATATTGGTCACGATGCCTCAGCTGCCACTTTCGGCGGCGATCTGCTCGGCCGTCGGCAGGGCGGCCGGCGAGTCCGCCTGCTGGCGCAGATAGGCAATCATGTTGGCGCGGTCCTGCGGCTTTTTCAGGCCGGCGAAATTCATCTTGGTGCCGGAGATATAGGCTTTCGGCTTGGCCAGAAAGGCATTCAGCGCCGCGTAATCCCACTGCCCGCCAAATTCGATCAGCGCGTTCGAATAGCCAAAACCGTCAACCACACCCTTGTCGGCATTGACGACATTCCACAACCCCGGACCAACCTTGTTGGCGCCGCCCTTGTCGAACACATGACAGGCGGTGCATTTCTTGGCCAGTTTCTCACCAGCAACGGCATCCGCGCTGGCCAGCAGCGCCATGATCGGCTCGGGTCCCTTGTCGGCAGGCGCCGCGGCAACGCCGGCGTCACCCTCGGGCACCTCGATCACATAGGCATTCTGCTCGAGCTCGCTGTGCGGCACGAGGACTTCGGCAAGCTTCACCCCTGTCATCAGCAGAAGGCCGGCGACAAGAATGCCGGCAAAAAGCTTGTTCAGACCAAGTTCGTCCATGCTCACTTCTCCCGCGGACGCGGAAGCTCCCCCTAAACTGTCTGGCGGCCGGCCACCACAAGGCCTGCCCAACGCCCATCTCTTACCGAAATTGCCGGTTACCCTCAAGCCCCAGATCAACCTATTTGCGCCTTTTGCCTAGGCAAATCGAAGATTATGTGATGAATTGCCGCATCATGAGTTTGACCCTGTCGCCCGTTATCATCATTCCCGCCCGCATGGCGGCCAGCCGGTTGCCCGGAAAGCCGCTTGCCGAGATCGCCGGCAAGCCGATGATCCAGCATGTCTGGGAACGCGCCATGGCCGCCGACATCGCGCCTGTCTGGGTGGCGACGGACGATGACGCCATCGCCGAGGCCGTGCAGGCGGCAGGCGGCAATGCCGTGAAGACGCGGGCCGACCATCCGTCGGGGTCCGACCGCACCTTCGAGGCGGTCGAGCGGATCGATCCGGACCGGCATTTTGACATGATCCTCAATCTTCAGGGCGACCTTCCCGAGCTCGACCCGATGATCCCGGTGACACTTCTTGCCACGGCGCGGCACAGCCGGGCCGAGCTGTCGACCCTTGTCACCCTTGCCGACGAGGACGAGGCGGCGCGCCCGCAGGTGGTCAAGGCCGTCGTCAGCTGGCGGGACGATCCGGATATGCCGCCCCCCGGCACCCAGCGCAATGACACCCAGCGCAATGATACCCCGCATATCGGTACGGCGCTCTATTTCAGCCGTGCCCCGGTGCCGACCGGGGATGCGCCGAAATACCATCACATCGGTGTCTATGGATGGCAGCGCGCCGCGCTGGCGAGGTTCGTCGACCTGCCCCCGTCGCCGTTGGAAATGGCCGAGAGGCTGGAGCAGCTTCGCGCCCTGGAGGCCGGCATGACGGTGGCCGTCGCCGAGATCGCCGCGGCACCGGCCGGCGTTGACACCGCAGAAGACCTTGCCGCGACCCGGCAGCGGCTTGGTGGTGGATGACAGGTGGAGCCGCCGGGCCGACCTGTCCAACCGGCATGACCGCTACGATTGACAGCCTCCGGCCATGACATGATACTCGCGCGCCGGCGGGATATCGCCGGAGGACAGCAACGGATACCCGGATCATGAGCGACAGCAGCAATCTCATCGCGTTTCAGGGCGTGCCAGGCGCCTATTCACATATGGCCTGCCAGGCGGTGAAGCCGGAGATGGAGGTGCTTGCCTGCGCCTCGTTCGAGGACATGATCCTCGCCGTCCAGGAGGGGCGCGCCGCGCTGGCCATGGTGCCGGTCGAAAACTCGATCGCCGGCCGGGTCGCCGACATTCACCACCTTCTTCCCGAGTCCGGCCTGTTCATCAATGGCGAGCATTTCCAGCGGGTCAATCATCATCTGCTGGCGCCGGCGGGCGCCACGCTCGACTCGCTTGTCGAGGTGCACAGCCACGCGCAGGGGCTTGCACAATGCCGCGAGCGGCTGCGCTCGCTCGGCCTGACGCCGGTGATGCACGCCGATACCGCCGGCGCGGCGAAAGACATCGCGGCGCGCGGCGACAGGACAGTCGGCGCCATCGCCTCGGAACTGGCTGGCCGGATCTATGGCCTTGATGTGCTGCTGGCCTCGGCCGAGGATGCCGAGCACAACACCACCCGGTTCCTTGTCATGTCGCGGACCGACGTCACGCCGCCGCTGAATGGCGAACGGATGATGACAACCATGGTGTTCAAGCTTCGCAGCGTTCCGGCGGCGCTTTACAAGGCGCTTGGCGGGTTTGCGACGAACGGCGTCAACCTGACCAAGCTGGAGAGCTATCTGCGGCCTGGATCGGCCGAACAGGCGCAATTCTATGTCGATGTCGAGGGCCATATCGACGCCCCGGACATGCGACTCGCCATGGAAGAGCTGCGCTTCTACTGCCAGGATGGCGCGGTAACGATCCTCGGCACCTACCCGGCAAGCCCAGTGCGCGCCGGCAGCTGAGCGGCCACCCGGCGGATCCGGCATTAATGGCTTGTCCCCCATGCCGCTTTCATCCATATAGAGGGCAGGAAGGCTGGGCGGACGTGCTGTCGGTCTAACCGGTCAGGTCCGAGAGGAAGCAGCCAGGGTCGTTTTCGCGCGGGTCGTTCAGTCTTCCGCCTTCCGATCATTTCCATATGCAGACCCGTCATGGATCGTGACCGGGGTGGCGATACCGGGCCCGGCATGGATCACGGCAATGGTCCGGGCGCGGCAGTTACCGGTGGCAATGCCACCCTTGCTGCGCTAGATTCCAGACATCATGAGCGACAGCGTCCTGACAGGTTACCGGGTACTTGCGCGCAAGTACCGCCCCGAACGTTTTTCCGAGCTGATAGGCCAGGAAGCGCTTGTCCGCACGCTGGAAAACGCGTTGTCGCTTGGGCGGTTGGCGCATGCCTTCGTGCTGACCGGCGTTCGCGGTGTCGGCAAGACCTCGACGGCACGGCTTTTGGCCCGCGGGCTGAACTGCATCGGACCGGATGGTGAGGGCGGCGCGACGCTGGAACCGTGCGGCGCCTGCGAGCCCTGCCAGGCCATCGCCGCCGGACGCCATGTCGATGTCCTGGAGATCGACGCGGCAAGCCATACCGGCGTCGATGACGCGCGTGAGATCATCGAGGGTGTCGGCTACCGGCCGGTTTCCGGACGTTTCAAGATCTACATCATCGACGAGGTCCACATGATGTCGAAAAGCGCGTTCAACGCGCTGCTGAAGACGCTTGAGGAACCACCCGACAATGTGAAATTCATCTTCGCCACCACCGAGATCCGCAAGGTGCCGGTGACGATCCTGTCACGATGCCAGCGCTTTGACCTGCGACGAGTGCCAACCGATATGCTGGCAGCGCATCTTGTGACGATCTGCGAGCGCGAATCGATCACCGCCGATGCCGAGGCGATCACCGCGATCGCCCGCGCCGCCGAGGGATCGGTCCGCGACGCGCTGTCGCTTCTCGACCAGGCGGCGGCGATGACCGCCGACAGGATGACGATCGACAATATTGCCGAGATGCTTGGCCGACCCGGGCGGGCCGATTCCATCGCCATCCTTGACAGGGCCATGCGGGGCGATACGGCTGGTGCGCTGGCCGCGCTGGCGGCGACCATGGCCGGTGGCGCCGAGCCGGAGATGATCATTGCCGATCTGATGGATCTTGTTCACCGCGCCAGCCAGAAGGCTGCCGGCGGCACGCTCGACACGCTTCTCGAATCCGAACGGGATGCCATCGACGCGCTGGCGCAGCTGGGGATCGCGCGCCTCGGCCGGGCCTGGCAGATGCTGCTCAAGGGCCATGGCGAAGTCACCTCGGCGCCGCAACCGCCGGCCGCCGCAGAAATGCTGGTCATCCGGCTGGCGCACCTTGCCAATATGCCGACCCCGGGCGACATCGTTCAACGCCTGGCAGGCACCGAACCGGCATCACCGGCCCCAAACCCGCCACAAAACCCGGCCGAACCCACGGCCGAAGCCGCGTCCACGCCAACCATGTCTGCACCGCAGCCGGACATGATGACACCGGCAGCAGCTGACGCGCCGCCACCTGCCACGATGCAAGCCGCCAGCGGCGAGGCCACGGCGCTCCAGCCTTCGCCCCTGCCGACACCGGCGCCAATACCGACTCCCGCGCCGGCGCCGATGCCCGTCGCCGAACCCGACGATGCGACGCCGCCACAGCCACAATCGCTGCTGGATATCTCCGAGCTTGCCGAGTCGCATGACGACCCGCTGCTGGCGGCGCATATCCGCAGCCATGTGCGGCTTGTCCGCCTGCAGCCAGGCCTTCTTGACATCTGCCTCACCGACGGCGCGCCGGACAGCCTGCCGGGCGACATGGCCCGCCGGCTCAGCGACTGGACCGGTGCGCGCTGGATGGTCAGCCTGTCTGATGGCCCCGGTGGCATGACAATCACCGAGGAGCGGCGCGCGGCGCACCAGCGCGAGATCGAGGCGATCGCCAAGGCACCTCTGGTCAGGGCCATCACCGAGATGTTCCCGGGCGCCGAAATCGAATCCGTCACATCGGCGGAACACCTCCCCGGAGACCAGCCAGATGAGGATATCCCGACATGATGCGTAATATGGCCGGCATGATGAAAAAGGTTCAGGAGATGCAGGGGCGCATGGAAGCGCTGCAGCAGGAAATGGCCAATGCCGAATTCACCGCCAGCGTTGGGGGCGGCGCGGTCACGGTGACCGTCACCGGCAA
>JAYQDX010000083.1:0-9625 GCA_038138545.1 Rhodobiaceae bacterium | reverse complement strand
CCCGCGCCGTGCCTTCCGAGGCCCGCAACACCCCGTCAAGATCGATCAGCCCGATACGCTCAACCACCATATCGGCGGCGCGTTCATCAGACAGGACAGACGGGCTGGAATCCGCCTCGCCAGATTGCTGGGCACTCGTCGGCGCGCCCCATAAAAGAACGCTGACGCCAAGAGCTAGGCTTGCCAAAAACGCAAGACTGCGACAGGCAATACAGATGCCTCTAGAGACGTGTCCCGATGGTGAACTGGAAGGTTCTGGTCTTGTCATAGCTCTTTTTCGCTGTGGGCTTTGCCCAATAGAAGGACATAGGCCCGATGTAAGTGTCCCACAACAGACCGACACCTAACGAGTTTCTGATCGACGTGTCATTGGCACCGGTCACGCCTGAAGGGTAATCGGTTTCCCAAACCGATCCAAAATCGGAGAAGACAGTCCACCGCATGCTGAGATCCTGGCTGATACCGGCTCGTGAAACCACTTCGACAGAACCATTGAAAACCTTGTTACCGCCAACCGCCGCATCCGAGCCTTTGTCACGGGGACCGATCCCGCTGCCGTCGAAGCCACGGATCTGGCGGCCACCAAGAAAGAAGCGTTGCGATTGCGTGACCTTTTCGCCAAGTCCTGTGATCTGACCGACACGTCCCTTCGCTCCGAGGAAGAAGGTGTTGAACATAACAGGCTTGTAATAGGAACCAGACAAGACAACCCGGTAATATTGGGCATCGCCACCAATGCCCGCCAGTTCCTGCGCGACCTCGAACAGTGATCCATCGGATGGATCGAAGCGGTTATCCAGCCTGTCACGGCCAACTGTATAGCTGACAGCGGACTTCAGGATATTTTTTCCATTCTCGCCGGTGGTCGACTGGGCCTTGGTGGATTTTTCATTGGTTTCCGATTGGGAAATTTCGTATCCGACGCGGTGAAAATAATCGTCCGCGGCGGCAAAGCCGATGCCAAAATCAAAGCCGCGGCGATTGATCGAAAAGGTATCTTCCTTGAGCTTTTCATTGAAGACACTGGCCCGCCCAGTCAAATTGCGCCCAAAAAGATAGGGTTCAGAAACGCCTATTCGGACATTTGAACGGCTCGCCGATACATCGAGGCTGAAGTTTATTCCGCGACCGGTACCAAGGAAGTTACGCTCGTCAAGACCAAGGGCAAAACTCGTCTGATCAAGCGAAGAATAGCCAAGGCCGACCGAAAATTCGCCCGTCGACTGTTCTTCGACAGTCAGTTCTGTCACTGTCTGTTCTTCCGAGCTGCCTACAAGGTTTCGAACCGAAACGTCAGAGAAGAAACCGAGATTTCGAACATTGCGAATGGAACGCTCGAGTTTCAACTGATTGAAGGCGTCACCCTCGACAAGCTCGAACTCACGCCGAATAACCGAATCCAACGTGCGCACATTGTTTACAATCTCGATCCGTTCGATGAAGTTCTTTTGAGCCTTGCCAATGCTGATATTGATATCAAGTGTCCCGTTCGCCGGATCGGTGATCACTTCGGGCTCGATATTTACGAAAGCATATCCAAGCGCGCCAAGTTCATTGGTAACATCAAGAAGCCCCTGTTCCAGTGCCCTGACATCGTACCAGCCTTCATCCCCGAAATTGAAAAGCTGTCGCAGCACTTCCAGATCGATATTTTCGATCTGGCTGTCGATCGCGACATCATTGACCCTGTAGCGCGTTCCCTCATTCAGAATGAAGGACACGGCAAATCCGGTGCGATCCGGCAACAGGCCACCCTGCACACGTGACACATCGATATCGGCATAGCCCCGCGCGAGATAGAACTGGCGCAGCAGCCTGACATCATAATCAAGGCGCGCCTCGTCATATTTGTCGGATGTCGAGAAAAAGGCCCACCAGTTGGACACACGGCTGGAAATGGCGCGCCTTAGCACACGGTCGGAAAATCGTTCATTCCCGTTGAAGGTGATCGAGCTGATCTTGATCAACGGCCCTTCCTTGACCACAAAGGCCAGATCGACCCGATTATCATCAAGCTCAATGATCTGTGGATCGACAACCGCCGCATACCGACCAGCCGCCTGATACACCTCTAGCAGCTTCTGACCCGCCTCGACCGCAAGCCTGCGCGTATAGACCCGTCGTGGCTGGATATCGATAATGTCGAGGAGCTTTTCATCATCAAGGGCGTCATTCCCCTCGATGTTGACCCGGTTGATAATGGGGTTCTCGACGACATCGATGCGCAGAACCGCGCCATCAATGTCAATCTCGATGTCCGCGAACAGGTCAGTCTCGTAAAGGCGTTCCAGCGCGATACTCAGCGAGCTTCGCGTGACCCTGTCACCGACACGGACGGGAAGATAGGAAAGAACGGTGCCGACGGCGACCCGGCGGTTGCCCGATACGGCAATTTCGTCAATGCGAATCTGGTCGTCTGCAGATTGTGCGATCGACGGTGCCGGTGTCCCGACCACCAAAGCCAAAAGCAAAACAAGGACTAGCAGTGGTTTTGGCATGATTATCAGTCTCCTCACCCGACTGCAGAACTATAGCCACGCAAACAGTGTAATCAAAGCGTGCATTTCACACTTGCGCTGACCCCGGCCAGCTAGCCGATCAGGCGTGCCACATCAAACACGACAAGAACCACAGTAAGACCCAGTAGAATGGCAATACCGCCCCGAAGCAACAGATTCTGAAGTTCCAGCGGCAGAGGCCTGCCAAAGATGGCTTCATAGAAGAAGAAGACCAGATGCCCACCGTCGAGTGCCGGTATCGGCATCAGATTGATCAGTCCCAGATTTATCGAAATGACAGCCGTCAACAGAATGAAGGGAATCAGTCCCTGCTGCAGCGCCGAGCCGGATATTTTGGCGATACCAACCGGCCCCTGCACTTCACCAGCCTGCATATTGCCGCTGCCAAGTCGCGCTAGTCCACGCAGGATCATAACTGACATTCGAAACGCGTCCGACGTCGCTGCTAGGAGTGCACTGCCCGGCAATAGTCGTTCTCTTGTGCCGCCGCCAGCCGACTTGACCCCAAGAACGCCCATATAGATTTGCATCGATTCGTTAAAACGCGGCATTGGCGTTACGGTGAGTGACAGTTCCCGACCATCTCGATCAATGGTGAATTCGAGCGGGCGGCCGGGACTTTCCACGACAAGCCCGCGCAGATCATTGAAATCACGAACACTGATGCCGTCAATGCCGGTTACCAGATCGCCGGGTTGCAACCCGGCCTCGGCGGCGGCCGTTTCCGGCATGACCTCGCCAATCTGTGCTGGCAGGAAAACCTTGCCAGCCGTCATATAGACCATGGCGAACAGCAGGATGCCGAGAATGAAATTGGCAATCGGCCCGGCCGCAACAATGCCGATGCGCCACCACAGCCCCGCCCCGGCAAAGCTTCCCGCAACGCTGGACGCCTCTTCAGATGCGCCGCCAGCCTCGCTTTCATCCCCACGCATGCGGACATAGCCGCCAAGGGGTATCGCGGCCACACGCCAGCGCGTTCCGGTTTTTGATGATGTCCAGCCGTAAATCTCGGGGCCAAAGCCGATGGAAAACACCTCGACCACAACACCGGCCCGCCGCGCGACCCAGTAGTGCCCAAGTTCATGGAAAAAGACCACAGGGGTCAATAGCAGCAGGAACCCGATGATCAATTGTGCAGCACTGAGGTCAGGCATGGAGGTGAAACTTTCCGGTTTTCTGTCAGGCACACTTCCCGAAATGGAACGCCGCCGGGAGGTTGAACGGTATGGCGTCAGTCAATCAGGGCAGGCATGCGTTTGCGATATCGCGCGCGCGCAGGTCAATATCCAATACCGCGCCCAAGGTTTCAAGATCCCCGTCAGGGGGTCGTTGAAGGCACTGCTCGACAACGCCGACTATGTCCACAAAGCCGATCCGCCCGTCAAGGAAAGCGCCAACAGCTATCTCATTGGCCGCATTAAGGACCGCAGGCAACACACCGCCAGATGACAATGCCTGTCTGGCAAGACGAAAACAGGGGTAACGCTGTTCGTCCACAGCGGCAAAATCGAGCCTGCCCATGGTCGCCAGATCAAGCGGTTCCGGATCCCAGTTCAACCTGTCCGGCCAGGCAAGGGCATAGGAAATCGGCGTTTTCATATCCGCTGTTCCAAGCTGACCGATCACCGACCCGTCATTGAAATAGACCATTCCATGGATCGCCACCTGAGGGTGGATCAGCACATCAATCTGGTCGCCATCGAGCCCAAAAAGCCATGCCGCCTCGATGACTTCAAGGCCTTTGTTCATCATCGTGGCACTGTCGACAGAGATCTTCTGTCCCATCGACCAGTTGGGATGGCGCACCGCCTGAGCCGGCGTAATCTCGGAAAAACGCTCAAGCGGCAAGTCACGAAACGGGCCACCTGACGCGGTCAGACAGATATGACGAATGGCACCCATATCAGAAGTCAATGAAGCCTGACCAGAGCCGGCATGTCCGGCCCAGCCAAGCCAGCATTGGAAAATGGCGCTGTGCTCGCTGTCCACCGGTAGCAATCTTGCCCCGTTTCGTGCAGCTGTCGCCGTCACCAGCGCACCCGCAGAGACAAGTGATTCCTTGTTGGCAAGAGCCACCGTCTGGCCAGCTTCCAGAGCCGCCATCACCGATGGCAATCCGGCAAGCCCGACAATGCCGGCAACAACCACGTCAACCGGTTCACGCGCCAGCGCGGTGCAGGCCGTGTCACCGACAACAATCTCTATGCCGGACCCCTTCAGGGCTGCTCGCAGGACATCAGCATTTTCATCAGAGGCAAGGCCAACATAGGCCGGCCGGTGGCGAAGCGCCTGTTCCGCCAGAAACTCGGCACCATTCCCGGCGACCAGAACATGAACATCAAACCTGTCCGGACAACTTTCAACAAGCGCCAGCGTGCTGCTGCCGATGGATCCGGTTGAACCGAAGATTGAGATCTTTTTCGCCACGCGTGAAACCCTAACCGAACAACGGCCCTCGCCGCGGTTCCTATCAACTGGTCACATCATATACAGGGACATCGCCGGCAATGTAAGCAGATAGCCGTCAAATCGATCCAGAAACCCGCCATGCCCGGGAATGATCGTGCCGCTGTCCTTCACCCCAAGATCACGTTTCAGCGCTGATTCAAGGAGATCTCCGACCTGCGACAGCGCCGCCACAATGACGCCGCCAATCAGCATCTCCGGCAGGGAGACCGGCAGGAAGACCGGCAGCCACAACATCATGATCAGGGACGCCAGGATCGCGCCGAGGATCCCCCCAACGGCGCCGGACCGGGTCTTGTTTGGCGATATCAGCGGGGCCAGCTTCGGACCGCCGAACCGGCGTCCCACAAAATAGGCGGCAACGTCGCATGCCGCGATGATACCGGCCAGACACAGCAGAATGAGATGACCATTCGGCATGCCAAGCATCGTCCGCGCCGCAAGGATGCATAAAATCAGCAAGGCGATGAATGTCGTTGCAAGCCGGTTGCGTGATGACAGCCAAACAAAACCGACGACAATTCCACCAAGAGCCAGAAACACCGGCAACAGCGACATCTGTGCCATCATCTCCATACCGGTGACAAGAGACGCCGGTAGCGAAAAGAGGATGAAATCAAGCATCAGCACCACACGCAGCGGACGCGGCATGGCCAGCATCGAGACAAATTCCCATCCCATGACAAGCGCAAGCGGCATCAACAGCCATTGCGCGGCTGATTGCGACATTGCCAGCAGTATTATGAAAGGGATGAATAACGCGGCGCCAAGAATACGGTGGCGGGTTCCCGATGGTGAGGCCGCCACCATAACGAGATCAGACGTTACGCCGTCTGTCAGCCAGTGACGTGACCGTCCCGGCAGCGTCGACATCTGCGGCAACCTTGCCATCACCGCCAAAACGGCGCTCTCGCCCGGAGAACTCCTCTATCGCCTCGTCGAGGTTGTCGGTTGAGAAGTCTGGCCAGAGCGTGGAGGTGAAATGCAACTCGGCATAAGATAGATGCCACAGCATGAAATTCGACAGGCGCTGCTCGCCGCCGGTCCGGATCAACATGTCAATTTCAGGAAGTGAAGAAGCATCCATGCGTGATTTCAGCAAATCCTCATTGATCTCCCCGGCGTCCAGCAATCCGTTTGCCACCTCAGTGGCGAGACTGCGCGCTGCCGAAACAATGTCCTGCTGACCACCAAAATCGAGCGCGAGCGACAAATTCAATCCGGTGTTGGCAGACGTCTCATGTTCCGCCCACTCAATCAGTTCGCAAAAATGCGATGACAGGCGCGAGCGGTTCCCGATCACCCGCAATTTAACGTTCTCATCACCAAGTTCGTTGATATCGTTCTCGAGAAATCCACGAAGCAGCCCCATCAGACCATCAACTTCCGGTCTGGGACGCGACCAGTTCTCGCTCGAAAAGGCAAATGCCGAAAGCCAGCGAATGCCGCGGTCATGTGCGTGCCGCGCGATCGTTTTCAGCGTGTTGGAGCCCTGCTGATGCCCACGCAACACCGGTATATTACGCTGGCGAGACCAGCGCCGGTTGCCGTCCATGATGATAGCCAGATGATAAGGTGGTGTCGGCATTTGGGAGCACACTCCGGATTGGTGGGTCGATAACGGGCTCAGACCTGGGTGATTTCCTTTTCCTTGTTGGCCAGGGCATCATCGATCATCTTGACATGGTCATCGGTCAATTTCTGGATATCGTTCTCAAAATCACGACGCTCATCCTCGGAAATCAGGCTGTCCTTCTCCATTTTACGGGCGCTTTCAATGCCATCTCTCCTGACATTGCGTACCGACACACGGGCTGCCTCGGCATAACGGCCAGCCACCTTGACCATATCACGGCGGCGCTCTTCGGATAAATCGGGGATCGGCACGCGTATCAGGGTACCTTCGGCCATCGGATTGAGACCGAGATCGGATTCACGAATGGCCTTTTCAACCGACGCTGTCAGCGAGGCGTCCCAGACCGTTACCGTCAGAAGTCGCGGTTCCGGCGCGGAAATATTCCCCACCTGCGTTATCGGCATTTTCGATCCGTAAGCCTCAACCATGAGCGGCTCCAGCATGCCGGTTGACGCCCGGCCGGCCCGCAATCCCATGAATTCCGTTCTCAGGCTGTTCAAACTGCCTTCCATGCGGCGTTGGATATCATCAAGATCGACGTCTGACATTTGCCACTCTCCGTTCGGGTCCATCACTGATAGCAGCACATCATGTGTATTTCAGACATGATTGTGAAGAGACAAGAATAGACCAGGCTAACTTACAATGGTGAATTTTCCCTTGTGTTTCAGAACACGTTCGAAACCGCCGCTGTCCTCGATCGAGAAAACCAGTATCGGGATGTTATTCTCCCGCGCCAGCGAGACGGCGGACGCGTCCATTACCCGCAGATCCTCGGACAATACCTGCAGATAGGACAGGCTGTCATAGCGAACCGCGTCGGGATCCTTCTCCGGATCGGCTGAATAGACGCCATCAACCCGCGTCCCCTTCAATAACGCCGCACACCCCATCTCGGAGGCACGAAGCGCCGCTGCGGTGTCAGTCGTGAAGAACGGGTTACCAGTACCGGCAGCGAAAATGACAACACGCCCCTTTTCAAGGTGGCGCATGGCCCGGCGGCGGATATAGGGCTCGCACACCGCGCTGATCGGCAACGCCGACATCACCCGCGTCGGCACATCAAGCATTTCCAGCGCATTCTGCATGGCCAGCGCGTTCATAACAGTGGCCAGCATGCCCATATAATCCCCGGTGGCGCGTTCCATCCCCGCAGCCGCGCCGGACACGCCACGAAAAATATTGCCACCACCAATGACAAGACAGGTTTCCACCCCGGAGGCAATGACATCCCGCACCTCGCGGGCAACGGTGGCAACCATTTCCGGATCAATCCCGTAGGCCTGCTGACCCATCAGGGATTCACCCGAAATTTTCAGAAGAACGCGCGGATACAGATGCTGTGATCCACCGTCCTTGTCACCGCCGTCTGTCATGCCTGTTCCCCGGGTCTATGGCTGAACGCTTCCGGATCAGGACAGCTGCGCCGCCACCTCGGCCGCAAAGTCCGTCTCTTCCTTCTCGATGCCCTCGCCAAGATTAAAGCGGACGAAACCGGTCAGCGCAATCTCCGCGCCGGCATCCTTGCCAGCATTGGCGACAACATCGGCAATCCGGGTCTCACCATCGATGACCGAGGTCTGCTCCAGCAGGACAACTTCCTGATAATACTTCTTCATCCGGCCCTGAACCATCTTCTCGGCGATTTCCTGTGGCTTGCCGGATGCCTTCGCCTGTTCGATCAGGACATCGCGCTCACGCTGTACGGCTTCAGGATCGAGGTCCTCAACCGAAAGGCTGGCCGGCGAGGTTGCCGCGATATGCATCGCGATCTGCTTGCCAAGGCCTTCCAACGCGTCGGCGCCGGCTGCCGACTCAAGCGCCACCAAAACGCCGATACGGCCAAGGCCCGGCGCGGTGGAGTTGTGCATGTAGGGAACGACAATTCCCGAACCGACAGACACGGTGGCCATCCGGCGAAGCGACATGTTCTCGCCAATGGTGGCAATCTTGTTGGTCAACTCATCGGCGACAATACGGCCAGTCTCGGGATAATCGGAGGCGGCAAGTGAATCCAGATCGTCAGCATCGAGCGCGAGTTTCGCCAGCGTGGAGGCGAATTCCTGGAATTCAGTATTGCGGGCGACGAAGTCTGTTTCAGCATTCAGTTCAATCACCGCGCCCTTTGTGCCATCCACGCAAAAGGCGACAAGGCCTTCCGAGGCCACACGGCCGGATTTCTTGGCTGCTGTGGCAAGTCCCTTGGTACGAAGCCAGTCGACCGCCGCCTCCATATCACCACCGGTCTCGGCAAGCGCCTTCTTGCAATCCATCATGCCGGCGCCGGATTTTTCGCGCAGTTCCTTAACAAGTGCAGCTGTCACGCTCATCGTCATGTTCCCGTTTCAGGTAAAGTTGATCTCTTCATGGTTGTTACATACCAAACCGCCCCGTTTCCGGGGCGGTCGGCGAATATCTTGTCATGCGGCAATCCGCATTCAGCTGGCAGCTTCCTCACCGTCTGTTTTGGCTTCCGGAGCAGCGTCTTCGGCAGGCGCTTCCTCCACCGCGGCAGGCTCGGCAGCAGCGGCCACCTCCTGTGCCGGAGCTTCAGCGGGGGCTTCCGCAGCTAGAGCCTCCTCTGCGGGAGCTTCGCCAGCGGGTGACACCTCGCTCACAGCGGCTTCGGCCGGCGCCTCGGTTGCCGCGCCGACGTCGCCACCGCTCTTCATCAGCTCGGTCTGCAGACCGTCAAGAACGGCCGCCTGCGCCAGCTCGCAATAGAAGGAGATCGCGCGCATGGCATCGTCATTGCCCGGGATGATGTAATCGACACCTTCCGGCCTGGCGTTGGAATCGACAATCGCAACGACCGGGATGCCAAGACGGTTGGCTTCCTCGACGGCGATGGCTTCCTTGTTCGTGTCGATCACGAACAGCATGTCGGGAAGACCGCCCATTTCCTTGATCCCGCCAAGCGTCAGTTCCAGCTTGTCACGTTCACGGGTGAGTTGCAGGACTTCCTTCTTTGTCAGCTGGTTGATTTCATCGCTGTCCATGC
>JAYQDX010000082.1:0-9640 GCA_038138545.1 Rhodobiaceae bacterium | reverse complement strand
TAACTGCTTGAATCAAGGTGCTTTATGGCAGGTGAAACACGGTAAATGGTGCCCGGGGGCGGATTCGAACCACCGACACGCGGATTTTCAATCCGCTGCTCTACCAACTGAGCTACCCGGGCATCGGCAGGCATGTAACGCCTGCAAAGCGGCTGCCAAACCGGCAGCAGGCAACGGTATAGCTGCCCGCCCCTTGCCTGTCCAGCGGGAAAAGCAGCGGCGCGGCGTGACCGGCAGGATCAGATATCATCCTCGGAATGCGCCTTCACAGCGGCAAGCGATTCGACGATTGTGTCGTCGGCCGATTCCACCGCCGGAATGGCGTAGCTTTCCTGAAACCAGCGGCCAAGATCGATGTCCGCGCATCGCCGCGAGCAGAACGGGCGCGGGCTGCGGCCATTTTTCTCGGCGCGCGGCGCCGCCGGTGCGCCGCAGGTCGGGCATGTCAGGCTGTCGGCCGGTAAAGTCATCGCGCGGGCTCTCGCAGGGTGGCGGTCATGGCCTCAGACGAAACAACAGGCGTCACCGGCCTGTCAAGCACCGCCAGCGCCGCGGCCCCCGGCCCCTTCAGCCAGGCAGCCATGTCAGGTGACAGCTCGATGACAGGCGCCGCCAGCGTCGGTCGGCGAGCGATGGCGCGCAACACCGCCAGCACCGACGTGGCGACCTTGTCGGCCTCATAGCCGGCCGGACCGGACCGCCCATGCGGCAGCCTGACTTCCAGCATGCCGGCCCGCGAGCGCCCGATCCATTCGGGATGGCGCGGGTCGGTCGCCAGCGCGGCGATCAGGTCGGCATCCACCTGTTTGCGGGCGGCCGGTTTCATGCGCGGCAGATCGATCGCCACCAGCCCGCCTGTCTGACGAAGGCGAAGATGAGAGGCGATGGCGGCGGGTGCCGCGGCAAACAACGCATCGAAGCTGCCATCACCACTGTCGAGATCGATGGCTGTCAGCGCACGGGTCGGCTCGATCCACATCCGGCCACCGCCGGCAAGCGCCACCTGTGGCTCACCAACCGCGGTCATCATCCCGTCCCATGCTGAATCGAACATCATCCAGCTTTCCGGACCGGTCTCGATGATCGGTATTGCGGGATATTGACGATAAATCCGCGCCACCAGTCCACCTCCGTCAAAAAGACAGCCTGTTGCATCCGGCAAACCGGCATGGTCTTGCCACTCCCCGATCAAGGCCCGGCAGGCGGTCACAAGATCATCATTCCGGGAGGCGGTGCGGCGCAAAATGACGCCAAATTCACCTGCCCCTGCAAGACAGGCCGCCAGTTCCACCATCACGCCATCATCCGGGCCGGTATCGAGATGGCGCGACATCGCGATGCCGGTGTCCCCCGGCAACAGGACGAGATCGCGCCCGACAAGCCGGGCGCCGGTTACGGCCTGCCAGGGCTTGTCCTCGCGCGGGGCCGCCATGATGGTGATGGTCGCCGGATGACCGGCGACCAGCGCATCGCGTCTGCCTGTTCGGACCGAGACAGATGTGCCGTCGGCAAGGCGCGCCGTGGCCCGGCCCTGCGCCGCAAAGACGCGATCAACACGGACCCGGTGAACGCTGCCGACAAGATCGGGCGCATGTGCCTGGTCCTGCCATGCCTCGATCACTGATTCGCCCTGCATCATCAGGGCCCGGATCTGCCCGGGCGACTTGTCGATCAGAACCCGCGGCCCGCCCGTCATCATCACCCCATAAGGCCGTTGCCGCGAAGCATCGCCGCAATGTCATAGAGGCTGAAGCCGACAATGTTGGAATAGGAGCCGTCAATATGCCGGATCAGCGCCGCCGCCGGCCCCTGTATGGCATAACCGCCAGCCTTGCCCTGCCAGTCACCGGTGGCGATATAGCTGTCGATCTCGTCGGCGGACAGGCGCTTCATCGTCACCCGGCTTGTCACCAGGCGGCTGACAATCCGGCCATCGGCAAGCCGAAGCGCGATCCCGCCAAGCACCCGGTGCCGACGTCCTGACAGCAGGGCGAGACAATGCCGGGCCTCGGCCTCGGCCTCAGCCTTGGGAAGAATCATCCGCCCGCGCGCGACCACCGTGTCGCCGGCAAGCACCACCGCACCGGCGGGCAGATCTAACTGACCGGCGGCGATCGCCTTCTCATGCGCCATGCGACGCGCGTAATCGGCAGGCAACTCGCCGCGGTGCGGGGTTTCGTCGATATCGGTGGCAAGAACACGGCCCGGAACAACCCCGATCTGCGCCAGAAGATCGAGCCGGCGCGGCGAGGCCGAGGCGAGAACCAACGTGGGTCTACGGCTGTTCATCCGGCCCTCCACGGCTGCCATTCACGGCTGCCATCCACGACTGGCGGGGATCAGCCGGAGTTATTTGAAACGGAACGTGATCCGGCCCTTGGTCAGATCATAGGGCGTCATTTCAACATTGACCCGGTCGCCGGCAAGGATGCGGATTCGGTTCTTGCGCATCTTGCCGCTGGTATGGGCCAGCACCTCGTGATCATTGTCGAGCTTCACCCGAAACATTGCGTTCGGGAGCAGTTCTGCGACCGTCCCCGAGAATTCGATAACGCCTTCTTTGGCCATGATCACCTTTCCGCGCTGGTTTTGCGCCCTAGAGATGACCAAAAATCGCCGAAAGGTCAAGCCTCGCCGGATTTTCCGTCAGTTCCGTTGTCCGGAAGATAGGCCGCAAGCTTGGCGGCGATGTCATCACGAACGGCGCGGTAGGCGCGCAATCTTTCCTCGCGCGACCCCTGCAGACCGGCAAGATTGTCAACCGGCCAGTACAGTGTCGCACAGTCGATATTGCGGGTGATCTCCTGCGCCTGCGCGTGCGCCTCCGGCGAAAAGGAGATGATCACGTCATAGAAATCGCAGTCCAGATCGGCGAACCCCTTTGGCTGATGTGATGTCAGATCGAGCTCGATTTCGGCCATGACGGCGATGGTGAAACCGTCCTGCTGGCCCGGTGTAACGCCGCAGGAATCGGTGAAGATGCGGCCCGGAAAGCGTGCCTTGACCATCGCCTCGGCCATGGCGGATCGCACCGCGTTGATGTTGCAGGCGAACAGGATCGAGCTGACATTGTGCGCCGGAACTATGACGGTCTCGTCGGTGTCGTTTGTCTGGCCCATTCGATCAAGTCCCTGTTGTCATGGCTAGCGTGCCTGCAGCACGCAGATCAGCGTGAACAGCCGCCGTGAGGTCATCTCGTCAGTCGCGACCCGCCCATCGAGGCGGCTTCGCAGAATATCGGCACCCTCATTATGGAGCGCACGCCGCCCCATATCGATGGCCTGAATCTGCGATGGTGATTTCGTGCGGATCGCCTCGTAATAGGTATCACAGACCTGGAAATAATCGCGCATGACACGGCGCAGCGGGCCAAGCGCCATATAGAACTGGCTCAGCTCACTGTCGGAGTCAGTGCGGATATCGAAGCGGATATGCCGTCCCTCGGAACGAAGATAGAGATGGAACGGCCCGTCAAGCGGCGCACCTTCCTGATCGACCAGGGCGAAGCTGTTATCCTCGAGAATGTCGTAAATGGCGATGGCGCGCTCATGCTCGGCCTCGGCGGAGCGGCGCGGCGTGCCAGCCTCGTCAAGCTCGATCCTGACGAGACGATGGGCGGGTTGCATAGCCCCGCTGTCACCCATGCGCTCGTCATCCGCCATGCTAGCCCCGTGTATTCATCCTGATGGTCATCGACAACGCATGGGCGCCTAGCCCCTCGGCATTCGCCAGCGCAACGCCAGCCGGCGCGATCCGGCCGAAACTGTCGGCATCACATTCGACCATTGTGGTGCGCTTCATGAAATCCGCCACACCGAGCCCGGACGAGAAACGCGCCGTGCGGGCGGTTGGCAGCACATGATTTGGGCCGGCCACGTAGTCGCCAATCGCCTCCGGCGTGTAACGACCAAGGAAGATCGCCCCGGCATGCCGGATTTCAGGCAGCCAGCGGCGCGGCTCCTCGACCGCCAGTTCCAGATGCTCGGCGGCGATGCGGTTGGCAAGGGCCGGCATGTTCTGCATCGAATCAACCGTGATGATGGCACCGTTATCCTGCCAGGACTGGCCGGCGACGGCGGCACGGTCCAACGTCTTCAGAGTGGTCGCGACGGCCGCCTCGACGGCATCGGCGAAATGGGCGTCATCGGTAATCAGGATGGCCTGCGCGGCCTCGTCATGCTCGGCCTGTGACAGCAGATCGGCGGCGATCCAAGCCGGATCGTTGCTGTTGTCGGCGATCACCAGAATTTCCGACGGACCGGCAATGGAATCGATCCCGACCGTGCCATAGACCTGCCGCTTCGCGGCCGCGACATAGGCATTGCCGGGCCCGACAATCTTGTCGACCGGGCGGATGCTGTCGGTGCCATAGGCCAGCGCGCCAATGGCCTGCGCCCCGCCAACACGCCAGATTTCGGTAACGCCGGCAATGGCGGCAGCGGCAAGGACCATCGGGCTGACAAATCCACCCGGCGCCGGCACCACGATCACCCGTCGTTCGACGCCCGCCACGGCGGCCGGGATGGCGTTCATCAGAACCGATGACGGATAGGCCGCCTTGCCACCGGGAACATAGAGGCCCGCCGCATCTACCGGCGAGTAGCGCATGCCAAGCCCGACCCCGTCATCATCGGTGACCTCGAATCCCTGCGGCATCTGGCGTTCATGAAAGCTGCGAATACGGGTGGCGGCGGTATCAAGCGCCGTTCGCAATTCATCGCTCAGGCCGGCCAGCGCCGCGTCAATCTCGGCCTGCGGCACGGCAAGTTCGGCCATGCTGTCAGCTGCCAGATCATCAAACCGCGCCGTCAACTCCAGCAAGGCCGCATCACCGCGCGTTCTCACATCTGCAAGGATGTCGGCAACCGTGGTCGCGACATCGACTGTCGCCTCACGCTTCGATGCCAGAAGCGCGGCGAACGCGCCCTCGAAATCTGCCTGCCGATTGTCGAGTCTGACCGCCATTGGCTATCCCTTTCGCCCGCCCCGGACACATATTGAAGGGCCGGCACCACCCGGCCAGCCCGAATTCTGTCCGGGAAATGTTCCGGTCATGAAGGTTTAACGCCAAAAAGACGGCAAAATCAATCGTCACACCGGCAGTTCAGGGCGACTGGTCGTCGCTGTGGGACGGCAGATTCGGCGTCGGCCGACCCTCGTCAAGGTCCTCGGCAAGGATCAGCAGGCTGTCGGCGTCAAGCCGCAGCGAAACCCCGCCGGAAAACAGCAATTCGACTGTCGCGCCGTCAGCTGTGGTCATGGCGGTGATGGCCAGCAGGTTGAACAGCGCACCGCGGCGGGACACCGGCATGCCGGTTGTGCGGACCTTGTCGATATTGAGGATCTGGATGCCGCAAAGCTGGCGTTCATAGACAGGCGCGCCAGAATCGGTCGTCACCCCGGCAACCGCCGGCCGGTCCCAGCAAAAACGGTTCACCACCATGACGAAGCGCCGACCGGCACGCTCAAAACTCATATCCTCGCCGGGGATGATGGCATCCTGAAGAAGTGTCGAGAGAACCTCGACATCCTCGATGGACATGGCGCGAAGGCGCAACCTGTCGGTGGAGCCGTCCTGTGTTTTCGCCGGCATCGTCAGTCCCCGACCCGTTTCATGCGCGCGCCACACTGACCAAGCTTTGACTCAAGATCGGAATAACCACGGTCAAGATGGTAGATGCGGCTGACCTCGCTCGTACCCTCGGTTGCCAGCGCGGCCAGCACCAGCGATACCGAGGCCCGCAAGTCGGTGGCCATCACCGGTGCCGGCGTCAGGGCGGCGCGCCCACGCACCATCGCCACGCCGCCATCAACCTGAATGTCAGCCCCCATGCGCATCAGTTCGGGAACATGCATGAACCTGTTCTCGAAGACGGTCTCGGAAATGCGGGACGAGCCGTCGGCAAGACACATCAGCGCCATGAACTGTGCCTGCAGGTCGGTCGGAAAGCCGGGAAACGGGTCGGTGGTGATATCAGCCGCCTTCGGCACACCGGTCGCCACCACCCGCATGCTGTCCTCGCTGGCGGTGATGTCGGCGCCGGTATCGCGCAGAATATCCAGAAGCGAATCAAGATGCCGCGGCTGCGCGCGGGTCAGCGTCAGGTCGCCGCCAGTGATCAGCGCCGCGATGGCAAAGGTGCCGGCCTCGATCCGGTCGGGAATGACCGCATGTGTGGCATCGCCAAGCCGGTCGACGCCCTCGACGATAATGGTGTCGGTGCCATGACCGGAAATCCGCGCGCCCATGGCGATCAGACATTCGGCGAGATCACTGATTTCCGGCTCACGGGCCACATTCACGAGTTCCGAGGTGCCTTTCGCAAGGCTGGCCGCGATCAGGGCGTTCTCGGTGGCGCCGACCGATACCATCGGAAACACCACGCGGGCGCCGGTCAGACCATCCGGCGCGCGTGCCTGGATATAGCCGTCGGCAAGCTCGACAATGGCGCCAAGCGCCTGCATGGCGCGAATATGCAGATCGACCGGGCGGGTGCCGATGGCACAACCGCCGGGAAGCGATACACGGGCCTGCCCATGGCGCGCCAAAAGTGGGCCGAGAACGAGGATCGAGGCCCGCATCCTGCGCACAAGATCATAGGGCGCGTCGACATTCGTCACAGTGCCGGACATCGTCACAGCGTCACCGTCGCGCTCCACCGCCAGCCCGTGATTGGCAAGAAGCACCTGCATCGACCTTGTATCGACAAGATCGGGCACATTGGTCAGACGCAGCGTCCCGTCGGTGACAAGCCCCGCCGCCATCAGGGGCAGCGCCGCGTTCTTGGCCCCGCTGATGGCGATTTCGCCGGTCAGCGGCACCCCGCCATCAATCTTCAGCCTGTCCATGATCCCGTTCCGTCCCTGTCGATGGTGCCGCGTTTGTTCCTTTGCCGGTTGCCGCCTGTGGCGTCCGGTCATCCACACCGGATTGCCTCGCCCGTGACTGCGCCTTGCGCCGATGCAGGTTCGCACGGAGCGCCTGCGCCAGCCTGTCTTGCCTGTCAGTCTCCGGTTTTGACACCGTTCGACGCTCCTTTTGCAACCATCTGCCCTGACCCGGCCCTTGCTGCAATTCGGCCCTTGCTGCAATCCGGACTGTATCACCCAAAGCCGACGGCCCCGCAATGACAAATGTATCTGCAGCCGGCCTCGTTGTTGCCGCTACCGACCCCATATGCTCAGGCCGCACACTGGATTGTCATTAAGGACATATTGTGGCAACCGGACCGCGTCTGTAAACTTCGCCCCCCGTGATGGCATTGTGGGTCAGGGCATTGTGGGTCACGACATTGTGGCATCAGCCCTTGGCATGAGGGGAGATCGAGGACATGGCATCATGGACGCATGCCGCGGTGAAGCGGCTGTGGCTACCGGCCCTGCTGGCTGGCGGGCTTGCGCTGTTCCTGTTGCTCGGTGGACGGCATGTTCTGAACTGGCAGACCATCGCGCTGCATTATGGTGTGCTGACGGCGGCCACCGAGGCCAATCTGCCACTGGCCGCCGCCGCCTTTCTCGGCATCTACATCATCGCCGTCGCCTTCTCGCTGCCGATTGCCCTGCCGCTGACGCTGACCGGCGGCGCCTTGTTTGGCTGGCTTGCTGTCGGACTTGTCATGGTCGGTGCGACGGTCGGCGCGACGGTGGTGTTCATCGCCGCGCGGACGGCCTTTGCCGATCTGGCGCGCGAACGTGCCGGACCTTTCCTGTCACGGCTTGAGGACGGGTTCTCACGCAATGCGTTTTCCTATCTTCTGGCGCTGCGCCTGATTCCGGCGGCCCCGTTCTGGGTGGTCAATATCGTGCCGGCGCTGACCCGCATGGGCGCTGGCAGCTTTGTTCTGGCGACGTTCATCGGCATTGCGCCTGGCACCGCGGTTTTTGTGTCTGTCGGCCGCGGGTTTGATCATATCCTTGGCAGCGGCAGCGTGCCGGACCTGCAGGTGCTGAGCTCGCCGGCCATCCTCGGGCCGCTTGTCGCCCTTGGCCTGTTGGCTCTGCTGCCGGTAGCATGGCGATGGGCCCGGACACGCCGGAAAGAGAGCTCCTGATGAAACATATCACTACCGATATCTGCATCATCGGTGCCGGATCAGGAGGCCTGAGCGTTGCCGCCGGGGCGGCCCAGATGGGCGCGCGGGTGGTGCTGTTCGAGGCAGACAGGATGGGCGGCGACTGTCTGAACAGCGGCTGCGTTCCGTCAAAGGCTCTGCTTGCCGCCGCAAAGGCGGCGCATCAGGCACAGGGCAACCCGGCGATGGGTGTCACCGGCGCATCGCCAGCCATCGATTTCGCGGCGGTGAAGGCGCATGTCGCCGCCACCATCGCCACGATCGCCCCGCATGACTCGGTCGAGCGCTTCACCGGGCTCGGCGTCACCGTGATCAAGGAACGCGCGCGCTTCATCGCGCCGCGGCGTGTTCGCTCGGACAGTGTGGAGGTTGCGGCGAAATTCTTTGTCATCGCCACCGGGTCGACCCCGATGGTGCCGCCGATCCCCGGGCTCGATGCGGTGCCGTTCCACACCAATGAAACGATTTTCAGCGATCCGGAGAAGCCGGACCATCTTGCGATCATCGGCGGCGGGCCGATCGGTGTTGAGATGGCACAGGCGCATCGCCGCCTTGGCTGCCGGGTGACGCTGATCGAGGCGGCGACAATCATGGCAAGAGACGATCCCGACTTGCGATCCATCCTCATGGCGCAGCTTCGTGAGGAGGGTGTGGAGATTGTCGAGGGGGTCGGGGTGAGTGCCGTTGGCGGCGTTGCCGGCGCGCTGACGCTGACGCGTGAGGACGGGCACCGGATCGAGGCAAGTCATATTCTGGTGGCGGCCGGTCGCCGTCCCTCTGTCACCGATCTCGGGCTGGAGGCCGCCGGCATCACCACCGGCCGCACCGGCATCACCACCGACAACCGGCTGCGGACAAGTGACAGGCGGGTCTTTGCCATCGGCGATGTGACCGGGCGGCCGCAATTCACCCATATCGCCGGCTATCATGCCGGCATCGTGATCCGCAACATGCTGTTCCGGCTGCCGGCGAGGATTGACGAGGCCTTCACCCCCTGGGTTACCTATACCGACCCGGAACTGGCGCATGTCGGACTTGGCGAGGATGCGGCGGCGGCGGCCTGGGGCGCGGCCAACATCCGCACGCAGAGTGTCTCGCTGGCGGACAATGACCGCGCCGTGGCTGAACGCCGTACCGAGGGCATGGTGAAGGTGGTCACACATCGCAATGGCCGCATCCTCGGCGCCAGCATCCTGGCACCGCAGGCCGGCGAGATGATCCTTGCCTGGTCGCTGGCGATCGGCACGCGCCGCAAGATCGCCGACATGGCCGGCGTGATCGCGCCCTATCCGACCTTCGGCGACGCCGGCAAGCGCGCCGCCGGGCAGTTCTTCACCGCCGTCCTGTTCAGCCGCCGCACCCGCGCCATCGTGCGCTGGCTTCTGAAGCTGTGACGGCCGACAGCACCCGGCTTGCCAGTGGTTTCCAGAGTGGCCACCGCGTGGCCAACCGGTCAAAAACGCACTTGCAATGGCGTCATGATCTCGTGTAAGTCAGGCGCGTCGATGGCAATGCTGCCATAGCTCCAGCGGTAGAGCGCACCCTTGGTAAGGGTGAGGTCGCGTGTT
>JAYQDX010000081.1:0-9860 GCA_038138545.1 Rhodobiaceae bacterium | reverse complement strand
TAATGGAGACAGTGATGTGGCGTCGTCAGGCGTCATGATGCCGGTTCCGGTCAGGGGGCTGGGCCTGTGCGTCGATGGCCCGGCTACCAGACCAACTTACCGGCATTCATAATGGCGCGGCAAGGGTGGCCGGATGTACCCGGACTGACAAAATGGTCGCGCCTACAGTTGCAATCTGCGGATATCCGAATTGGCGTCAGGCAATCCCGGACGCAGTCCATTGTACCGGTTCCGGCATCCCAAAACCTTTTCGCCATGATTGGCAAAATCAGCCCTTTAATCTCCCCATAAAACCCCCTTGCGCGTCACCATTCGCTCGGCTAATGTCCCGCCCTGCATTTCGGCCGGCTTTGCCGGGTGGCAAGGCGTGTCCATTTGCATGTGTGTTCTGCACATGTCGGCGGGCGGTCGGAATGTCACGATGGCGGGTGTAGCTCAGTTGGTTAGAGCGCCAGTTTGTGGCACTGGAGGTCGCCGGTTCGAAACCGGTCACTCGCCCCACTTCTCCCGGCATGGCAGCCTTCAGGCCCGCCCTGCCGCGCGTGCTTCACGCTGCGGGCGTGGCGGAATTGGTAGACGCGCTGGATTTAGGTTCCAGTGGTGAAAACCGTGGGGGTTCAAGTCCCTCCGCCCGCACCATGGCACCGTCCGTCGCCGGCGGACCTTCACCGCCGGTCGCCATGCCCGGCTACGCCGCTTGTGCATCGCTCGTCGGTGACGCGCGCATGGGGCGCCGTTCTTGCAGAGGATATAAGGGTTCGATGAAGATTTCAGAAACCAAGGCCGAAGGGCTGATCCGCGAATATTCCATCGTCATCACCGCCGCCGAGATCGAGGAGCAGGTCGCCGCCAAGCTGGCCGAACTGGCCACGACGGTGAACATGCCGGGCTTTCGCCCAGGCAAGGTGCCCATGTCGGTTGTCAAGTCGCGCTTTGGCGGGCAGGTCCAGGGCGAGGCGCTGAAGAACGCGCTTGACGAGGGCGCACGCCAGGCGATCGAGAGCAATGAGTTGCGTCTTGCCAGCCAGCCAAGTGTCGAGATCACCAGCTATGAGGATGGCCAGGACATGGAAGCCGCGCTGTCCTGCGAGGTGATGCCGGACATCAACATCCCCGATCTGGCGGCGCTGAAGATCGAGAAGCCGACGCTCGAGGCCGCTGATGCCGAGATCGACGAGGCGATGAACAACATTGCCGACGGCAACCGACCGACTGTCGAGGTCACCGGCAAGCGTGCCGCCAAATCCGGCGACGTCGTGGTGATCGATTTTGTCGGACGGATCGATGGCGAGGCCTTCGAAGGCGGGTCGGCCGAGGGGCATTCGCTTGAACTTGGCTCGAACAGCTTCATTCCCGGCTTCGAGGAAGGCCTTGTCGGTGTCAAGGCTGGGGAGACCCGCGATGTCGAGGTGACCTTCCCGGAGGATTACCAGGCAGCGCATCTTGCCGGCAAGCCGACCGTGTTCGAGGTGACGGTGAAGGAGCTTCGCGAAAAAGGCGACGTGGCCATAGATGACGAACTGGCAGCCCGCCTCGGTTTCGAGGACCTTGCCGGTCTACGCGAGGCCGTGGCCGGTCAGATCAATGGCCAGCACGCCACCGCGCTCCGCCAGGCCCTGAAGAAGAATGTTCTGGATTCACTGGCCGATGGTGATGCATTCGATGTCCCGCCGTCGCTCTATGCCTCGGAATATGACAATGTGGCGCGGGCGATGAACCCGAACCCGCCGGAAGCCCATGATCACGAGCATGACCATGACCATGACCACGATCACGACCATCCGCCAGCCGATGATGGCATGGATGATGACGCCAAGGCCGAGGCCAAGGCCATCGCCGAGCGGCGCGTCCGGCTTGGCCTGCTGCTGACCGAGATCGGCCGGGTGAACAATATCGAGGTGAGCGAAGAGGATACGCGCAAGGCCGTTTTCGAGGAGGCGCGCCGCTATCCCGGGCAGGAATCGCAGGTTCTGGAGTATTTCCAGAATAACCAGCAGGCCATGCAACAGCTCGCTGGTCCGATTTTTGAGGACAAGACGGTTGATTTCATCCTCGAGATGGCAAATGTAACCGAAGTGGCGACCGACGTTGAGACGCTCTATGCGGCGCCGGAAGAGACAGCTGCGCCGGCAAAACCGAAAGCGGCGAAGAAGAAGGCTGCCAAGAAGGCGGGCGCGAAAAAGGCTGCGGCGAAGAAAGCGGCAGCAAAGAAGGCGGCTCCCAAGAAGGCGGCAGCCAAGAAGGCAGCGAAAAAAGCCTGACCCGGATGCGGGCCGGCCACACCGAGGAGATCGATAGATGAGCGAGTTTGACCAGCCTGTAGCCAATCTTGTGCCGATGGTCGTCGAACAGACCAGCCGCGGCGAACGTGCCTATGACATCTTTTCGCGTCTGCTGAAGGAACGGATCATCTTCCTGACCGGCCCGATCGATGACGGCACGGCCTCGCTGGTATGCTCACAGCTGCTGTTCCTTGAGTCGGAAAACCCGACCAAGGATATCGCGATGTATATCAACTCGCCCGGCGGGATCGTCACCTCCGGTCTGGCGATCTATGACACCATGGAATATATCCGCCCCGATGTGTCGACGGTCTGTATCGGCCAGGCGGCGTCAATGGGCTCGTTGCTGTTAACCGCCGGCGCGGCCGGAAAACGCTTCAGCCTGCCACATGCGCGCATAATGACGCACCAGCCGAGTGGCGGTTTTCAGGGCCAGGCAAGCGACATCGAGATTCATGCCAAGGAAATCCTCGACCTTCGTCGCCGGCTCAATGGAATTTATGAGAAGCATACCAGCAAGTCATTGAAGCAGATTGAGAAAATCATGGATCGCGACACCTTCATGACGGCCAATGATGCGCAGGAATTCGGGCTGATCGACTCGGTTGTCGAGAAGCGTCCAACCCCCGAGGACGACGCCTGAATCAGCCTCGGTGGCATAAACGGTATGTGAATTGCAGGGCTCTCCATAGAGGCCGCTGAAGAATATCATTGAATCCGACGCGCAAGCCCACATAGACTAAAGCGGAACGCCTGTTCAGAGTAGCGTGACGCGAAGCGACTCAGGGAGTCAGACCATGGCAAAGACCGAAGACGGTGATAAGGGCACGCTGTTCTGTTCTTTCTGCGGAAAGAGCCAGCATGAGGTGCGAAAGCTGATCGCCGGGCCAACCGTGTTCATCTGTGATGAATGCGTCGAGCTTTGCATGGACATTATCCGCGAGGAGCACAAGACCTCGCTTTCGAAGGGGCATGATGGGGTCCCGACGCCGGCCGATATCCATCAGGTTCTCGATGAATATGTGATCGGGCAGTCCCGCGCCAAGCGCGTGTTGTCTGTTGCGGTTCATAACCATTACAAGCGGTTGGCCAATGCCGGCAAGACCGGTGATGTCGAGATTTCGAAATCGAATATCCTGCTTGTCGGGCCGACAGGCTGCGGCAAGACGCTGCTGGCGCAGACGCTGGCGCGGATGCTGGATGTTCCTTTCACCATGGCCGACGCCACGACACTGACCGAAGCCGGGTATGTCGGCGAGGATGTCGAGAACATCATTCTGAAGCTTCTTCAGGCCGCCGATTACAATGTCGAGCGCGCGCAGCGCGGCATCGTCTATATCGACGAGGTCGACAAGATCTCGCGCAAGGCCGACAACCCGTCGATCACCCGTGATGTGTCGGGCGAGGGGGTTCAGCAGGCACTTCTCAAGATCATGGAAGGCACCGTTGCCTCGGTGCCGCCGCAGGGGGGGCGCAAGCATCCGCAACAGGAATTCCTGCAGGTCGACACGACCAACATTCTGTTTATCTGTGGTGGCGCCTTTGCCGGCCTTGACAAGATCATCGCCGGACGGGAAACCGGCGCCGGGATCGGCTTCGGGGCCGATGTGCGGGCGCCTGACGACCGCAAGTTCGGCGAATTGCTGTCGACGCTGGAGCCGGAAGACCTGATCAAATTTGGCCTGATCCCCGAATTTGTCGGGCGTCTTCCCGTGGTCGCGACACTTGAGGACCTTGAAGAGGATGCGCTGGTGCGGATCCTGACCGAACCGAAGAACGCTCTGGTCAAGCAGTATCAGAAGCTGTTCGAGATGGATGACGTGTCGCTGGAGTTCCGCGAGGACGCGCTTCGGGCCATCGCCCAGAAGGCGATCGCCCGCAAGACCGGCGCGCGGGGCCTGCGCTCGATCATGGAGAACATCCTGATGGAGCCGATGTTCGATATCCCGACAGCCGGCGATATCGAGGAGGTGGTGATCAATTCGGACGTCGTCTCTGACGGCGCGCCGCCTTTGGTGGTCCACGCCAAGAAATCCTCCAGCGCCGGCAAGAGCGCCTGACGACACCGCCACCATGACGGTATAGCCGCTTTGGCTTCCGGCCAGCCTTGCAAATACACTGTCCGGCATGACCCGGCGTCACATCCCGCGGGGAGCCCGCGGGATTGTCGTTGGGCGTGCGATCATCGGATGTGCGTTCCGGCGTCACCGCGTGATGCGGCGAAATACCCCGGCCAATAATCCGGCCAATGAGGCGGCCTCCACACCGGTCCATACCCTGGTAAAAAGCCCGGATACTGCCGAATCCATGCGGCCGGGAGGGTTTATTGGTATAGAGTTGATCCTCACCCGGGATCGTTGGTTGAAAGCGAGGCCAGCGCCTACCATATCTTGATCAAAGAGTGCCCCCGCCACCAAGGCGACAATAGCCAAATGGCGATAACAGGAGTTCCAGATGTCTGACGGAGCGTTGATAACCCTTCCGGTTCTGCCCCTTCGCGATATTGTAGTGTTTCCCCACATGATCGTGCCGCTTTTTGTTGGCCGCGAGAAATCAATCCGCGCGCTTGAGGCCGTGATGGCTGAAGACAAGCAGATCATTCTGGTGACGCAGAAGGAAGCCGATACCGAGGACCCGGATGCGGAGGGCCTCTACAGCATCGGTACTGTTGGCTCGATCCTGCAACTGCTGAAGCTTCCCGACGGCGCTGTGAAGGTGCTTGTCGAGGGGGGCGAACGTGTCCGTATCGATGAGCAGACGCTGCATTCCGATCATGGCTTTCTCGCCGTTGACGCTGTCGTCCTGGAACAGGGCGGGCATCAGGGCGCCGACACGGAAGGTCTGGCGCGCGCCACGGTGCAGCAGTTCGACCAATATATCAAATTCAACAAGAAGGTCGCCTCGGAGGTGCTGAACGCCATCGAGCAGGTCAGTGAATCCGACAAGATCGCCGATATGATCGCCTCGCATCTGGCCATCAAGATTGAGGAAAAACAGGAACTCCTCGAGGTTCTTGATGTTCATCAGCGGCTTGAGCGTATTCTCCAGCTGATGGAAGAGGAGATTGGCGCGCTGCAGGTCGAAAAGCGCGTTCGCAACCGCGTCAAGCGGCAGATGGAGAAGACGCAGCGCGAATATTATCTGAACGAGCAGATGAAGGCGATCCAGAAGGAGCTTGGCGATGGCGATGATGGCCGTGGCGAGCTTGAGGAGCTGGAGACCGCGCTTGCCGAGACGAAAATGCCGAAGGCGGCTCGCGAAAAGGCCGATACCGAGCTTCGCAAGCTGAAGAATATGGGGCCGATGAGCGCCGAGGCGACCGTCGTTCGCAATTATCTCGACTGGATACTCGCTGTTCCTTGGAAGAAGGCCAGCCGGCTGAAAAAGGATATTGGCCAGGCGCGCGAAATCCTCGATGCCGATCACTATGGTCTTGAGAAGGTGAAGGACCGGATCATCGAATTTCTAGCGGTGCAGCAGCGCACCAAATCGGTCAAGGGGCCGATCCTGTGCCTCGTTGGGCCGCCCGGTGTCGGCAAGACATCGCTTGGCAAGTCGATCGCGCGGGCAACTGGCCGCAAATATGTCCGCATGGCGCTTGGCGGTGTGCGTGACGAGGCTGAAATCAGAGGGCATCGTCGCACCTATATCGGCTCGATGCCGGGCAAGATCGTGCAGAGCCTGAAAAAGGCCGAAACCAACAACCCGCTGTTCCTTCTTGATGAGGTCGACAAGCTTGGTGCCGACTGGCGCGGCGATCCGAGTTCGGCGTTGCTGGAGGTTCTTGATCCGGCGCAGAACAACACCTTCCAGGACCATTACATGGAGCTGGATCTGGACCTGTCGAACGTGCTGTTCATCACCACGGCCAACACCCTGAACATGCCGCAACCGCTTCTCGACCGGATGGAAATCATCCGCCTGTCAGGCTACACCGAGGATGAAAAGCTGGAAATCGCGAAGCGTCATCTGCTCGCCCGCCAGATCGGTGATCATGGTATTCGTGAGGGCGAGCTGAGCATTTCCGATGACGCGATCCGCGCCATCATTCGCCAATATACCCGCGAGGCGGGCGTACGAAATCTTGAGCGCGAACTTGCCAAGATCGCGCGCAAGACGGTGAAGATGATTGTCAGCGGCGAGGCCGCATCCGTTGCCGTCGAGCCGGATGGGCTGGAAGAGCTGCTTGGTGTCGCGCGGTTCCGGTTTGGCGAGATCGAGGATGAGGACCGCGTTGGTGTCACGACCGGTCTTGCCTGGACCGAGGTTGGCGGTGAGTTGCTGCAGATCGAGGCGGTGAGAGTGCCGGGCAAGGGCAAGGTCAGCGCCACCGGCAAGCTTGGTGATGTGATGAAGGAATCCATCCAGGCGGCCGAATTCTTCATCAAGTCGCGGGCCGCGACCTATGGCATCGACCTCGAGGAACTCGCCAAGATGGACGTCCACGTTCATGTTCCCGAAGGCGCAACACCGAAGGACGGGCCGTCGGCCGGTGTCGCCATGGTGACCTCGATCGTGTCCGCGGTGACCGGTATCGAGGTGCGCCGCGATGTCGCCATGACCGGCGAAATCACCCTTCGTGGGCGCGTCCTGCCAATTGGCGGCCTGAAGGAAAAGCTGCTGGCGGCGCTTCGTGGTGGCCTGAAGACGGTGCTGATCCCCAAGGAGAATGAGAAGGATCTTGCCGAGATTCCCGATAATGTGAAGGAAGGGTTGACGATTGTCCCGGTGGCGATGGTCGACGAGGTTCTGTCAGCGGCGCTGGTGCGTGAACCCCTGCCAAACGCCATATCTAGTGGGTCGCCCGATGACGGGCCGTCCGTTCCAATCTCCGAGAACGGGACTGCCAGTGACGATATCACCGCGCATTGAAACCCCGGTAACTCAAGGTAACACTTGATTTGAGCGCATTGGTCCTTGCGTTTTTTCGGTGGCCTTTTGCTATCAAACCCTGTACAACTATGGACACTATCAATCTAGATATTGGGGGTACCCATGAACAAAAACGATCTTATTACAGCTGTTGCTGATTCTTCTGGCCTGACAAAGGCTGACGCCGGGCGCGCCGTTGACGCCGTATTCGCGGGCATCGAGGGTGCCTTGAAGGGTGGCGACGAAGTTCGTATTGTCGGTTTCGGTACTTTCTCCGTGGCTCATCGTGCGGCAACCACCGGTCGCAACCCGCGCACCGGCGAAGCCATCCAGATCGCCGCATCCAAGCAGCCCAAATTCAAGGCTGGCGCTCCTCTGAAGGAAGCGGTCAACAGCTAACTTTTTGGCTATCTTTTTCGACGCCGGCCCGATATAAGGGTCGGCGTTGTATTTTGGCGGTTTCGCCAGACGGTTCGGGTGGTTAGCTCAGCTGGGAGAGCAACTCGTTTACACCGAGTAGGTCGGGGGTTCGAACCCCTCACCACCCACCATCTTCCCTCCATATTCCGGCGATTGGACGGCCTTGCCGTCCGGTCAGCTTTGGTGCCTGTTTTGCGGCCAACTTACTTTGGCATGCGCGCAAAGCAGATGACGCGCCAGCATATCGTTCCGGATGACAGCCCATCTCTTTACGCACGGCAAACTCCGCATTGGCAACTTCCGGGTCTGTCGCAACGAAAAGGTCTTCATGGACTGGCAGAAATTGCCGAACGTCATTCCCGAGGATGGAGACAATCCGCAAATTCTCAAATCTGATCGCGGTGTTGTAAGGTCGTCATGGCAGGCTGAAGAGTGACCGATCAAGGTTCCGGCCAGTGCCACATGCTTTTGTAGCAATACAAAAAAATGACAAAAAACAGGTCTTGGGAAGCAGCCTCCGCTTGACAGTCGGAGGGGCTTGTTTTACTTGTTCTCGACCTGTACGGCAGACGGTGTTGACACGCCCGATCCGGTGCCGTTATGGGGGTGTAGCTCAGTTGGTTAGAGCGCCGGCCTGTCACGCCGGAGGCCGCGGGTTCGAGTCCCGTCACTCCCGCCATCCCTTGCACTTCGCCGCACGAAAAGACCGCGTTTAGCGTAGGTTCATTTCCGCGAGGGGTCACGGAAGCGGCAGAACCTGGGGATCCAAGCATAAAAAAAGGCCCAGAAACCCGTGGGTTTCCAAGCGCTTGAGATGATTGCAGATTTCAAGCTACCGGCATTAACTTATTTCCGTCAAAAGAAACCCGCTTTTCTGAACAGGCCCGGTTTGCCGACATTTCTCCGACGACTGCCATGACGGCATGCTGCCAGAGGCTGATATCAACGCGACCGGCGTGCGCCGGCGCGCGCCCGCGAATCACCACCACGCCGGTCTGACAGGTTTCCTGTTAACCGGATCGCGATACCGAACGGGGACGGTGCCGGCCCGGTAGCGGGTCGTGACCGCCCTGACAAAACTGCCGCCGATCCAGCGCCGGTCCCGCGGCGATCCCCCTGGTCGCGGGTGATGACCGCGCTGATCGGGCTGGCCCAGCGGCGGCCTGACCGCAGGGCCGTCAGGCTGGCGCTGGGGAGGGACGTCGGCGCACCGCCGACCGAGGCCGAACTTGACCGCAGCTGGGAGGAGACACCGGCGTTTGATACGCCGCCATCCACCGGCCAGACCGGTGGTTCGGCATGTGGGCGCGCGGCTGAGATGCTGCGGCGCATGGGCTGATGCCGGGCTAACGGCGGAAAGGAGACATCAATCATGGATTTTTTTCTGTTCCAGATTTTCCCCTATATCGCGATTGCGGTGTTTCTTCTGGGAAGCATCCTCCGCTTTGACCGCGACCCCTATTCCTGGCGCGCGAAATCGAGCCAGCTGCTGCGCCGTCGCCAGCTGGTGATCGGCTCGGTGCTGTTCCATGTCGGCATTCTGGTCATCCTGATCGGTCATGCCGTCGGCCTGCTGACGCCGGTGTTCCTGTTCGAGATGATCGGCATTTCCCACGCCGCCAAGCAGATGATGGCGATCATTGTCGGCGGGGCCGCCGGTGTGTTGTGTTTCATTGGTCTGGTGATGCTTCTCCACCGGCGGCTGTTCGACCCGCGCGTCCGCGCGACAAGCAGCTTTGGTGATATCGCCATCCTGATCCTGCTACTGGCGCAGCTGTGCCTTGGCATGTATTCGATTACCGAGTCCCTGAGGCACCCGGACGGGCATGAGATGCTGAAATTCATGGGCTGGGCCCAGCATATCGTCACCTTCCGCGGTGATGCGCATCTGTTCCTTGCCGATGTGGCGCTGGTTTTCAGGCTGCATATCACGCTTGGGCTGGTGATCTTTCTGGTCTGGCCGTTCACCCGCCTCGTGCATGTCTTCAGCGCACCGGTCGGATATCTGTTCCGCCCCTATCAGATCGTCCGCAAACGGGCGCGCTGACCGGCATTGGTGTCAGACCGCGGCAACGGTGCCTGGCCGACGTGACAGGGTCGCCGCCGGTCCGGGACGGTGGTGATGATGGGGGGCGGTGCTGATGCCTCAATTTGGCCAGGGAAGGGAGTAGGTCTTCACATTGGTGAAGAATTTCATCGCCTCCAGCACGCCTTCCTTCACGCCGTTGCCGGAATCCTTGATGCCGCCGAAGGGCGACATCTCGATCCGGTAGCCAGGCTGTTCCC
>JAYQDX010000080.1:0-9897 GCA_038138545.1 Rhodobiaceae bacterium | reverse complement strand
AGACGCGCGGTGCCGGCGGTATCGGCGCCACATCGTTGCTGAGCGTGTTCATCACAACCTTGCGGTAGTCGAGACGCGATTCATTATTGTCGTCGAGCCACATGACCGTGTGTTTCATCCAGTTCTCGTCATCACGCTCCGGCCAGTCTTCATGCGCGTGCGCGCCGCGTGATTCCTCGCGCTGGTCGGCAGAACGGATGGTGACAAGCGCCTGGCCCATCAGATTTTCCAGCTCCATCGCCTCGATGAGGTCGGTGTTCCAGATCAACGACTGGTCCTTGATCCCGATATCCCCCATCTGCGCGGCGACGCGGTCCATGCTCGAGACGCCGTCGGAAAGGCTGTCGGTCGACCGGAATACGGCGGCATGTTTCTGCATCACCTGCTGCATTTCCAGACGAATCTCGGCCGCCCCGGTGTCGCCTTTCGCATGGCGCATGCGGTCGAACCTCTCCAGCGCCTTGTCGGTCGCCGCCTGCGGCGCTGTGCGCGCGGTGCCGCCCGGCGTGCAGGTCTCGGTGGCGCGATGCGCGGCGGCGCGTCCGAAGACGACGATATCGAGAAGCGAATTCGTGCCAAGGCGGTTCGCACCATGCACCGACACGCAGGCCGCCTCGCCGATCGCCATCAGGCCGGGAACAGTGGCGTTCCCGTCGCCGTCCTTCGCCGAGATGACCTCGCCATGATAGTTGGTGGGGATGCCGCCCATATTGTAATGCACGGTCGGCAGGACCGGAATCGGCTCGCGGGTGACATCGACGCCGCAGAAGATCCGCGCCGTTTCGGTGATCCCGGGAAGCCGCCGGTGCAGCGTATCGGCGTCGATATGCTCCAGATGAAGCATGATATGGTCCTTGTTCGGACCAACCCCGCGGCCTTCATTGATCTCGATCGTCATCGCCCGGCTGACGACATCGCGGCTGGCCAAATCCTTGGCCGTCGGCGCGAACCGTTCCATGAAACGCTCACCCTCGGAATTCGTCAGATAACCGCCTTCGCCGCGCGCGCCCTCGGTGATCAGCACGCCGGCGCCATAGACACCGGTCGGGTGAAACTGCACAAATTCCATATCCTGAAGCGGCAGGCCGGCGCGCAGCGCCATCGCATTGCCGTCGCCGGTGCAGGTATGCGCCGAGGTGCAGGAGAAATAGACACGCCCGTACCCGCCGGTGGCGAGGACCGTCTGCTGGCCCCAGAACCGGTGCAGCGTGCCATCTTCCATGCACAGCGCGATCACGCCGGCACATTCGCCATCCTCGTTCATCAACAGATCAAGCGCGAAGAACTCGATATGGAAATGCGCCTTATGCTTCAGGCATTGCTGATAGAGCGTATGCAGGATGGCGTGGCCGGTCCGGTCGGCGGCGGCGCAGGCGCGGCGCGCCATCGACTTGCCGTAATCAAGCGTATGGCCGCCGAAGGGGCGCTGATAAATCCTGCCTTCCTCGGTCCGCGAGAAGGGTACGCCGTAATTTTCCAGCTCGATCACCGACGGGATGGCGTTGCGGCACATATATTCAATGGCGTCCTGGTCGCCAAGCCAGTCGGACCCCTTGACGGTGTCATACATGTGATACTGCCAGTTGTCGCCTTCGCCCATATTGTTCAGCGCGGCGCCGATGCCGCCCTGGGCGGCGACCGTGTGCGAGCGTGTCGGGAACACCTTGGTGATGCAGGCCGTGCTCAGCCCTGACGCCGCCATGCCGAGGGTCGCGCGCAACCCGGCACCGCCGGCGCCGACAACAACGACATCATAATGATGGTCCGTGATTTCATAAGCCGACATCAGGTCAACCCTTCCTGTCTTTCATTCGATTTGCGCCAGTGCGTCACCAGCATATCACAGCGCCACCCGCGCGATGGCCCACAGGCTCGACGCGCCAATCAGCCCCATTACGACCCGAACCGCCATCAGCGCGGCACGGCGACCACCATCCACGCTGATATAATCCTCGATCACCACCTGCAGACCCAGCAGGCCGTGCCACAGGCCGATGGTGACAAGCCCGGCGAGCGCCAGCGCATTCACCGGGTGTCCGACCAGCGCCAGCGCGCCGGCATGATCCAGAACACCGAGGCTTGCCACCGTGACCACGAAATAGATCATCAGCAGTAGCACAACAACGGCGCTGTATCGCTGCCAGCGCCAATGCCCCAGTCCCGGGATGCGGCGCCGGTTCGCAATGCCTGCCGGATGATCAGCCATGGCCTCTCCCCCTAAGCCAGGATGGCAAGCCACAGGCATGCCGTCAGCAGAAACGTCAGAAACAGCACGATATGCCCGCTGCGATACACTTCGGGGATGGTCAGCCCGAAACCCAGATCCCAGAACAGATGCCTGATGCCATTCATCGCATGGTAGATCAGCGCCGCCGAATAACCGAATAGGACAAATTGCCCCAAAGGATGCGCCACGGCCAGGGCGATCATGGCGTAGGTCTCACCACCAAGCGCCACCGCGACCAGCCATGCCGCCAGCACCATCGTGCCGGTGGTCAGCGTGACCCCTGTCGCACGGTGGGTGATTGACATCATCGACGTCAACTGCGGGCGATAAACCTGCAGATGCGGCGACAACGGACGCTGTCTCGCCATCACGGTCTTCCTGTTCGAATTAGCACCTTGTTCAGAGTTTTAGGGTCTCATGCCGACAATAGTCAATGCGAAAGCACGCCGCATATTGACGCTGCCTGCCAAGGGCGCGGGCCCGGTACAAGATTTCATTTGCCTAATGGAAAAATTCCGAGGACAAATCGCGGGCGATGAAACATTTACTGTCCATTCACTCCTCGGTCACTGTCGGCTTTGTCGGCAACAATGTCGTCGGTCCGGTTCTGACCGCGCTTGACCTTGCGCCGCTGCTTGTCCCCACGGTGATGCTGGCGGCGCATCCGGGCTATGGGCGCCGTGTCGGCGATGCCGTGCCCGATCACATTGTCGGGGATGTCCTTGCCGGTCTTGACGAGATGACCGAGATCGGGCAGATCGCAGGTGTGATTTCCGGCTATCTTGGTTCGGTCGGGCAGACCGACGCCATCGCCACCTTTGTCGATGGCTGGCGCACCGCCAGCGCCGGCAGCTACATCCTCGACCCGGTTCTTGGCGACAGGGGGCGGCTTTATCTGCCCGAAGCGCTGGCACAGGCGATGATCGAGACATTGCTGCCCCGCGCCGACATCATCACCCCGAACAGTTTCGAGCTCGGCTTTCTGACCGGGATGCCGGTGTCTGACCGGGCCACGGCCAAAGCCGCCGCGCGGCAGCTTGTGAAGACGCACCGCCTGCAGGCCGTCATCGCCACCGGCATCGATGACGGGGCGGGCGGGGTCGGCGATCTGCTGGTGCCACGGTCAGGCGACAGCCTCTGGTGCGCGGCAGGCAGCAACGGCAAGAATGTGGCCGGCGGCGGCGATTTGCTGACTGCGATTCTGGCCGGCCAGCTGGCGCGAGGCGTGCCGCTTGAGTCGGCCTTTCAGGCAGCCAGCCGGACCGCGCAGGAGATCATCGCGGCAAGCGCCTCGCCGCGTGATCTTGCCTTGCTTGAGAATCTCGGCCGTGTGGCGACGCTGGCGGATCGGGACAAAGCCTGACGACCCGAACCTGACGATCCGTCCTCTAGCGACCGGACAGGCCGCGTTCGGCAACAAGCTCGGCGATCTGCACCGAATTCAGGGCCGCGCCCTTGCGCAGATTGTCCGACACGCACCAGAACACCATGCCGTTCTCGACCGTCGGATCCTTGCGGATTCGGCTGATGAAAACGGCATCCTCGCCGGCGGCCTCATGCGGCGTGACATACCCCTCATCGGCCCGGTGATCGATCACTGTGACCCCCGGCGAATCACGCAGCATCTCGCGAACGCCCGATTCGGTCATCGGCCTGTCGGTTTCGATGAAAACCGCCTCGCTGTGACCGATGAAGACCGGAATCCGCACGCAATGCGCCACAAGCTCGATCGCCGGGTCGAGAATTTTCTTCGTCTCCGCCGTCATCTTCCATTCTTCCTTGGTGAAACCGTCATCAAGAAAGACATCGATATGCGGAATGGCGTTGAAGGCAATCTGCTTGGTGAAAATCTCCGCGCGGGCCGGGTCGTTCACATAGATGCCGCGGGTCTGGTTGAACAGCTCGTCCATCGCCGGCTTGCCGGCCCCCGAGACCGCCTGATAGGTCGAGACAACGACCCGCCTGACACCGAAACTGTCATGAAGCGGCTTCAGCGCCACGACAAGCTGCGCTGTCGAGCAGTTCGGGTTGGCGATGATGTTGCGCCCGCCATTTTGACGCAGCGCCGCATCAACGGCATCGGCATTCACCTCCGGCACGATCAGCGGCACATCCTCATCCATACGGAAGGCCGAGGAATTGTCAATGACGATACAGCCAGCCTCGCCGGCACGCGGCGCGACTTCCTTGGCCGTGCCACCGCCAGCCGAAAACAGCGCGATATCGACCTCGCCAAAATCAAACTTGTCCAGCGCGGTGACCGTCAGCACCTCATCCTCGCCGAACGACACCTCGCGGCCGGCAGAGCGTGACGATGCCAGCGCATGCATCTTGTCGACCGGGAAATTGCGCTCGGCAAGCGTCTGCAGCATTTCACGTCCGACGGCACCGGTGGCACCGACAACAGCTACTCGATATCCCATGTCATCCTCGTCTTCATGACCCCGAACATAATGCCGGGGATTAATATGATCCTGCCTCGCTAAAGTGTTTAGCGTGCCAGCCGGTCCATCGCGTCGATCACCGCATCGGTCATGCCGTCGGTGCCGGTCTGCGTGCAGCCTGGTGTCATGATGTCACCGGTACGGCTGGTGGCCAGCGCCCGGTCGACCGCCGCCTCGAGAAGGTCAGCCTCGTCGCCCTGGTCGAAACTGTAGCGAAGCAGCATCGCAAAGCTCATGAACTGCGCCAACGGATTGGCGATGCCCTGGCCGGCAATGTCCGGCGCCGAGCCGTGAACCGGCTCATACATCGCCTTCGGCAGGCCGGTTGCCGGGTCGGGCGCGCCAAGCGACGCCGATGGCAGCATGCCAAGCGAGCCGGTCAGCATCGCCGCGCAATCCGACAGCAGATCGCCGAACAGATTATCGGTGACAATCACGTCGAACTGCTTGGGATTGCGGACAAGCTGCATGGCGCAATTGTCGGCATACATGTGGCCAAGCTCGATGCCATCGCCCTCGGCGGCATGGAGCGCCGTCATCACCTCGCGCCAGAGGACACCGGAATGCATGACATTGGCCTTTTCGGCCGAGGTCAGCTTGCCCTTGCGCTTGCGCGCCAGATCCAGGCCGACGCGGCCAATCCGCTCGATTTCCGGGGTGGTATAGGCGTTGGTGTCGAACCCGCGGCGCGTGCCGTCGGGCAGATCCTCGATCCCGCGCGGCTCGGCGAAATAGGACCCGCCACACAGTTCACGCAGGATCATGATGTCGAGGCCGGACACCACCTCGGGCTTCAGCGTCGACGCCTCGACAAGCGACGGGAAGACGATCGCCGGCCGCAGATTCGCGAACAGGTCCATTTCCTTGCGAAGCCGCAAAAGGCCGCGCTCCGGCTTCAGCTCGAACGCCAGATCGTCATATTGCGGCCCACCGACAGCGCCGAACAGCACCGCGTCGGCTGCCATCGAATCGGCCAGCGTCTCGTCGGTGAGCGGCGTGCCGTGCGTATCGTAGGCAGCGCCGCCGACAAGACCTTCCTGCATGTCGAAGCTGATCGATTTATGCTTGGCCAGCCACTCGATGATCCGCATGTTGGCCTGCATGATTTCGGTGCCGATGCCATCGCCCGGCAACACCATGATCTTTCGGTTCGACGCCATTTCGCCCACCCTTGCCCTGGTTTTATTGTCTGTATGCCCGCGGCTAGAGCCAGGGCTTGTCGTCGGCGCGAGCCGCCTCGAAGCTGTCGATCGAGCCGCCCTTTTCCATCGTCAGTCCGATATCATCGAGACCTTCCAGAAGACATTTCTTGCGGAACGGGTCGATTTCAAAGGAAATCTCGACCCCGTTCGGGCGCCGGATCTTCTGCTCTACGAGATCGACCGACAATTCCGGATTTTCGGTGTCCTGCGCGTCGGCCATCAGCGCGTCGCGCTCATCCGCCGTGACAATGACCGGCAGAATGCCGTTCTTGAAGCAGTTATTGTAGAAAATGTCGGCAAAGCTGGTCGAGATCACGCAGCGGATGCCGTAATCGAGAAGCGCCCAGGGGGCGTGCTCACGGCTCGACCCGCACCCGAAATTGTCACCGGCAACGATAATCTGCGAGTCGCGATACGGCGCCCGGTTCAGCACGAAATCTGGGATTTCGGCACCGTCCTTGGTGAAACGCATCTCGTCAAACAGATTGGCCCCCAGTCCCGAGCGCTTGATCGTTTTCAGGAATTGCTTGGGGATGATCATGTCGGTGTCGACATTCAGGATGTTCAGCGGCGCGGCAATGCCGGTCAGCTTGTCGAATTTCTGCATCTCTCGTCTCCCCGGCCTAGCCCTGCAAGTTCCTGATATCGGTCAGATATCCGGTGATGGCGGCGGCGGTCGCCATTTCCGGGCTGACCAGATGGGTGCGCCCGCCACGTCCCTGCCGCCCCTCGAAATTGCGGTTCGAGGTCGAGGCGCAGCGCTCACCCTCGGTCAGCTTGTCGGCATTCATGGCAAGACACATCGAACAACCCGGCTCACGCCATTCGAACCCGGCCGCGGTGAACACCGCGTCAAGACCCTCGGCCTCGGCCTGTTCCTTGACAAGGCCCGAGCCGGGAACAACCATCGCGCGGATGCCCTCGGCGACCTGCCGGCCCGATGCCACCGAAGCCGCGGCGCGAAGATCCTCGATCCGGCTGTTCGTGCAGGACCCGATGAACACCGTGTCGATCTTCACATCAGTCAGCTTCTGGCCGGGTGCAAGGCCCATATAGTCGATCGCCCGCTGCAGCTTTGCCCGCTTGATATCGTCCTTTTCCTTGTCCGGATCGGGTACGGCACCGGTGATCGGCAGCGCGTCCTCGGGCGAGGTGCCCCAGGTCACTGTCGGCGCGATCTCGGCGGCCGGCAGAACGATTTCGGTGTCATAGCTCGCGCCTTCATCGGACGGCAACGAGCGCCAATAGGCAACGGCCTTTTCCCACATCTCGCCCTTCGGTGCCATCGGCTTGTCGGCAAGATAGGCGAAGGTCTTTTCATCCGGCGCGATCATGCCGGCACGGGCACCCCCCTCGATGGCCATGTTACAGACCGTCATGCGGCCTTCCACCGACAGCTCACGAATGGCCGACCCGGCGAATTCGATGACATGGCCGGTACCTCCGGCGGTGCCGATCTTGCCGATGATCGCCAGAATGACATCTTTCGCCGTGACACCCGGCGCCAGATCACCATCAACGGTGATGCGCATGTTCTTAGCCGGCTTCTGGATCAGCGTCTGGGTGGCCAGCACATGCTCAACCTCCGAGGTGCCGATGCCAAAGGCCAGCGCCCCGAAGGCGCCATGCGTCGCGGTGTGCGAATCACCACAGACAATTGTCATGCCGGGCTGGGTGAAACCCTGTTCCGGCCCGATGACATGGACAATGCCCTGGCGCACGTCATCCATGGCGAAATAGGGAACACCGAAATCGGCGGCGTTGGTGGCAAGCGCCTCGACCTGGATGCGCGATTCCTCATCCTCGATGCCAACCGAACGGTCGGTCGTCGGGACATTGTGATCGGCCACGGCCAGCGTGCGGTTCGGTGCCCGCACCTTGCGGCCGGCATTGCGCAGACCTTCAAAGGCCTGCGGGCTGGTCACCTCGTGAACGAGGTGCCGGTCGATATAGATCAGGCAGGTTCCGTCATCCTGGCGATGCACGACATGGGCATCCCAGATTTTATCAAACAGGGTCTTTGGTGCCGACATGAGGTCCTCCATAAGGCTGCCGGCGAGGTCATCTTCCTTGCCGGTCGTCGCCGTCAGGAGGAGGACGCCTCGCGGGTTGTTGTTTTCTCGGCAATACGGGCGGCCTTGCCGGTCCGGCCACGAAGATAATACAGCTTCGCGCGGCGCACCCGGCCCCGGCGGACAACTGTCACGCCTGCCACCTGCGGTCCATAGAGCGGGAAGACGCGCTCGACGCCCTCGCCATAGGACAGCTTACGAACGGTGAAGGATGAATTCACACCGTCATTCTTGCGGGCGATGCACACGCCTTCGAACGCCTGGACGCGTTCACGCGATCCCTCGACAACCTTGACGTCGACGCGAACCGTGTCGCCGGCGCCGAATTCCGGGATGGTGCGCTGTGCCAGCACCTTTTCCATCTGCTTTTTGCCAATGCGGTCAACGATATTCATCGCCCTATTCCTTCGCTTCCTTTTCCCGTGCCTGCGCCTGCAGGTACCTTTCCCATAAATCCGGGCGGCGCTCGCGCGTCTCCCGCCTGGCCTCGCCGGCACGCCATTCGGCGATCCTGCCATGGTGGCCCGACGCCAGTATTTCCGGCGCCTCAATTCCGTTCCAGTTCCGCGGGTGCGTGTAGAGCGACGGCTCCAGCAACCCGGTCTCGAAACTCTCCTCGTGGTGGCTCGCCTCCTTGCCAATCACGCCCGGCAACAGCCTCACCACCGTATCCATCACCGTCAGCGCCGCCACCTCGCCCCCCGAAAGGATGAAGTCACCAATGCTGACCTCCATCAGTCCGGCCGCATCGATGACCCGCTGGTCAACGCCTTCATACCGTCCGCACAGGAACACCGCGCCATCGGCAGCGGCAAGTTCACGCACGAGCGGCTGGTCCAGAACCCGTCCACGCGGCGTCAGATAAATCCGCGGTCCGGGGGCGTCGGCAACATGGTCAAGCGCCGCCGCAACGACATCCGGCTTCAGCACCATCCCGACACCGCCGCCAAGCGGCACGTCGTCGACAGTCCGGTGCTTATCGCGCGCAAACTGCCGAATGTCCAGCGTTTTCAGCGCCCAGATGCCCTCCTTCAGCGATTTCCCGGCCAGCGACTCGGCCAGTGGTCCGGGGAACATCTGCGGGAACAGCGTCAGCACCGTCGCCTGCCAGGCCGTGTCAGCCATCTCCGTCACTCCGCCTGCCTCCACTCCGGCCTGCTAGAGCCCTGTCATCCGCCGGGTCCAGCAATCCGTCCGGCGGCGCCACCACCACACGCCGCGCCACAAGGTCGATATCCGGCACAAAATCCGCATCGAACGGCAGCATCAGCGTCGGCCCCTCTGCCGGTCTGACCTCGGCAATCTCGCCGGCACCGAAATCATGAAGCGCCACCAGCGTTCCCAGCGTCTCGCCATCAACCGTCTCGACGGCAAGTCCGATCAGATCGGCATGGTAGATCTCGTCGCTGTCGGCCTCGGGAAAGGCGGTGCGCTCGACCTCCAGTTCAGTGCCGCGAAGCGCCGCAGCGCTGTCCCGATCGCTAATCTCGGCCGCCCTGACGATAACCATGCCGGCAGCGGTCATGCCCATGATGGACAGGTTCAGCTGACGGTCGCCGGCCCAGACCGGACCGTAGGCCGCGATATCACGCGGCGCGGCGGTGAAGGGTTTCACCTTGAACTGGCCCTTCACCCCATGCGCGCCGGCAACCGCGCCGATCGCCAGACGGCCCGAGCTCATGATTTCTCGGCGGGTGCCTCTTCAGCCGGAGCTTCTTCAGCAGCGGCTTCCTCGGCCGGGGCCTCTTCGGCAGCAGCCTCTTCAGCCGGTGCCTCTTCAGCAGCAGCTTCCTCGGCCGGGGCCTCTTCGGCAGCAGCCTCTTCAGCCGGGGCTTCTTCAGCAGGCGCCTCTTCAACAGCAGCCTCTTCAGCCGGGGCTTCGGCGGCAGCGGCAGCGGCTTCAGCAGCCTCGGCCTCACGCTCGGCGCGCTTCTTGCCAGGTGCCGATTTCT